>CAVHML010000025.1:11174-18296 GCA_963636905.1 bacterium
TACTGCAAGAGCAGCCCGACGCACCCGTGGAGGAGGTGGTAAAGCTGGCTCTGAAACAGATAAAATAGGAGAAAACGACCGTCCCCGCGACCCGCAGATGAAGCGAATAGCCTACATAACGATACCGCTGCTGAGCATTTGCGCACTGGCAATGCCTCCGCAAGACGACGATACGGCCAAGCAAAAGAAGCCCGCCCCAAAGGCGCAGCCCACGCTTAAGGCCGACGAGGAGGCCATTCCCGACTCGCTGCTGCACCCACGGTGGAGGATAAAGCGCACCGCTCCCATCACAACTGCCGACCTTGACTCGGCCGGAATAGACCTCCGCTCGCCGGAAAACGTCAAACAGGAGGCGGAATACGACGACTCGCTCAACCTATACCGCATCGGCGCGAAGATGGGGGACTCCTTCCTGAACGCACCTGTACTCATGACACCCGAAGAATACGGCAAATGGAGCGAAAAGAAGGCCATGCAGGAGTTCTTCAGGGGCAAAAATGCGGAGAATGTGGCCAACAAGGGCAAGGAGAAGTTCTCTTTCTCCGACATGAAGTTCGACCTCGGCCCGGCGGAAAAGATATTCGGTCCCGGCGGTGTGCGCATAAAGACGCAGGGAACGGCCGAACTGAAGCTCGGAGCCACGCTGAAGAACATTGAGAACCCCTCGCTCCCCATCCGCAACCGCAAGACTACGGCCTTCGATTTCGACGAGAAAATAAACCTGAACGTCAACGGCAAGGTGGGCGACAAGGTGAACATGAACCTCAACTACAACACCGACGCCACGTTTGACTTCGATACGAAGAACATAAAGCTGCGTTACGAGGGGAAAGAGGACGAGATAGTGAAGCTCGTCGAGGCTGGCAACGTCACATTCCCGTCAAATTCGTCACTCATAAAGGGCGCAAGCTCACTGTTTGGCGTGCGCACAGACCTGCAGTTCGGCAAGTTGAAGTTGCAGACCGTGCTTTCACAGAAGAATTCCACCACCAAGAGCGTGTCATCCAAGGGAGGTACGCAGCTGACTCCCTTTGAAATTGATGCCGCAAACTACGAAGAGAACCGCCACTTCTTCCTTGGCCACTATTTCCGCGAGCGTTACGACAAGGCAATGAGCACCCTGCCCAACCTTACCACGGGAGTGAAGATTACCAGGATTGAGGTTTGGGTGACAAACAAGACGGGAAACACGGTGAACACGCGCAACATAATCGCGCTGACCGACCTCGGCGAAAGCTCCAACACCCGAAATCCGCTGTGGGGAAGCGGCATTGCCGATGTGTCACCGCACAATGCAGCCAACAGCGAGTACTACTCTATGACCCACGACTATACGGCTGCGCGCGACATAGACCAGACTAACACCGTTCTGGACGGCATCGGCGACTTCACGGGCGGCATTGACTACGAGAAAGTGCAGAGTGCAAGGCTGCTCAACTCGTCGGAATACACCGTCAACACGGCTCTCGGATATATTTCTCTCAAATCGACACTGCAGACAGACCAGGTGCTTGCCGTGGCCTACGAATACACTTTGAACGGCGTAACCTACCAGGTGGGAGAGTTCGCATCGGACAATACGAACACCAACGAGGCCATTTTCGTGAAGTCACTCAAGAACACAAACAACAGTTCCCAGATGCCTAACTGGCGTCTGATGATGAAAAACGTCTATTATCTGGCCTCTACAATAGAGAAAAACAAGTTCCGACTTGACATAAAGTACCAGAGTGACACCACGGGGGTTTACCTTTCTTATATACCGGAGGCACAGGTAAAGGACAAGACCATCATCCAGGTGATCGGAGCCGACCGACTTGACAATAACAACAAACCCCATTCCAACGGCTATTTCGACTTTGTGGAGGGCTATACCGTAAGCAACGGACGCGTGTTCCTGCCTGTTGCCGAACCTTTCGGTGCGTATCTGAAGGACTATCTCGTCGGCAAAGGAGTGCCATCCGCCAAGGCTGACACCTACGCCTTTACCGAACTCTACGACACAACGCGCACTGCCGCCAAGCAAGTGGCCGAGAAAGACAAGTTCATCCTTACGGGACAGTACCGTGGAACGTCGGCCAACGTCATCTCACTCGGCGCGTACAATGTGCCGCAAGGCTCGGTGGTGGTCACAGCCGGAGGAGTGGTGCTCACGGAAGGCAGCGACTACAGCGTTGACTATTCGGCCGGCGAGGTGACAATACTCAACCAGAGCATCATTGACGCAGGAACTTCGGTCAGCGTGAGCCTCGAAAGCAACACCGACTACGGCATGCAGCGCAAGACGATGTTCGGTCTGAACTGGGAATACGACTTCTCCAAGGACTTCCAGATAGGCGGTACGTTCCAAAGACTGCACGAACAGACACTCACATCTAAGGTGGCTATGGGTTCCGAACCGCTCAACAACATACTGTGGGGACTCAACATAAACTGGAAAAAGGAAAGCCAGTGGCTCACCAACGTGCTCGACAAGATACCTTTCCTGCACCTTACCGCACCGTCACAGATAAGTTTCACCGGCGAATTTGCCCAACTTATCGCCGGCCAGGCAAGCGGTACGCAGGACAATGCGTCATATATAGATGACTTCGAGAACACGAAAAACGGTATAGACATATCCGAACCAAAGGCGTGGGTGCTGTCGAGCGTACCCACAATGTTCCCGGAACACAGTGACAAGACGACGCTTTCGAGCGGCTATAACCGCGCCCTGCTGGCCTGGTACAACATAGATCCGCTCTTTACATACCGCAGCAGTTCTCTCACACCGGGGCACATAAAGAGCGACCTCGAGCAGTTGTCGAACCATTATGTACGGGAAGTGTACGTCAGCGAGCTGTATCCCAACCGCGACCAGAGCACTTACAACGGAGCAACGTCCACCATCTCCATGCTCAACCTTGCATACTACCCCAACGAGCGTGGACCCTACAACTTCTCAACGAGCCTCAACACCGACGGCTCGCTGCAAGATCCGGCAAGCAAGTGGGGCGGTATGATGCGTAAACTCGACACCAACGACTTTGAAGCCGCCAACATTGAGTATCTGGAGTTCTGGCTTCTCGACCCATTTATCTACTCCCGCGAGAAGGGCGATGCCTCGTCTTACGGCGGCGACCTGTATATAGACCTCGGCGAAGTGAGCGAGGACATACTGCACGACGGCAAGAAATTCTACGAAAGCGGCATGCCTGTTGACGGTACGGGCAGCTTTACCACCACACAATGGGGCAAGATACCAGTGCAAGCTACCCAGACTTACGCCTTTGCAACCACCTCCGGCTCGCGCCAAAAGCAGGATGTAGGACTCAACGGGCTTACGGATGAAGAGGAAAAGTCGTTCGAAAGCTATGCGCCGTTCAACGCTTTCGTGCAGACATTGGCCAACGACAGTCTGCGTCAGGCGTGGACTGCCGACCCTGCAAACGACGACTACCACTACTTCAGGGGTTCGGATTTCGATGCCGCACAGACCTCTATCCTCGACCGTTACAAGCGGATAAACAACCCGCAGGGCAACTCTCCCGACAGCGACAACAACAGTGAGAGCTACGATACGTCGTACAAAACTACGCCAGACGTGGAGGACATCAACCAGGACTACACGCTCAACGAGTACGAACGCTACTATCAGTATCACGTAAGCATACGTCCCGAAGACCTTTCGGAGGCAAACGTGGGCAACAACTATGTGGTTGACATGCGCGAAACCAGCCGCACGCTGCGCAACGGAACCAAGCCTACGGTGCACTGGTACAAGATCCGCATACCGCTAAACGACAAGAACCGCGAACGGATTGGCTCGATTAACGACCTTACTTCCATACGTTTCATCCGTATGTTCCTCACCGGCTTCGAGAAACCCATCGTGCTGCGTCTGGCCAACCTTGACCTTGTGCGCGGCGAATGGCGCACCTACGAGCAGAACCTTAGCACCAACGCCGCCTCAAACAGCGGTACGCTTGAAGCAAGTAACGTGAATATTGAGGAGCACGGCGACAAAAAGCCGGTCAATTACGTGCTTCCGCCGGGCATAAGCCGTGTGACAGACCCCTCGCAGCCGCAACTTGTGCAGAGCAACGAGCAGGCTTTGAACCTCACGGTCAAGGAACTGTCGCGCAACGAGGCCAAGGCGGTGTATAAGAACACCACACTTGACCTGCGCCAATACAAGCGTCTGCAGATGTTTGTACACGCCAACGCACTACAACAGAACACCACAAACCTGCAAAACGACCAGCTGGCAGTGTTCATACGCCTCGGCAGCGACTACAAGAGCAACTACTACGAGTACGAAATACCGCTCAAGCTCACTCCTGAAAAGGTTTACAACCGCTATTCCGCCGAAGACCAGCGCGCAGTATGGCCGGAAGACAACATGCTCGACATCGCTCTTGAGAAGCTGACCGCCGTGAAAAAGGCGCGGAACAAGGCCAAGGCAGTAGGAACCGCATCATACAGCCGCGAATACTCGGAGTATGACCCCGACAAACCCGGCAACAAGATCACCGTAATGGGCAACCCGACCATCGGGGAGATAAAGACCATGATCATAGGTGTG
Source organism: bacterium (assembly GCA_963636905.1). Lineage (GTDB taxonomy): Bacteria > Bacteroidota > Bacteroidia > Bacteroidales > Bacteroidaceae > Prevotella. The sequence goes on from CAVHML010000025.1 coordinate 15,739, forward strand.
CGCAATATGTCGTCCGCACCCAAGTCCGGCGAGGTGTGGGTCAACGAGCTGCGTCTGCTGGAGTTCAACAACAAGGGCGGATGGGCGGCGTCGGGCGCACTCAACATGCAGCTTTCCGACTTCGGAACGGTGAACCTGACGGGCAAAATCGTTACCGAGGGCTTCGGAGGGCTTGAGGAGGGACTCGCCCAACGCAGCACTGACGACTACAAGACTTACAGTTTCACCACCAACCTTGAGCTTGGCAAGTTCTTTCCCGACAAGGCCAAGGTGACAGCACCGCTCTACTACTCCGTGACAAAGGAGGAGACGCGACCCAAGTACAACCCCCTCGACAGCGACATGAACCTTGACGACGCTCTCGACGCCACCGCCACCAAGCAGGAGCGCGACTCCATCGAGTCGATAGCCGTAACGAAGAAGACCAACACCAACTTCTCGCTGTCAAACGTGCGCGTCGGCATCAAGACAAAGGGCCATCCGATGCCCTACGACCCCGCCAACCTGTCGCTAAGCTACAGCCATTCGCACAGCTACACGTCGGGTGAAACCACTGTCTATGAGAAAGAAGACCAGTGGAGGGGCGCATTGAACTACACATACTCCCCGGTTTACAAGACACTCGAACCCTTCAAGAAGCTGAAGGGCAAGAGCAAGTGGCTGAACTTCCCCAAAGCCTTCGGCCTGAACTACCTTCCGCAGAGCATCTCGTTTAACACGGAGATACAACGCAGCTACTACGAGTTGCAGGAGAGGGACATGGACAACCTGGAGGGCACGAAACTGCCGCTAACCTTCAGCAAGCAGTTTCTGTGGAACCGGGATTTCTCCATCAGGTGGGACCTTACCAAGAACCTCCACATGAGTTTCCAGTCTGCAACGCACGCTGAGATAGAAGAACCCTACGTCCCGGTGAACAAAGACCTTTACCCGGAGCAGTACACCGCATGGAAAGACTCCGTATGGCACAGCATAAAGAACCTCGGAACGCCGCTCGACTACCAGCAGTCGTTCACTGGTTCATATCAGTTGCCACTCAACAAGCTCCCCGTGTTCGACTGGCTCAACGCCGACGCATCGTATTCGGCCACCTACTCGTGGATTCGCGGCACGGAACTCGACGACGGGACATCACTGGGCAACACCATTTCAAACAACCGCAACCTGAATATCAACTCCACATGGAACCTTGAGACACTCTACAACCACGTGCCGTTCCTGAAAAAGGCCAACGAGCTGTTCAACAAGCGGCAGACGGCGGCCCTAAACAAGAAGAACAGCAAGGCAAAACTGCGTGAAAGAGCTGGAAGAAACGCAAAGAATCCGGCACTGAACAAGGGACTGGCCGCCAACGGCAAGGATGTAAAAGACACCAAAGAAGACCTGAAGCAGCAGAAGGAGCTGCCAAAGAACAAGAACAGCTACCAGAGAGAGGTGACGCTGAAGGCCGACACCACCGTGACTGTGACCCACAACAAGAAGAGCAAGCGGCTCATCGTGACGGCCAAGACCAAGGACGGCAAACCGTATAAGGTCAGGTTCAAGGTGGTGGACGACAACAAGATTGTCATAAAGAACCTCGACACGGTGCAGATAAAGCTGAGTGTCACTCCCAAGGAGCCGCTCGACAAGCAGTGGTGGTACAATCCGTCACTATATGCGGCACGCTTCCTGATGATGGTGCGCAACGTTAGCATCTCCTACCGCAACCAGTACGCCATGTCACTGCCCGGTTTCCTGCCCAATGTCGGCGACGCTTTCGGCCAGCGCACGGGCAGCGTACTGTCGCCGGGACTCGACTTCGCCTTCGGACTCACAGGCGACAGCTATGTCAACAAGAGCTTTGACAACGGCTGGCTGTTGGCCAATGACAGCGTAGCCACCCCTGCCACGACCAACGCAAGCGAGGATTTGCAGGTCAGGATGACGCTTGAACCTATAAAAGAGCTGAAGATAGACCTCAACGCCAGCCGCACTGTGAGCAAGGCCAAGAGCATACAATATATGTACAGCGGCATGCCTACCACGCAGAGCGGCTCGTTCAGCATGACCACCATAAGCCTCAAGAGTGCGCTTGAGGGCATGGGCGACGCCAACAACGGCTACTTCTCAAAGTCGTTCGCCAAGTTCTGCGGCTCAATCGATGGCTTCCGTCAGAGAGTGCAGGCTCGTTACGCCAACACAACCTACCCCACAGGCACCAGCGACGCCAACGGCGTGGGTCTGGGAGGCACACCCTACAATCCCGAACTGGGCACTGTCAACAAGTACAGCGCTGACGTGCTCGTCCCGGCGTTCCTTTCGGCCTACACAGCCGGCGGCTCTTCGCTCGACATCTTCCCGGCTTTGAAGCGCATGCTGCCCAACTGGACGGTAAGATACACAGGACTCAGCAAACTGCCGTGGCTGCGTGACCACTTCAAAAGCATCAACCTGAACCACTCATACAAGAGCGTCTTTGCCATAGGCAGCTACGCCTCTTACAGCACCTGGCGCGAATACATGGACGGACTGGGCTTCATAACCGACGCAACCACAGGCAACCCCATACCCAACAG
>CAVHML010000026.1:0-7677 GCA_963636905.1 bacterium
CGCTTCTCTCCGGGCAGGTCAATGCCGAGTTTGTAGCCGAAGCCCATGCTCACCATGTAGTCACGCCAGCGGTTCATGGCCTCCTGCACGCTCTTGTACTTGTGCCGGTTGCCCATCATATAGTACAAACCCCAGCAGAAATAGCCGTTACACGACGTGCTGATGGCATTGACAAGGTTGATTGGAGACGCGTGGCCGTGACATCCGACGTGGAGACCACGGAAATAGAAGCCGTGATGGCACGGGAAAGCGGTGGAAGAGTTTATGATTCCTTCATTCAGATAGGTCAGTGCCTGTGTGGTTTTGAACGTGGAACCGGGCGGATACTGCCCCATTATACTTCGGTTGAGCAGGGGTTTCCACACGTCGCGGCTCAGTTTAGAGTGGTTAAGGCTGCGTTGCCGCCCCGTCATGATACGCGGGTCGTAAGTAGGTGACGATGCCATGCACAGCACCTCGCCGGTTGCGGGTTCTATAGCCACGATACTGCCTATCTTACCCTCCAGCAGACGTTCGGCAAGCGTCTGCAAATCGAGGTCAATGCCAAGAGTGAGGTTCTTTCCGGGCACAGCCCGGCGGTCGAAACGCCCGTCCATGTAGTGACCCTGCACCCGTCCGTGGGCGTCATGCAGCAGAATTTGCATGCCTTTCTCGCCGCGCAGCTGCTTCTCGTAATGCTTTTCCACACCGAGTTTGCCTATGTAGTCACCCGGAATATAGTAGTCGTCGTTCTCTATGTCGGCCGGTGACACCTCGGCAACGTCGCCGAGAACGTGTGCGGCGCAGGGGTATTGGTATTGCCGGATGCTGCGTTTCCGTGTGTAGAAGCCGGGGAAACGGTAAAGTTTCTCCTGAAATACACCGAAATCCTTGTCGGACAGCTGGCTCAGGAAGAGCTGTTCGGTGAAGCGGGAGTAGCCCGGGTTCTTGCTTCTGTCCTTTATAGTGGCCATACGGCGGTCGAACTCGTCGCGCGAAATGCCGAGTGTGGCGCAGAACCCGACGGTATCGAGCCTCCCTTTCGCCTCGTTCATCACCACCATGATGTCGTATGCCGACTGGTTGTACACCATCAGCCGGTTGTTACGGTCGGAGATAATTCCGCGCGAAGGGTATTCTATCTTCTTCAGAAAGGCGTTTGAATCGGCGTTTTTCTTGTAGTCTTCGCTCATAATCTGCAGCACGAACAGGCGTATGATATACACTGTGACTATGAAAACAGCCACTCCGCCTATAACAAAACGCCTGTTGTCAAGTCCGTAATCCTTCACTTGCGCCTCACGCTATCAAGAGTTATAACGAGCAAAACCGTAATCGCTGTGCTTCCGGCGACACATTTCAGCCAGAAAACCCAGTCGTAAAAGTTGAAAACCTCAAGGGAGAATAAGCACAGGCAGTACAGAAAGACGAGGAGGAAGGCGTAGAAGAAGTACTTGCCGAACCCTATAGCGGCAACGGACGGTGTGATATTGTCCGGATCGTCGCGCCTTACGAACAGCCGAAGCAGGTACGGCTGCACCAGACCCGCCAGTGTCATCGAGGCGGAGGCCAGTCCGGGGGTGTTGGAGAAGGCGTCTATGACAAGTCCCACGGCAAAGCACCACAGCAAAACGCCCCAGCGCGGATAGTCGAGCGGGAATGTGAGCGCCACATATATATATAATAGAGGTGTGGCACAGCCGAACAGGTGTACCTGATTGAGCACTAACACCTGCACGAGACACAATATGGCGGATGAAACCGCACGCCTTAGTATATCCGTTGACATTGTTGTTGAAGTCCGACTATGGTTTTTCTATCTCCCGTCCCGTCCGTTTGTGTCCAGCGAGTCGCGCGCCGCCTCAAGCAGCCTGGCGCGTTCGGCAATGCTGCCGTCGCTTATGACGCACACGTCGCGCAGGTTTCCGAAGTCTGTAGCGAGCTGTACCTTCAGCCTGTACGACATTCCGTCGCGCGAATTATATACCTGCACTATCTGTCCCACGAGCACTCCCGGAGGGAAAATGGACGAGTAGCCGCTCGTTTCCACCCAGTCGCCGCGGTTGAAGCGTGCATGCCGGGGAATATCCTCGACATACGCCACCGACGGGTCGCCGCCATACCAGCGCAAGTAGCCGAAATAGCCGCGCCTACGTATCGAACAGCTGATGCTGGAGCTTGTGTTGAGCACGGGAATGACCACTGCGTAGTGGTCGGATGCCATATACACCACTCCCGCCACGCCGCTTCCGCTGGTGACGCCCATGTCCTTTTCCACGCCGTCGGCCTTTCCCTTGTTGATAGTGATAAGGTTGCGTGGGCTGTCGAGCGAGTTTCCCACCACTTTCGCCATTGTCAGGTGATAGTTTTGCAGCGTCCGGCGCACGTCGTCGCTGCTCCAGACGAGGGTGTCGCCGGTCTTTTCGGCATACAGGCGCGAGAGTTGGCTGACCTTGCGCTCAAGATAGAAGTTGCGGAGCGTAAGTTCTTTGTTGGCCTTGGCCATGGAGAAATATGCAGCTACGGCAGATTTCCACTCATAGACCTTGCCTGCCACCACGTTGGCCGACGAGAGCCACACGCTGTTCTGGTAGTTGTTGTAGCGGAACAGCAGTACGGCACTTGCAACTTCGAGGATTACGAAGAGCATCCAGTGGTTGTATTTGGCAAAAAACTCGATTAAGTTGCGCATTGTCACACATCAAAAACCCACAAGGCATGGCCTGAGCACCGCCCGTGCGCCTCTTTGCGCTACGGACAGCGGCAATGTGCCATGCCTTACGGCTTCGTTTACGGGTCGTTTCCCCCTTGCCGGCAGTCCGGGACAAGGCTGTTGCCGCATGACAGCAGCCGCCCCGTGCTCCGTTAACGCATAAGGAACGAGAAGCGGTCCACGTTTTTCAGAGCTATGCCCGCACCCTTGGCCACGCTGTGGAGCGGGTCTTCGGCCACGTGGAACGGTATGTTTATCTTGTCGGAGAGCCTCTTGTCGAGACCACGCAGCAATGCGCCGCCGCCACTCAGGTAGATACCGTTCTTCACTATATCGGCATACAGCTCCGGGGGTGTGCTTTCCAAGGCCTGGAGCACTGCGTTTTCAATCTTCGACACCGTCTTGTCGAGGCAGTGGGCTATCTCCTGGTAGCACACGGACACGTCCATTGGCAAGGCAGTGATGCGGTTGGGGCCGCAAATCACATAGTCTTCAGGTGCGTCTTCGCCGAGTTCGGGCAGGGCTGCGCCCACATGTATCTTGATACGCTCGGCCATGCGCTCGCTGACCTTCACGTTGTGCTGGCGGCTCATGTACTCCTGTATGTCGGAAGTGAGGTCGTCGCCGGCCACACGGATGGAGTTGTTGCACACAATGCCACCCAATGAAATCACGGCAATCTCGGTTGAGCCGCCGCCGATGTCCACTATCATGTTGCCTTCGGGCGCTTCCACATCGATGCCAATGCCGATTGCAGCCGCCATCGGTTCATACAGCAGATAAACGTCGCGCCCGTCGGCATGCTCGGCCGAGTCTCTGACGGCGCGAAGCTCCACTTCGGTGGAGCCGGAGGGCACGCCTATCACCATGCGCAGCGACGGCGAGAAGAGGTGGTGGCCTGTGTTCGCCATCTTTATCAGCCCGCGCATCATCTGCTCACAGGCAGAGAAGTCGGCTATCACGCCGTCGCGCAGCGGACGGATGGTGCGTATGTTGTCGTTAGTCTTCTCATACATCATCTTGGCTTTCTCGCCTACGGCTATCATCTTGTCTGTCCGGCGGTCGAGAGCCACCACCGACGGTTCGTCAACGACTATCTTGTCGTCGCTTATGATGATGGTGTTGGCTGTGCCAAGGTCCATTGCCAGTTCCTGCATGAACGAAAAGAATCCCATATCTTTCCCTTTCCTTTTATGTTATTCTGTTGCTTTACTTTGCAAACCAGCCGTGTATGGCCGTGTCATAGTGGCTGCTTACGCCGAAAGCCCGGGTGGCGAACATGCGGCGGTCGGCCAGATCGGTCTGCGCACCCTTCTTGTTGAGTATGTCAAGCAGCACACTGTACTCTGCCTTGCTGGGCACTATCACAACGTCGTTGAAGTTCTTTGCACCTGCACGTATGAGCGATATGCCGCCTATGTCTATCTTTTCTATGATGTCAGCGTCCGACGCACCGCTTGCAACCGTAGCCTCAAAGGGATAGAGGTCCACTATCACGAGGTCTATTTCGGGTATTTCGTACTGCGCCATCTGCGCCTTGTCGCCCTCATTGTCGCGCCGTCCGAGTATTCCGCCGAATATTTTGGGGTGCAAAGTCTTCACTCTGCCGCCGAGAATTGAGGGGTATGTGGTAACGTCCTCAACCTTCTGGCAGTCGTAACCCAACGACTCGATGAATGTCTGTGTGCCTCCTGTAGAGAGAAACTTCACGCCTTCGGCATTGAGCTTGGCGAGCAGCTCGTCCAAACCGTCCTTGTGGAATACCGAAACCAGTGCGGTCTTTATCTTTTTTGTTCCAGCCATAATATTAATGTATATAATGTTTTAGGTCGCAAAGTTACGAAAAAACCACGATTACACCCTCTTTAACTGCAAAAAACATTAAGGAGGGGCGCAATGTCCGGGCTTCTGCGCACCTGTTTGATGCCGTTCCGCAGTTGCCGTCCGCAGCTGTGCGGCATCTTCGAAGCCGATGTCAGTACCGCTGAATATACCCCACGTTCCGCCAACGCTGCACGTGGGGTTACAGAAATGCGGCCTCTTCGAGGCCAAGACGGCAAAGAAACTGTCCGCAATTTAAGCGTAAGAATCTAAAGGAACACTCGGTTGCGGAGCGCAAATGCCACGTTTGCAAGTCGTAAATGGTGCATTTACGGGTCGTAAACGGCCTGTTTAGGCACCGTAAACGGGGCATTTACGGAGCGCAAACGGGCGGTTTATGCAACCAACTGGCCGTCAGAGACTTGCAAGGCCGCCGTTTTGCCATTCCCAAACGCCCATAAGAACGGACGGAAGCATGGTGTTTGCGGCCACGGTCTCCGCCTCTTTCACGGCCTGTTCCGGCGGTTCCGGCGATGCAAAAGCACGCATTTGGCACGGCGGAATTGGGGGTTCGGGAAAAAAACGCTATATTTGCGGTTCAAAAGACGGCCGAAACGGGTTACGCAAGAGGCCGGCCAAACGATTGGAAAGATGCGAAAGATAAAGAACATGTGGCTGTCCAAGAAGGGCTACGACTGCTTCGGCTGCTCGCCGGACAACCCTCTGGGCGTGAAAATGGAGTTCTATGAGGACGGCGACGACGTGGTTTGCCTGTGGAAACCGCAGACCCACTACCAGGGATGGATTGACACGCTGCACGGAGGCATACAGGCTACGCTCATTGACGAGTGCGCTTCGTGGGTGATGTTCCGCCGGTTGCAGACCACAGGCGTCACGTCGAAGCTCGAAATACGCTACCGTAAGGCAGTGATGACCACCGAGTCGCAGATAACAATACGCGCCCGACTAAAGGAAATGCGGCGCAATCTGGCCTGCATAGCCGTGACTATCGAGAACTCGAAGGGCGAGCTGTGTACCGAGGGCGAGGCTCTTTACTTCACCTTCCCCAAGGACAAGGCTGCGGAAATGGGCTTCACCCACTGCGAAACCGAATAGGACGCATGACGATAATATTGGCCGACAACCAGGAAATAACGCGTGCCGGACTGCTGTACGTGTGCGGTTGCGACAGCAGCTGCCCGCCCTGTGTGCGCGCAACCGACAAGGCTGGACTCATAGCCCGGCTTGCCAACGATGCAGAGGCGGTGGTTGTGCTCGACTACACGCTCTTCGACATCAACGACGAGGACGAGCTGCTGATACTGAGCGAGAGGTTTCCGAAGACGCAATGGGTGCTCTTCTCGTTTGAACTGACGCTCGGATTTGTGCGGAGGCTCGTTGCGCAGTCGCAAAACTTCAGCGTCTTGCTGAAAGACTCGCCGCTCGACGAGATTGGCTCATGCATACGTCAGGCGGAAAAAGGCCGCCGCTACATCTGCCAGCGCATGATGGAGACCATGCTTGCGCCACAGAACGAGGCCGAAGAGGAGACAAAGCTAACGAAAACCGAAACGGAAATACTGAAAGACATAGCTCTGGGCATGACAACGCGCGAGATTGCGGAAAAGAGGGTGTCGAGTTTCCACACGATAAACACCCACCGAAAGAACATATTCCGCAAGATAGGGGTCAACAACGTACACGAGGCGACCAAATACGCGTTGAGAGCCGGACTGATAGACACCGCCGAATACTATATATAAGGTGGGGTTGCAAATTGCCGGCATAAGATTTCCGCATCATTCATGCAAGGTTTGCGCCCGCAGAGCGTTTCCATAACAGGCAGAACCCTACGGCTGCCTACCGACAAAACTACAAGACAACATGGAAAAGAACATCGGAAAGACAGTACTGACCGCCGTAATGGCCGCCGTAACGGCCTCGTGCGGCACAGCCACAAAGACCGCTAACGGCAACGAAACGGCAACTACAGCCGCAAAGACGGAACTGCCGACAACAAAAACCGCACAGACCGCAGCCGCGACGGCACAGACTACGAAGCCGGCAATAACGGTTGCGGAGCAGCTGGGCATGGTTCGGCTGAACAATACCTTTGCCCTAAGACTCTTCAACAGCATTGATGCGACTGGCTCAACGGTGGTTTCGCCGCTGAGTGTCACCTATTTGATGTCAATACTTGCCAACGGCGCTGACGGCCAGACGCACAGTGAGATACTGAAAACCATAGGATGGGAGGGCAAAACCACTGGCGACATAAACGCCGTGTGCCGGATGATAATGGACAAGGCGGCGCAAAGCGACCCGTCAACGGTGGTGAACATGGCCAATTATGTGGCGGTAAACAAGGGCTACACACCAAGAGAGGAGTTCGCAAGCGCCGTCAGAGACTGCTACAAGGCCGAAGTGGAGAGCCTCGACTTCGCCTCCAAGGATGCCGTAAAGCACATTAACGCATGGTGCAACAGGCAGACAGAGGGCATGATACCGCAGATAGTGCAGGAAATGGAGGCAAATGCGGTGGCTTACCTGATGAACGCCATCTACTTCAACGGCACTTGGACGGAGAAATTCGACAAGAAGAACACGAAAGAGGAGCGTTTTCAAGGCTATACCCGTGACATCAAGCGTGTGAAGATGATGCACCAGGAGGAGGAATTCATGTATATGGACAACGAAACGTACTCCGCAGTAAAGCTGCCCTACGGCAACCGCAGTTACAATATGACCGTTCTGCTGCCCAACGAGGGCAAATCCATAGCGGAAATGATGGGGACGCTCGACGCAAAAGGGCTGACAGGCATCGGCAAGAGCATGGACAAATGCATTGTTGACCTGAAACTGCCGCGCTTTTCTACAGAGATGGAACTGCCGCTCAACGACATAATAGGCAAGCTCGGCGCACCCTCGATGTTCAAGCCGGGCGTTGCCGACTTCAGAAACTTCGCTTCGGGCAACATATTCATATCGAAGATGCTGCAAAAAGCCAAGATTGAGGTGAGCGAAGAGGGCACGAAAGCCGCCGCTGTGACGGCAGCCATGATGGTGGGGGCGTCGCTTGTGCAGCACGAACCGCGCAGAGTGGAGTTTCATGCCAACCGTCCGTTTGTGTATATGATAACGGATGAGAACGGGGCGATACTCTT
>CAVHML010000026.1:7804-17708 GCA_963636905.1 bacterium
GGTTTGACTGGTCAAGCCACCCTCCGCACCGTTTCTTTACCGTGCTTCTAATACTGCGGAGTCCACCCGTTGCTGACTCCAAACACCGTGCTCATGGTTATCTTGCCGGCCTCTTTCTTTGTCAACTGGCGGCTCCATGCCACCCGGCGTGAGGTTTCAGAACCGTCACCGTGGTTGTTGTACTCCGCATAGCGTGCGGTTTGCTCGCGCTCCTTCTGCCAGTAGTGCCAGCCTTCGGGGCGTATGTGACCGCCAAGTTCGCAATTCATAAACAGGGTGTAGCCGTAGTCACGCCACGGACGGCCGAGATAGACCTTGGTAACGGCTGAATCGGCGGTCAGACGACAGCGGTTGAACACATATCCATAGGACTGATCCTTGGGCGTGGAGGCCGCTGTGATGTAGGAATTGGCCTTGCTGTGGATCTCACAGCCCTCGAACCATGCCGTGGAGGGGCCGAATATGAAGTCGGTAGTGCCTTCTATGTAGCAGTCTTTGAACAGCAGACGAGTGCCGGCTGTGCCTGTATATACCGTGTCTTGATGGCCGAGCAGACGGCAGTTGACCAGTATGATGCGGTCACCCTCGGTGTGGAGAGCCACAGCCTGCCCCATTCGTGGCGAATTATTCTCTATTGTTATGTTGCGGAAGGTGATGCCGCTGCCTTGAACCTTTACGGTATAGGTGCGAAAAGTGCCCATCCCCCGGTCGGTTCCCGGCAGTTTGATGTTGGCATGGTCGTCATACGTGATGACTGTGTTGGCGCAATCCTCGCCAAGAATCTCGATGTTGGTGAGCCATTGCGGTACGACTATCTTCTCCTTGTAGATGCCTTTCTTCACAAAAATGACCTTATGGTAGTCCATGAAGGCACGGCATACCTCAAGAGCCTCAGCCACATTGCGGAACTCGCCCGTGCCGTCGCGCGCCACAACGATGGTATCAGGATTGTCATACTTGTTGGCTGCGACTGCGCCAACCGCCGCTAAGAGGGCAAAAAAGGCAAGAATAAACGTTCGTTTCATAATTTCTACTGTATCTGAGCCACCTCCTGGATGCCGTCAATCGTCTTGAGACCGTCCATAATGACCTGTACGTCGGAGCGGTCATGCACGCGCAACTCCAGCGAACCGTTGAAGATGCCGTCCTCACAGGTAATGGTTACTTTGTGAATGTTGACGTTCAGCTGGTGGGAAATGATGCCCGTCACCTCGTTAAGCATGCCTATGCGGTCTATTCCCTGTATGTGTACGGTGGCGTCAAAGAACAGTTTGCGGTGCATATCCCACTTGGCGTCGAGTATCCGGTTGCCGTAACTCGACTTGAGTTTGGCCGCCACAGCACACGAACGGCGGTGGATTTCAATCTCTTTCTTGTTGTCTATGAAGCCGAGAATATCGTCTCCGGGTATGGGATGGCAGCAGTGCATGAACTTGTACTGGCCGATATTGTCGTCTGTTATGTAGATTGGCTTCTTGCGGTTGAACTTTTCGGGCACCACAAACAGTTCGTGGCTGTCGTGTGTCTCGGCGTGCTGCTTGCCCGAACCGAGGAACGGCACATACTTGCGCCAGCCTTTTGACTTCTTGTCCTTGCGATGTTTGCCGTTCAACTCATCCACATCCTTGTCGCCGAGCAATATGATTTTCTCGCCAAGAGCCTGGAAGAACTCGTCGCGGCGGTCTATATCGTGGAAGGAAACGAGCTGGTCGATAGCGGAATTGGAGTACTCTATGTTGTTTTTCTTGAGAAATTCCATGAGTATCTCCTCGCCCTGCCGCTGTATTTCGCGCCCGTTGCGCCTCAAGATGGCCTGTATTTTGGCCTTTGCCTTGGCCGTTGATGCAAAGTTAATCCACGACGGCTGCACGTGTTGCGACTTGGAAGTGAGTATTTCCACCTGGTCTCCGCTCTTCAACTTGTGGCTTAACGGCACGAGTTTGTGGTTGACCTTTGCGCCAATGCAATGACTTCCGAGGAAAGTGTGGATGGAAAAGGCGAAGTCAAGAGCCGTGCAGCCTGCCGGCATGGTCTTTATTTCACCCTTTGGAGTGAATACAAAAATCTCTGAAGAGAAGAGATTGAGCTTAATAGCGTCAAGAAAATCCATTGCATCCGGCTGCGGGTCGTCGAGTATCTCCTTGATTGTGTGCAGCCAGTCGTTCAGTTCGGCATCGCTGTCGGCCACTCCGCCGGCCTCGCCCTCCTTGTATTTCCAATGGGCGGCAAAGCCTTGCTCGGCTATCTCGTCCATCCGGTCGGAACGAATCTGCACTTCAATCCACCTGCCCTGCTTGGACATGAGCGTCACATGGAGCGCCTGATAGCCGTTGGCCTTGGGGTGGTTGAGCCAATCCCGCAGTCGGTCGGGGTGGGACTTGTATATTTTGCTGATGGCAACGTAGATGTTGAAGCATTCGTTTATCTCGTTGGCACGGTCAGTTGGCGTGAATATGATGCGTACTGCAAGTATATCGTATATCTCATCGAACGTTACGTGCTTGGTCTGCATCTTGTTCCAGATGGAAAACGGACTCTTCACGCGTTCCTTTATAACATATTTGATGCCCATCCCGTCGAGTGCCTGCTCGATAGGAGCCGTGAACTGGTCGAAAAGTGTGTGGCGTGAGGCTTGTGTGGAGGCGAGTTTCTGCTCTATGGCGGCGTATGCGTCAGGGTGTTCGTAGCGGAAACTGAGGTCTTCAAGCTCGGTTTTGATCTTGTTCAAGCCAAGCCGGTTGGCCAAAGGGGCATAGATGTAAAGCGTCTCGCCCGCTATCTTGTACTGTTTGTTGGCCGGTTGGCTGGCCAAGGTGCGCATATTGTGCAGACGGTCACATATCTTTATAAGTATAACCCTTATGTCGTCGCTCATGTTGAGCAGCAGTTTCTTGAAGTTTTCGGCCTGTGCCGAAGCCTGTTCGCCGAAGATACCGCCGCTAATCTTGGTCAGCCCGTCCACTATCTGGGCTATCTTCGCCCCGAAGATGTTCTCTATGTCTTCCGTAGTATAGTCGGTGTCTTCCACCACATCGTGCAGTAGTGCGGCACAAATGCTCGTAGACCCGAGTCCAACCTCCTCGCAGGCTATCTGAGCCACGGCAATCGGGTGCATTATGTAAGGCTCTCCCGACAGCCGGCGCACACCTTTGTGAGCCTGACGGGCAAAGTTGAATGCCTTGGTTATTATATCCACCTTCTTGCGGTGGCGTGACGCCAGATAAGTGTCAAGGAGATGCTTGAATGCATCGTCTATTAACTTCTCGTCAGCGGCCTCACGCTTCGTCTGATCATCGTCCATAGTCATTCTAACTGTGTGGTTATCATGTTGCAGAAGAACAGGAGCGGCCTCTCTACCGGCACTTCGCACCGGAAAGAGGCCGTCATGGCTCTGCTATTTCACTCTTATTTTCTTGCCGGCACGTATGTTTGTGCCCTTTATACCGTTGAGCCGTTGCAGCTTCTTGACCGTTGTGCCGTGCTTTTCGGCTATCTCCGACAGAGTCATGCCGCTCTTTATGGTTACGCTCTTGCCGCGTGAGCTGCGGCGTGAAGCCCGGCTGCGGCGGCTGGCCTTGGCTGTTGTCTTCCTCTTGCTGACGAATGTGGGTGTCTCGTCGTTCACTTCCACCTCGGTACGTTTGGAGAGGAGGTCGGCCGTGCGGTAGTTGTATATTGAATCTTCGTTGCTTATGAACTTTCCCACCATTGTTTGCGGCAGACAAACGGCCGACATCTCCGTCTGTCCCGGTATCACGTCGCGCCTGTAGGACGGGTTCAGCGAGCGCAGCTGCTCCATGTCGATGTCGCAAACGGCGGCTATCTGTTCAAGATGCACGTTGCGGCTCAGCATAACCGTGTCGGTCTTGGCCGGCAGACGTGTGGTCATCGGGCAGATATTGTGCTCGCAATAATACGTCATTATATAGTTGGCGGCGATAAAGGCCGGCACATAGCCGCGTGTCTCCTTGGGCAGATAGGGATAAATCTGCCAGTAGTCCCTCTCGCCGTTGCTTCTGTGTATCGCTTTGTTTATCTGTGCCGGGCCGCAATTGTACGATGCGATAACCAGATTCCAGTCGCCGAACACCTTATACAGGTCGCTCAGGTAGTGGGCAGCGGCATATGAAGACTTCACGGGGTCGCGCCTTTCATCCACGAGAGAGTTGACTGTCAGTCCGTAACGCTTGCCTGTGGCGAGCATGAACTGCCACAACCCGGTGGCGCCCACACGTGATACGGCTCGCGGATTGAGGGCCGACTCTATCACGGGCAGGTATTTCAGTTCCAAAGGCAAGCCGTAAGCCTCAAGAGCTTCCTCGAATATGGGTATGTAGAAGTTTGATGCGCCGAGCATATAGCTCACCGACTGGCGCAGACGGCCGCTGTAACGGTCGATAAACTTCTGCACCACGTCGTTGTAAGGCATCTCTATCACCGACGGTATGCGGCTCAGACGGTCAACATAGACCTCCTTTGAGAACACGGGGTTCACGTCTTTCATGTTGCAGTCGCTGTCTGCGTCAAGATAGGTCTTGGACATATACAGGTTCATAAGGCTGTCCAAGTCGTATGTCATGGCCTCCGGAAACTCGATAACCTCCTCGTTGCCCTTGTTGTCGGTAACGGTTATCTCGTCGTCGCTGCCGTCATTGTCGTCCTGGGCCAGCATTGCGCAGTTGCCGATGAACAACATTGAGACCATCAAAAGCAGTTTTCTCTTATTCATTATTATTCTTTTTCTCTCTTTTACCTAAAATTTCAAGCTGCAGTTCACGCCTATCGACGATGCCTCAAGCCGGTTGCCCGACAGTCCGCTGCCCATTACCGCCGGCTCGATGCGCAAGCTCAAGTCCTTGGATATGTCAAATTCGGAAAGCTCGGCATCGACATAGGCGTCTATAACGGACAGGGCATACACGCCGATGAGGCAGAAAAAGCTCAAGTCGCGCCATCTGCGGTACTTGTCCTTGCGGCTTTTGAATATCTGTTTGTAGCGTGCCTCGTTGGAGCTGTCTATCTTCTTTCCCAAATGCAGGAACTTGTTGTAGCTTTCTGTGGCCGGGTCGCTGTCCATGATGTCGAGATAAGCCTGCGAATAGTCCTTGTACATCATGTTGTTCCAGTTCATTGCATACAGGCAACCCATAAATCCGCCGTAGATGATGGGCAGTTTCCAGTACTTGCGGTTGTATATCTGTCCTCCGCCTGGTATGACCATGGCCAGCCACAGTGCCCTTTGCGGATTAGGACGCCACGTGCTCCAGTCGCGCTTCGGAGCATCTGCACCCTGCTTCTCGCCGCTTTGCGCAAGCGAGTCTGCTGCTGTTACGGCTGCAATGACCGTTATATCGTCAGCCAAGGCGGCATTTGCATCAACCAAGGCGGAGTCAGCTTCAGCCAAGGCGGCATTTGCAGTTGCCAAGGCCGTACCGGCACCGGCGGAAACGGCTTTCAAGCTGTCGGCGGCTGGCACCTTGCGCTCCGGCAACGTGTCGTTGGCGGCCACGGCAAGCCCCGCTACGGCCAAGAACGAGCCGACTGCCCACAAACGGAAGCCCATTATCGTGCCGAACTTAGCCAACTTTAGAATCAGTTATTTGTTCTTTGCACCGTCCAGTGCGTTCATTATACGCTCCAGTTCCTCCTCGTTGGCAAACGGGATGCTTATCTTTCCCTTGCCTTTGGCGGAGCATGTCATCTGCACTTTGGTCTGGAAAAAGTCCGAAAGGCGGTCTTTCAGTATCGTGAACTCCTCCGGCAAGCCGGCCTTAGCCGCTATCTTTTTCTTGCCGGACTGCACGTCTTCGCCCCGTTTCAGCATCTGTGCCATCTCCTCAACCTTGCGGACGGAGTAGCCGTTCCTTTGGATTTCCTTGAACAACTTTATCTGTACGCTGGGGCTGTCCACCGAGAGGAGGGCGCGGGCGTGCCCCATATCGATGTCCCGGTTCTTGAGTGCCATCTGCACCTGGGCGGGTAGCTTGAGCAGACGCATGTAGTTGGTCACTGCGGTACGGCTCTTGCCCACCCTTTCGGCTATCTTTTCCTGGGTCATGCCGGTCGTTTCGGCCAGGTGTTCGTAGGCCAATGCTATCTCTATGGCGTTGAGATCCTCCCGTTGGATGTTCTCCACGAGAGCCATTTCCATGACGCTTTCGTCCTCCACGGTGCGCACATAGGCCGGCACTGCGGTCAGTCCTGCCATCTGCGAAGCCCTCCAGCGGCGCTCGCCGGCTATTATTTGGTAGCGTCCGGAGGCTGTCTGGCGCAGTGTGATGGGCTGTATTATGCCTATTTCCCGTATGCTGTTGGCCAAATCCTGCAAGGCTGCCTCGTCAAACTCGTGTCTCGGCTGGTTGGGATTAGGCTCTATTTGCGACAAAGCTATCTCGCTGAGGTTTGAAGAGCCTTGGGTTCTCACCTCTCCTGTGTCTATCAAGGCGTCGAGACCACGGCCGTTGCCTATGTCGTCAAGCCCGCGTCCCAACACTTTACGGTCATATTTCTTGTGTGTTGCCATGTCTCTCTGTCTTTTTGTCTGTTGGTTTCCGGGTCACGTCCCGGCTGGCGGAGCCGCCCGGGGCGCGGCTTTTCACTCGTCCTTGTTCCTGTTTATTATCTCTTTTGCCAAGGCCAGGTGGTTCTTGCTGCCCGTTGAGTCTGCGTCATAGAGTATTACCGGCAGTCCGTGGCTCGGACTTTCGCTCAGTTTCACGTTCCTTTGTATGACTGTCTTGAACACCAGCTCCTGGAAATGCCGCTTTACCTCGTCGTAAATCTGGTTGGCCAGACGCAGACGTGAGTCATACATGGTCAGCAGGAAGCCCTCTATCTCGAGCCGTGTGTTCAGTTTTGTCTTTATAATCTTTATGGTGTTGAGCAGCTTGCTGATGCCTTCGAGTGCGAAATACTCGCATTGCACGGGTATGATGACCGAGTCGGCGGCAGTCAGGGCGTTGACTGTTATCAGTCCGAGCGACGGGCTGCAGTCTATGAGTATGTAGTCGTAGTCGTCGCGGATGGGCACCAACATATTCTTGAGCACCTTTTCGCGGTCGGCAAGGTTGAGCATTTCTATCTCCGCCCCCACGAGATCGATGTGGCTGGGTATGATGTCCAGCCCGTCAATGTCGGTTGTGTATATGGCGTCGCGCACGTCGGCATGGTCTGTTATGCACTCATACAGCGAGCAGTCCACCTGTTTTATGTCAACACCCAAGCCGCTCGAAGCGTTGGCCTGGGGGTCTGCGTCAACCACCAGCACATTTTTCTCAAGCGTGGCAAGCGATGCCGCCAAGTTAATGGTGGTCGTGGTTTTGCCTACGCCACCCTTTTGGTTTGCCAAAGCGATAATCTTTCCCATTTCCTTGTCCTAAAAACAGCCTCAATACAAGGCCGTTCGGATTGCAAAGTTATATATTTAATGTGACAAAACCGCACTTGTGAACCTTTTTTAGCCTTTAGTAGCATAAACAAAGGGGCTTAGAACCCCGGCAGACAGGCCGTTCCCGACGGCTTTTACACAGGCTGGTTTTCACAACCCGTCCGTTTGCGTATCGTAAACGGTACACTTAGCACTCGTAAACGGCACACTTACGCACCGTAAACGGGCGGTTTTGCGGACGGCGGATGTACGGGTTGCCGTAACCGTCGGCCCTCCAAGCCCCTGCCAAACGCTCATTTTCCGCACGGAAACCGTTTGTAACAGCGTTGTTTTTAGTACTTTTGCAAACAAAACATTCTTGCTTTTATGGAAAAGACAAGGCCATTGATACTCATTTCCAACGACGACGGCTACCATTCCAAGGGGCTTTCGAGCCTCATAAAGATGGTGGGCGGCTTCGGCGACCTGCTCGTCTGCGCCCCCGAATCGGCTCGCAGCGGTTTCTCGTGCGCCTTTTCGGCCACCACACCCCTTAGCCTGAAGAAGCGAAGGCAATGGGACGGGGGCGAAATGTGGTCGTGCAGCGGCACCCCGGTTGACTGTGTGAAGATAGCTCTAAGCGAGTTGTGCCGCGACAGATGGCCGTCCATGGTCATCGGGGGCATCAACCACGGCGACAATGCGTCGGTCAACGCCCACTATTCGGGCACCATGGGGGTCACGCAGGAGGGGTGCATGAAGTACATACCGTCGGTTGCCTTCTCCTTATGCGACCACAGCGACGACGCAGACTTCACGCCTTTGACCGACATAGTGAAGTTTATTACAGGCAAAGTGCTTGCCGAGGGACTGCCCAAGGGCGTGTGTCTGAACGTCAACTTCCCCCTTCGCCCCTCGTTCAACGGCGTGAAAATATGCCGGATGGCACACGGCACGTGGGGCAACGAGGTGGTCCGGTGCAGCCATCCGCGCGGTTACGACTACTATTGGATGGTGGGAAGCTACACCAACGACGAGCCTGAGGCAGACGATACCGACAACTGGGCGCTCACACACGGCTATGTGGCCATAACGCCGACGCGCATTGACATCACCGATTACGAATCTTTTGAACAGCTGAAGGGCTGGAATATGCCATGAAATACTATCTGATAGCAGGCGAAGCCAGCGGCGACCTGCACGCGTCAAGGCTCATGAGGGCACTGAAAGAGGCCGACCCGGAAGCCTCGTTCCGCTTTTTCGGAGGCGACTGCATGGCGGCTGTGGGCGGCGAAAGGGTGAAGCACTACCGTGAACTGGCCTACATGGGCTTCGTGCCCGTGCTGCTGCACCTGGGCACCATACTCTCCAACATGAAGATGTGCAAGCGCGACATCGCCCGGTGGCAGCCCGACGCGGTGATACTGGTGGATTATCCGGGCTTCAATCTCGGCATCGCAAAGTTCGTAAAGGCCAGAACCGACATCCCGGTGTTCTACTACATCTCGCCGAAGATATGGGCTTGGAAGGAATACCGCATCAAGAACATCAAGCGGGACGTTGACGAGCTGTTCTCAATCCTGCCCTTTGAGGTGGCGTTCTTTGAGGACAAGCACAACTACCCCATCCACTACGTGGGCAACCCCACCGCCGACGAGGTGAAAGAGTTTCTCTGCGGCTACGACGGGGCGTTCCACAACTACGGCAAACCCATCATCGCTCTGCTCGCAGGGTCGCGCCGACAGGAGATAAAGGACAACCTTCCGGCCATGATAGAGGCCGCACAGCCATTCGCAAAGACCCACCAGCTGGTCGTGGCCGGTGCTCCGGGCATCGACAAAGACTACTATTCGCGCTTCACACAGGGCACTTCGGTGGATATAGTGTTCGGCGAAACCTACCCTCTCTTGGCCAATTCCGAGGCGGCACTGGTCACGAGCGGCACGGCAACCCTTGAGACCGCGCTGTTCCGTGTGCCGCAAGTGGTGTGCTATGAGACCCCCTTGCCCCGTCTTATTGCCTTTCTCCGCAAGCACATAATAAAGGTGAAGTACATCTCACTGGTCAACCTGATTATGGACAGGGAAGTGGTTAGCGAGCTTGTGGCCGACACTTTCACCGTGGAGAACATCCGCAGGGAGCTGGCCGACATACTTCCCGGCGGCTGCAAACGGGAGAGAATGATGGAAGAATACGGCGAGCTGCACCGCCGTTTGGGCAAGCCCAACGCTCCCAAGAACGCCGCCGAACTGATGACAGAGGCGTTGAAAGCACGGCAAAAGGGCTGATTTAGGGAAAGTTTCCCTGTCCCTTTTGCCGCATTACAGCAACAAATATCCATGCCATGACCGAGTTTGAGATTGCCCGACGCATAACAGAAGCCATGCCGTTCGCCCCTACCGGGGAGCAGGGAGCGGCCATAGGCACGTTCAGCTCGTTCCTCTGCGACCGCCGGGACCGCGCCGTAATGATACTGAAAGGCTCGGCCGGAACGGGGAAAACGTCGCTTGCCGGGGCGATAGTGCGCACTATGGCCGC
>CAVHML010000027.1:0-7883 GCA_963636905.1 bacterium
CTGTTTTCATGCTCCAAAGACCCGGTTATCACACCCCAAACAGACGGGTTTCAGCCGCTGTGTGCGCCCACAATTAATTGATTTAGGTCAAAAACGGGGCGTATATGCGCAAAAAACGACCCGGAAGGCATTGCGCAACGACAAGGCAGTCGTATATTTGCATCGTCAAAAGCGACAAGACAAGGCGCGAGCCTTACGACATACGATAGGTATAAGGACTGAAAGTCAACAGGTAAAGAGATAGAAAGACAAGGATAACGCGACAGTAGTCAGTAGGCAGTTGAAACGTTGCAACGACAACAGAGCCGCAAACGGCAGGAAACTCAATAGGTAACGACAATAAAGGCCGGCGGCAGAGGAGTAAAAAGATTGAGGATGACACGCGGAAACGCAAGGTAAGAAGATTGTAAAGGACGGATGAAGACCCCTGTATGCAGCAATACGGCTGCAACAGGCCAAAGAGTTGGGAGAAGAGACAGGGAGTCGGGAGACACGGAAACGCCGCCCAACGGCCGCAAAAGGCACGGAAACGACAATCGGAAGTACGTGGAAAAGGCATTAAGGACACGACAGAAAGGTGCCGATGAAGCGATATAAAGGTATCGAAGACACAACAGAAAAGTATTGAAGAGACGGGAAAAGGCACGGAAGCCGCACAAACCGTTATTAAAGAGAAAGCATTTATTTAGAGTATAAATACCCCGGGCGGTGGCAGTCGGACGATTGTCACCGCCTTTTCTTTCGGGTTGCACCACCCCACCGCCCTGTCTTCACCACCGTTTCTGTATGTTTCCACCGCCCCACCCTCACGTTTCCGCCCCTATACATTATTATATAATGGCAAAAAGCATGGCGGTCAGACAGCGAGAACGGCTGTCAAAAAGAACGGAAACGGCACTTTACGGTAACGTTTTGTTCGCCTTGCTGCCGTTTTCTCGTACTTATTGACTATTTTTGCAGTGACTTAAACAAAACAACACATCAAACAACTACAAAGAAATGGACAAGATCAGAGCAGCCGTAGTGGGTTACGGCAACATAGGTCGCTACTCCGTGCAGGCTCTTGAGGCCGCCGACGACTTCGAGATAGCCGGTATCGTGCGCCGCAACGGTGCGGACAACAAGCCCGAAGAGCTGAACGCCTACAAGGTAGTGAAGGACATAACGGAGCTGGACGGCGTTGACGTGGCCATACTTGCCACCCCCACGCGCAGCTGTGAGGAATATGCGAAGAAGATACTGCCCCTTGGCATCAACACAGTTGACAGTTTCGACATACATACGAGCATCTGCCAGTACCGGGCAAGCCTCATGCCGGTGTGCAAGGAGCACAACGCCGTGTCGGTAATCGCCGCCGGATGGGATCCGGGGTCTGACTCGATAGTGAGAACCCTCATGCAGAGCCTCGCGCCAAAGGGCTTGAGCTACACCAACTTCGGCCCCGGAATGTCAATGGGGCACTCTGTATGCGTAAGATCCAAGGCAGGTGTGAAGAACGCCCTGTCGGTTACGATACCTCTGGGCGAGGGAATACACCGCCGGATGGTGTATGTGGAGCTGGAAGACGGCGCTTCGCTCGACGAAGTGGCCAAGTCGATAAAGGCAGACCCGTACTTTGCGAGCGACGAGACCCACGTCTTTGCTGTGGAGTCGGTCGATGACGTGCGCGATATGGGGCACGGGGTGAACCTCGTGCGCAAGGGAGTGAGCGGAAAGACCCAGAACCAGCGTCTGGAGTTCAACATGAGCATCAACAACCCGGCGCTTACGGGTCAGGTACTCGTCAATGTGGCACGCGCATCCATGCGCCTTCAGCCCGGTTGCTACACCATGATTGAAATACCTGTCATCGACATGCTGCCCGGAAACCGCGAAGACTTGATAAGCCACTTGGTGTAATCCGACAGCCAAGCCGCCGGGACAGACAATCAATCCGTCAGGTTTGACACTGCGACCCATTTGTTTGGAGACAAAGAACCACAGGATTAGGCACACATCCCCATTGGCTTGGATACAAAAACCGCCCGTTTGCTATTTGGTAAACGGGCGGTTTTCTATATACATATTATACTTTGGCTCAGTCAAGCGCGGACTTCAGCAAGACGCATAGGCCGGCACGCTGACGGGAAAGGGGTCACTTCACGTTGCCCGTCTCGATGAGATATTCGGCTATCTGCACCGCATTCAGGGCTGCACCCTTGCGTATCTGGTCGCCACTGAGCCAGAATGTGAGTCCGTTCTCGTCGGCCAAGTCCTTGCGGACGCGGCCTACATACACGTCATCCTTGCCGGCTGTGTCGAGCGGCATGGGATATACGAGGTTTGAAGGGTCGTCTTCGAGCGTCACACCGGGCGCGGCGGCGATGGCTTTCTGTGCCTCCTCTACCGAAACAGGCCTTTCTGTTTCTATCCAAACGCTCTCCGAATGGGCGCGGAGCGACGACACACGCACGCACATGGCCGAGCACTTGACGTCACTGTGCATGATTTTGCGCGTTTCATTGAACATTTTCATCTCCTCTTTGGTGTATCCGTTGGGCTGGAACACGTCTATCTGAGGTATAACGTTATAGGCCAGCTGGTGGGGGAACTTCTTTACGGTCACTTCCTTGCCCTCTATTATCTCCTTATACTGCTGTTGAAGCTCCGCCATGGCGGCTGCTCCGGCACCGCTCGCACTCTGATAGCTCGCTATGTGTATGCGTTTGATGTGGCTGATGCGCTCTATGGGCTGCAAAACCACAACCATCATAATCGTAGTGCAGTTGGGATTGGCTATTATACCGCGCGGACGGTTGAGCGCATCGGCCGCATTGCACTCCGGAACCACCAAAGGCACATCGTCATCCATGCGAAATGCGCTCGAATTGTCAATCATCACGGCTCCGAAACGGGTTATATCGGCAGCAAATTCCTTTGAAGTACCGGCACCGGCCGACGTGAAAGCAATGTCAACCCCCTTGAAGTCGTCGTTGTGCTGCAGGAGTTTCACCTCGTATTCCTTGCCCTTGAACGTGTACTTCCGGCCGGCGCTGCGCTCCGAACCGAACAGTAAAAGGTCGTCAACCGGGAAATTTCTCTCTGCCAACACGCGCATAAGCTCCTGCCCAACGGCTCCGCTTGCGCCAACAATAGCCACTTTCATGTCTCTGATGTCTCCGTTTTTAGTTGTTTAATCTTTTATATTTAGCTGTTTACTCTTCCTGTCTTCACTACTCGGCCGTTCACTTTCGTTGCCCGACCTTTCGTTTCCCGCCACTTGACGTTTCATCTTTCGCTACTTAACGTTTCGTCTTCAAGTGACGGAAGGGGCTGTGGCACACCGCCAAACGCACCCTTGGTGTTGCAAAAATACAACTTTTAGTACATTTTACATTCGGATATGATTATTTTTTCGCACCTTTGCATACAAAATGTGTCCTTTCACGACAATTATGCCTGACATTTCACATTATTTTCCCATAACAGACCCGACGCTAATCTTCTTTGTCGTGCTGTGCATCATACTGTTTGCGCCCATCGTAATGGCACGTCTGCGCATACCGCACATCGTGGGAATGGTGCTCGCAGGCATACTTGTGGGAAAATACGGGTTGAATATTCTTGAGCGGGACAGCTCTTTTGAACTGTTCGGACGCGTGGGTCTGCTCTACATCATGTTCCTTGCCGGGTTGGAAATGAACATGAAGGACATCAAAAAGCGGCAGGGGCAGTTCCTTCTCTTCGGCATTCTCACCTTCATAGTGCCGTTTGCCACTGCATATATAATAGGTATAGAGATGCTCGGCTACTCGCCTACGGCATCCATGTTGCTGGCCTGTATCTTCGGATCGAACACTTTGATAGCCTATCCCATCGTTTGCAAGTTCGGATTGCAGAAACATCCGGGCGTTGCATTGAGCGTTGGCTCGTCGATGATAGCCCTCACGCTGTCGCTACTCATACTTGCGGCTATAGTAGGAGCGGCCGGTGACGGGGCGGGAGGCATCGGTTTCTGGGTCATGTTCCTGCTGAAAATGTCGCTTTTCTGCATCGGCGAGGTGTTCTTTCTGCCGCGTCTGACACGCTGGTTCTTCCGCCGTTACTCCGATTCTGTAATGCTTTACATCTACGTACTGTGCGTGTTGTTCATCAGCGCGGCGGCATCTGAGATGTGCGGACTGGAGGGTATCTTCGGCGCATTCCTTGCCGGACTGTTGCTAAACAGGTTCATTCCGGGCGTATCTCCGCTGATGAACCGCATCGAGTTCATCGGTAACGCCATCTTTATCCCATACTTTCTGATAGGAGTGGGCATGATTATCGACATAAGCGTGCTCTTTCACGGAGTTGACACGCTGTGGGTGGTGTTCTGTATGGTCTTTTTCGGCACTCTTTCCAAGGCCGTTGCCGCTTACGCCTCGTGCTTTGCGCTGCGCTTTCCGTGGCTTTCAGGCCACATGATGTTCGGGCTTACCGAGGCTCATGCGGCCGGTGGCATAGCGATAGTCATGGTTGGAATGAAGATGAAGCAGCCCGACGGGTCATTTCTCGTGGACGCTAACATGCTGAATGGCGTAGTGATGATGATACTGTTCACGTGCATTATCAGTTCTATCGTGGTGGAACACTCGGCACAAAAGATACTCCTGCGCAGCAAAACCATGCCGGACGAGCAGGACACAGGCGGCGATGACGAGAAGATAATGGCCATTCTGCAACACGAAGAGGACACCGATTCGCTCGTACAGCTGGCCATTATGATGAGCAACAGGAAGCTCAACAGAGGGCTGATTGGCCTGAACGTGGTGAACGACGACCTGTATAGCCGCCACAACCAGAACAACGGCCGCCGCATACTCGACCGTGCGGCCACCGTAGCTGCGGCATCTGACGTGCGGATACAGACGCAAAGCCGGTTGGCAACCAACATTGCAAATGGCATAAAGCACGCCTTTAAGGAGAACTATGCGTCGGAAATAATCATGGCAATGCACCATCGTAAAGGCCCCCACGACTCATTTTGGGGTTCTTTTGCGCAGGGACTGACGAGCGAAATAAACAGCCAGATAGTCATGAGCCGTATCGTTTGCCCCCTCGGAACGCTGCGCCGAATACACGTAGCCGTACCGTCGAGGGTGGAGTTCGAGCCGGGTTTCTACCGCTGGATAGAGCACTTGGCACGTCTGACCGCCAACATCGGCTGCCGTATAGTGTTCCACGGAAGGCAGGAAACGACCGCTCTCATAAGCGCATACATACAGAACCGCCACCCGGAAGTGCGCGCCGAATACGAACTGATGCAGCACTGGAAGGAGTTTACCGCACTGTCTAAGGTGGTAAACGCCGACCATTTGCTCGTCGTAATCACCGCCCGCAACGGCACAGTGTCCTACAAACCGACGTTCGAGCGGCTTCCTGAAGAGCTGACCACATTCTTTCCAGACTGCAGCCTGATGATTATCTACCCCGACCAGCACGGTCAGCCGCAGGACACCATGACCTTTACCGCTCCGCAACGGCAGGAACAAGAGAGCGCATACGCCGCCATAAAAGAATGGATTGAGAACAAAATAGGCTCAAAGAAACCGTCCTGACACCATACAAAGCCTGTTTTCAGAGACCACACATTAAAGAGAAAAGACTAAAACAGATGATTGACATAAAAGGAATAACCAAGAGCTTCGGCCCGTTGCAGGTGCTTAAAGGCATAGACCTGCACATCGGCAAGGGCGAAGTGGTGAGTATCGTCGGCCCAAGCGGTGCCGGCAAGACCACACTACTGCAGATTATCGGTACTCTCGACCACCCTGACAGTGGCTCAATAGCCATTGACGGGGTTGACATCAGTGGACTTAACCAGCGCAAGCTGGCCGATTTCCGCAACCGCCACATCGGTTTCGTGTTCCAGTTCCACCAGCTTCTGCCCGAATTTACGGCTGCCGAGAACATAATGATACCCGCTTTCATAGCCGGAACTCCGGCCAAGGAGGCCAAGAAGAGGGCGGCCGAGCTGCTCGAATTCATGGGTTTGGCCGACCGCGCAAGGCACAAGCCAAACGAATTGTCGGGCGGTGAGAAGCAGAGGGTGGCCGTTGCGCGGGCGTTAGTCAACAATCCGGCGGTGATACTTGCCGACGAACCGTCGGGCAGTCTCGACACTAAGAACAAGGAAGAGCTGCACCAGCTGTTCTTCAACCTGCGGGACAAGTTCGGCCAGACGTTCGTTATCGTCACCCACGACGAGGGTCTGGCGTCGATAACCGACCGCACAATAAAGATGAAAGATGGACAACTTGAAGACTGAGCGCATCCTTTTGGGCGACTACAACCGCCTTGAGGTAGTCAGGGCTGTGCCTTTCGGGATGTATCTCGACGGCGGAGTCGAGGGCGAGGTGCTCCTTCCGTCACGCTATGTGCCCGAAGGATGTAAGCCAGGCGACGTTCTGGACGTGTTTATCTACCTTGACCAGGACGAAAAACCTGTGGCTACCACCGAAAAACCGCTGGCCAAGGTGGGCGACTTCGCCTGTTTGGAGGTGGCATGGACCAACCAGTACGGCGCATTCCTGCGGTGGGGACCCATGAAAGACCTCTTCTGCCCGTTCCGGGAGCAGAAGATACGCATGGTAAAGGGTGCGCGCTACATCGTTTACGTGACCGTTGACGAGGAGACATACCGCCTCATGGCCACCGCAAAGGTGGAGAAATGGCTGTCGCAAGAGCCGCCCCGCTACAGCCACGGCGACGAAGTGAGCCTGTTGGTGTGGCAGAAAACCGACCTCGGCTTCAAGGTTATCATCGACAACCGCTACTCCGGACTTGTGTATGAAGACCAGATATTCCGTCCGCTCCGCACCGGCGACCGTCTGAAAGGCTACATCGACCACGTGCGTCAGGACGGGAAAATTGACGTGACCATACAGCCCACGGGACGTAGACAGACCGAAGAGTTCTCCGAAACGTTGCTCCGCTACCTGCAAGACAACGGCGGACGCTGCGAACTGGGCGACAAAAGCCCCGCAGAGCTTATTGCCGACCGCTTCAAAGTGAGCAAAAAGACATTCAAAAAGGCCATAGGCGACCTCTACCGCCGCCGCTTGATAACCATCAGCGACCAAGGCATAGCCCTCACATCCGGCCTTTCCGAACCGTAAACGACACCTTTATCTATAAAAAGAATACAAATCCGCCCGGCAGAAGCCTTGTTTGACTCTGTCGGGCGGACTCGTTTTTCAGTGTATCTGCTGCGATGTCTTAGCGTATCTGCTGCGATATATCTGCGTATCTTCCTTGATATATCAGTTCAAGAGTCGGCTTTACACCAGCTGGGGCAGGAACGACGATATGATAAGCACCACTATGCCGACCAAAAGCACGGCGATGGTCTTCCGCGAGCAGCCTTTCCACTCCTTGAGAATGATGCCCCAGACATTGGAGAACACCACGTTGAGAGCCATAAGTATGCAGAACGCGAGCGTCATCAGCGTCGGCGAGCTTGCGAGGAAGCCCTTTCCGAGCGAAAGACCGAAGAACTGGCTGTACCACAACGCACCGGCCAGGAGGCAGAACAGCAGGTTGTTGCCCCATACACTGCCCTTCTTGTAGTCGCCCCAAGTGCCGTTTTTGCTGTTCTGGAAGAAGCAATAGACGGCGTTAGTCACAAATCCGCCGAGCGTAACGAGGAACGTTGCGGGCAGCGTCTTGTACATATCGGGGGTCAAATCGCCGAAGTTTATGTCCTTTCCGAACTCAAGTCCGACGTTGAAGCAGCCGCTCATGAAGCCTGCAAGCAGGGCGATGAGCAGTCCTTTTGGGAAGTTGAAGTCCTTTACAGCGGCTTTCTTCTCCTCTTCCGACAGCGATGCGGCCTTCATAGAGCCGGCCACTCCGATTATGGCGAT
>CAVHML010000027.1:8535-17302 GCA_963636905.1 bacterium
AGTTGCGCTTGCTCAGCACTTCAGCCTCATACTTCTCCACGTCAGCGATGAACTCTTCGCCCACGGGGATGTTGTTCTTCATGTTGAAATAGTCATAGACAGCACCGAAAGGCAGTGTCTTTGCCTCTTCCAAGAGAGCCAGACGCTGGAACAACTTGTCCTCGTCCTCATACTTACGCAGCTTTGCGAGCGGCTCAAGGAATGCCTGGAGCAGTGACTTCTGGGCAGCACGCACACCGATGATGTATGCACCGATGCGGTTGATAGAACCGTCGAAGTAGTCAAGTCCGATGTGGGCACGGTCGAGAGCGTCGGCTCTTACCAGTTCGGAGAACAGGTTGCGTGTGTTGTCGTCGAAGAGAGTGACGTGATCCGAGTCCCAGTGCATAGGACGGGACACGTGGAGCATCAGTTCGGGCACGAACAGCAGCAGCGAAGACACTGCATCCGACACGTTCTCGGTGGGTTCGTAGTGGCCGGTGTCCAGTGTGTAGATGACATTGTTCTTTGCGCAGTAGCCAGCGTAGAAGTCATGCGAGCCAACCGTGTAGGCTTCAAGTCCGATACCGAACAGTTTTGCCTCAAGACAGGGCTTCATGTTGGGCAGGTTCTCAGCGAGTATCTCATCGAGACTGGCTTTCAGTATCTCGCGATAGCGTGACTTCTCTACAGTGATGTCCTTGCTTCCGTCATGCACCCAGATGTTCATTATACACGGGTCGTTCTGATACTTACCCATAGCGTCGGCTATACGGCGGCAACGCTTTGTGTGCTCAATCCAGAAGTCGCGTATTTCCTTGTTAGGATTGGACAGTGACAGACTGCCACTCTTCGGGTGAGAGAAAGAAGTCGAGTTGAAGTCGAGCTTAAGCCCGTGCTCCTTTGCCCACTGCATCCATCCCTGGAAGTGCTCAACGCCCACTTGGTCGCGGTCAACGAGCTTGCCGTTGAACTCACCGTAGATTTCGTGGAGGTTCAGACGGTAAGTACCTGCGAGCAGAGTCTGCACCTTCTCGATGTCCTGACGCAGTTCGTCGATGTTGCGAGCCTTGCCGGGATAGTTACCTGTTGACTGGATACCGCCGGACGCTGCTTCTCCGCGTTCGAAGCCTACCACATCGTCGGCTTGCCAGCAGTGTAATGAGATGGGAGTCTTCTCTAAAGTCTCGATAGCCTTGTCGGTATCAACACCGAGAGCGGCGTAACGCTCTTTGGCAATCTCGTAGTTTTTTGTGATCAATTCTGCTTTCATTTCGCTTTAGGTTTTGTTTGTTTAATATGTTCTGTCTGTTTCGTTGTCTTTTGTCGGCGGTCAGGCGGCGCAAAGGGTCAGCCTTTCTTCGCCACTACTTGCAGAAAGCGTTCGTAAGCGTTGTCCCAAGCCTCCTTGTCCTGCGGCTCAAAGCTCTTCAGCTCGACGCTTGCCGCTATTATCCGGCGCATATCCCAGATGTCTTTCACGTCTCCGGCGGCCTTGGCCTGTAGCATTATGTTGCCTATGGCGGTGCCTTCCTGCGGCCCGGCGAGCACTTTTATGCCGAGACTGTTGGCGGTAAACTGGTTCAGGTGGGCGTTCAGCGAACCGCCACCGATGATGTGGAGCACTTCGATGGGGAAGGTTGCCATCTCTTTCAGGTAGCCGAACACCTGGCGATAGCGCAATGCGAGGCTCTCAAAGATGCACCTGCATATCTCCGCATAGCCCTCCGGCACGTGCTGCCCCGTGGCTTTGCAGTAGTCCTTTATGGCGTTTACCATTGACGAGGGGTTGGCAAACATCTCGTCGTCGGGGTTGATGATGCTCTGGAACGGTGCGGTCTTCATAGCGTCGGCAATGAGTTCCGTGTGCGATTTGGGCGCATCTGTCCACTCCTTGCGGCACCTTTCGTAGAGCCACATGCCGCAGATGTTCTTCAGGAAGCGCGTTGTTCCCTCGATACCGCCCTCGTTGGTGAAGTTGCGGTCGTAGCTTACCTTATTAATAATGGCGTCTTTGGTCTCTATACCCATCAGACTCCACGTTCCGCTGCTGAGATATGCGAACCGTTCGTCCTTTGCCGGCACGGCAGCCACCGCACTACCTGTGTCATGTCCTGCCACTGCCACCACAGGCACTGCCCCCAGCCCTGTCATCTTCTGCACTTCCGGCGTCAGCGTGCCTATTTCCGTGGCGGGATTGACCATCTTGCCGAAGCGGTCGCGCGTCAGGCCGACGCTACCCAGCAGCTTTTCGTCCAGAAGTTTGGTCTTCGGGTCAAGAATCTGGCTGGTTGAGGCGATGGTGTATTCACATACCATCTTCCCGGTGAGCATATAGCTCAGCGCATCGGGCACAAACAGTATCTTACCGGCGTTTTCGAGAGCCGAGTCGCCGTTCTTGCGCATCGTGTAGAGCTGGAACAGCGAGTTGAAGTTCATAAACTGTATGCCGGTAATGCCATACACCGTCTCCTTGTCCACGGCGTTCTTGAAGTAGTCTTCCATCATTCCGAACGTGTGAGGGTCGCGATAGGCCAGCGGATTGCGCAGTATGGCGCCGTCAGAGCCTACGCACACAAAGTCAACTCCCCAGGTGTCGATGCCTATGGAGCACACTGGCAGTTGCCGGCGTGCGGCTTCCTTCAGTCCCTTTATCACTTCGTTGTAGAGAGCGTATATGTCCCAGTAGAAATGGCCGCCAGTTTCTATAAGGTTGTTATCGAAACGGGTCAGCTCTTCCTGCTCTATTTTGCCTTCATGCAGCCGTCCTACGATAGTCCTGCCGCTCGTTGCTCCGAGGTCAACGGCAAAGAAGCACTTTTCCTTTCCCATGTTTGTCAGTCGTTGAGTGATTAGTAGTTTGGTTTTAATTACTGGCAAAGATAGCGGATAAGTGCGGAAACGAGTATTAGATTTTGGCTTTTGTACTGAAAAAAGTGCTACTTCTTCCGCCTGTCCCGACTTGTGGCGTTAGCGGAGAGACCGTTTGCGCCCCCAATGTGCGGCGTTGTACGGCCTGAAAACGCCGCCTTGCAACTGTCTGACGGCCAGTTGCTTGCACAAACCGCCCGTTTGCGCCTCGTAAACGGCCTGTTTAAGGGTCGTAAACACGGCATTTACGGGTCGTAAACGGGCGGTTTACGATGAGCAAACAGCCGCTTTGCCCACAGTATCCTGCCGGTCTGCGGCTCCGGGCGCAACGGTTGTGCAGTGCAGTCCTGCCCCTTGCCGGTGGCCAACGGTAACGATTACGTAAGTTTTGCACACCTTTCTTTATACAGAGGCGGCATTTTCTTGCTAATTTTGCATCGCCTTAGTCCTCCGCAGCGGCCTCCCGGCCTGTGCAGCGGTGCGCCTTGACTGTGGGGAGGGCGGCGTTTGAAGAGAAGAAAACCTAAAAATATAATACTGAAATGACAACTTTGACCCTTACAATCGTGGTCGTTTTCGTGCTGGGCTATGTGTTTATCGCCCTCGAAAGCCTGACCAAAGTCAACAAGGCGGCCATTGCCTTGCTGATGTTCGTGTGTTGCTGGACCCTGTTCATGCTTGATCCGTCGGCCTACCTGCCCGATGCCGTTGGCGCAGGCGCCGCTTCGGTGGTGAGCAACGCCATGGAGCGTCACCTCGGAAGCACCTCCACCACCCTCTTCTTCCTCATGGGAGCCATGACAATAGTGGAGCTGGTTGACCAGAACGGCGGCTTCAACTTCGTCAGAGGCACGCTCCGCACCAAGAGCAAGCGCGCCCTGCTGTGGCGCATAGCCTTTATGACGTTCTTCCTCTCGGCCATTCTCGACAACATGACCACCGCTATAGTGATGGTAATGATACTCCGCAAGCTCGTGAGCGACCAGAAGGAGCGCATCATCTACGCCTCACTCGTGGTGATAGCGGCCAATTCGGGCGGCGCATTCTCGCCCATAGGCGATGTGACCACCATCATGCTGTGGAACAAGGGGCTGGTTTCGGCCGCCGGAGTGCTGTGCGAGCTGCTCATACCGTCGCTCGTGTCGATGGTAATACCCGCCTGGCTGCTGTCGCTGTCGCTGAAAGGCAACGTGAACAACGACTCTGACACAGCCACAGAGGCCGCCGAGCCGGAGCTGTTCACCGATTCGCAGCGCAAAACCGTGTTCTTCCTCGGCGTGGGCGGACTGGTTTTCGTGCCTATATTCAAGACTATCACCCACCTGCCGCCGTTTGTCGGCATCTTACTCGTGCTCGGAGTGCTGTGGACAGTAACGGAAGTGTTCTACAGCCGGCTGCCCGGCGTTGAGGAAAAGGGCATGCGGATGAAGCGAGTGACCGATATGCTCTCGCGAATAGACATGTCCACCATCCTTTTCTTCCTCGGTATCCTCATGGCAGTGGCCTGTCTGGAGACGATAGGCGTGCTCTCCGCACTCGGTCAGGGGCTGGACTACGCCTTTGAAGGCAACCGTTACTTCATCACAGGTGTCATAGGTGTGCTGTCGAGCATAGTCGATAACGTTCCGTTAGTGGCCGGTTGTATGGGCATGTACCCACTGGCTGAGACCGGCGACATGATGCAAGACGGTATCTTTTGGCAGCTTTTGGCCTACTGCGCCGGTGTAGGCGGCTCCATTTTCATCATCGGTTCCGCTGCCGGAGTGGTGGTTATGGGACTCGAAAAGATTACCTTCGTGTGGTACATGAAGCGCATCTCGTGGGTGGCGTTCGCCGGTTTCCTCGCCGGAATGGGCGTATATTGGGTGGAGCGCACCCTGTTTTTCTGACGCAGACCGGGCACTGCCGCAGACAAAGGCGGCGCTTGGATATGACAAACCGCCCGTTTACGAGTCGTAAACGGGCGGTTTGTGATGTCTAAAGGGGCGGTTTACGACCCGTAAACCGCCGGGTTATGATTGCCGTCAGCCGCTTCGTGGGCAGAAAACGGCTGCATCATGCTGACAGACAGCCTCTTTGCGCTTGCCGTCAGCCGCTTTGTGAGTTGCGGAAAGGCTGTCTGCCGTATGCGTCAGCCGCATCTGCGGTGCAGAACCGGCCTTCAGTCCTCAAATTCCAGGAAGCCTTCCACCCATTCCTCCCTGTGTATGTTGGCCTCAGCCGACGGGTTGGACACCGAAAGACCCAACAGGCGGATGGGATGTGCGGCGGAAAAGCTGACAGACTTGAGTAGTCGCTTGGCCAGAGGCAGTATTTCGTCCTTCGTAGTGAGTATGCCCTGCTGCGTGAGGCTGCGCGTTATCTGCGTGAAGTCGGCATATTTCACCTTCAGCGTGAGCGTCCGCCCCTCGAAATCCTCCTTCTTTATGCGCCTCACCAGTTCGAGTATAGTGTGGTAAAGTTCTATTGTCACCGCCGCACGCGTGCTGATATCCTCGGCAAAGGTCTGCTCGCAGCCCACCGACTTGCGCACATACTCGCTCTCAACGGGGCGCAGGTCGATGCCGCGGGCGAAGTTGTAGTAGGTGAGGCCGGCCTTTCCGAACACTTCCTGCAGATGTTTCTGCGAACACTCCAGCAGGTCGCGGCCGGTAAAAATGCCCATAAAGTGCATCTTCTCGGCCGTTTTCGCTCCGACACCCCAGAATTGCTCTATCCTTAGTGTGCGGATGAACTCCTGCGCACGGTCGGGATGTATCACTGTGAGGCCGTCCGGCTTGCGGTAGTCGGACGCTATCTTGGCCAGAAACTTGTTGTATGAGACACCGGCCGAGGCAGTAAGATGCAGCTCCTGGCGTATCCGTTGGCGTATCTCCCGCGCTATATCTACGGCAAGGGGCAGGTTCTTCTTATTTTCCGTAACGTCAAGAAACGCCTCATCGATGGATATTGGCTCTATCAGGTCGGTGTAGTCGTGGAAAATGGAGTGTATCTGTGCCGAAACGGCCTTGTATTCGTCGAAATGTGGCGGCACGAGCACCAGCGAGGGGCACATCCGCTTGGCCGAAACCACCGGCATGGCCGAATGAACACCGAAGCGGCGAGCCTCATAGCTGGCCGTGGACACCACTCCGCGCGGCTCGTCGTGAGCCACGGCCACGGGTTTGCCGCGCAGTTCGGTGTGGTTGCGCTGCTCAACGGATGCGAAAAAGGCATCCATGTCAACGTGTATTATTCTTCGTTCAGACATACAGTGCAAACAACCTTGGCTTCGCCGGTATCAACCGGTATGAACTTGACCCCCGGACAGGGAAGTAGCGACTGCAAGTCGGTGCGTAGGCCGCGCCCAGTCAGCTTCAGAAGACTCTCTTTCATGGTCCACAGCCTCGCAAACTCGTAGGCTGGGTCGGCGGAAGCTATGGCCTTTTCATATTCTGACTGGCTAAGCACGTGACGAGCGAGGCTGTCTTTGAACGGCCGGACGGTCTCAATGTCTATGCCAATGGGCTTATTGTCTATCGCACACGCCACGGCAGAACGGCAATGGCTCAAGTTGAAATGGATTGTCTCGTGGCCTTTTATGAACGGTTTGCCGCCCTCAGCATAGCCAAACTCCACGTTTTCGGTTATGCCATATTCGGTTTCCAGTCCTTTCTTGAGCAGATTGTAGGCGGCAACACACTGTCTGCGCCCCGCCTCATGGCTGAACCGCAGCGCTTGGTCGCGCCGTTGTGCGGATATATGCGCGAGTGCTTCGTCAAGGTCGAAGCTGTAGATGTCGCTGTCTATGTATACCACGTTGCAGAAAAAGGTATATAACCGCTGCCACTATACTTCTTCAGTCTCTGGTTCGGGCAGTTCAATGCCCGTTTCCGCCTTGGGTATCTTGCGGTTGGGGTTCTCTTTTGCACCGAGGTCAACCATTTCCCGCGCTTTTTTGACCACACTCTGGTTGCCGGAGAGCAGTTTGTTGTCGGCAAAGGCGTATGCCTTCTGCGCCTTCTCAAGGGTTTCGCCCAAGTCGCGGTAGCGTTTTATGAAGTCACCCAGCCTGTCGAGCAGCTGTTCGGCCACTCCGAACACCTTTTCCTGGTTCTCTGCCTGTTGGTTCTGCACCCATGCTATGTGTATCATGTGCAGTATTCCGAGCAAATTCTGCTCCCCGGTAATGAAAACCTTGCGCTCGAAAGCATCGCGCCATAGGGTCGGGTCGTTTGCGAGGGCGAGTTGCAGCGACGATTCGAACGGTACGAACATGATAACGAAGTCGATTGCCTCGCGCGGAGCTTTTACATATTTGCTGTAATCCTTGCGTGCAAGCTCGCCGACGTGCTGCCTTACGCTCTTTATGTGGTCTTGCAGATAGCGTTCCTTGTCGGTTTGCGATGTGGCGTTGACGTACTTTTCGTATGCAACGAGCGACACCTTGGAGTCTATTATAGCGTCCTGCCCCTGCGGATAGTGCAGTATCACGTCGGGCTGCATCTCCTTTCCTGTCTCATCATTGCGGATTGGTCTTCCTGTCTCGTCGCGCAAGCGTGCCTGAACCTCATAGTGGATGCCCTCGGTAAGCCCCTGCGAGGCCAGCAAGTCGCCCAGTATTATCTCGCCCATGTTACCAGCGGCCTTGTTGTCTCGGCGCAATACGTTGGCCAAGTTGTCGGCTTTCATGCCGATTTCGCGGCTGCTGTCCATCATAAGGCGTATCTGCTCGCGCAGGGAAGCGGAGTGTTGCGCTGTGTCTTTCATGCTTTCGCTGATTGCTTTCCGCATGTCGCCGATGGCTTCTTTGAGCGGTTGCGTTATGCTACCCACGCTCTCGGTGTTCTGTTCCTTTAGCTTTCGGGTGTTCTGCTCCATTATTTGCTGCGCCATGTTGGCTATCTGCTCCTTTGCGGTGCGCAGTTGTTCGGCAAATTGCTCGCTCCGGAGCTTCGTCTCCTCGGCGTTTTGCTTGCGCAGGATGTCTATCTCGCGCTGCCGGGCTTCGGCTTCAGCGGTCATAGTGCGGTTGTCCTGAGCCAGAAGGCGTGCCTCCTGCTCGGCTTTCTCGGCACGTTGGGTCAGACTGAGCAGCTGTTCGCCGCGCAGTTCCAGCTCGGTTGCCTTCTTCTCGGCATCGACTGCGAGCCGCGAACGCTCCCTTTCCGAGGCGTAAACCTTGCGTATGGCCACGGCCAAAGCCACGACGGCCACTGTCAAAAGGGCGGCAAGAAGAGTGGAAATCATAGGCTAAGGGCGGCTTCCTGCACCATTTCGCCAAGCGTAGGGTGCGTATGGATGATGTCTTTCAGCTCGTTTACGGTGGTATTGCGGCACATCAGCGCACCTATCTCCTGTATTATGTCGGCCGAATGTGCCCCGTAGGCGTGGCAACCCAGCAGGTGACCGCCCTCGGATGCAATGATTTTAATGAGTCCCTCGGCCTCACTCATGGCCAAAGCCTTGCCGTTGGCGCGGTAATGCGACCGTGCGCAGCGGTAGGCAAGGCCGTTTTCCTTGCAGAAGTCCTCGCTTGCGCCCACGCTGGCGGCCTCGGGATTGGTGAATATGGCGGCGGGCATTATGTCGAAGCGTATGTTGTCGGTGCGCCCAAGCACGTGGTTGACGGCACGGAGTCCCTGCATTGTGGCGGCGTGGGCGAGCATCTGCCTACCGTTAACGTCACCTATGGCGTAGATGCCCGGCACGTTTGTCTGCATATTGTCGTCCACTTTGATGCCCTTAGCATCGTATTCCACGCCCGCAGAGTCGAGGCTAAGCCCCTCGGTGTTGGGCTTCCGCCCCACGGCAAGCAGCACTTTGTCGGCCTCAACGGTAACGGTCTTGCCCTTGCGGTCGAACGTTACCCGTCCGTCAGCGATGGAGTTGACGGCGGATTGCAGGTAGAACTCGATGCCTTTCTTCTCCAGTTGCT
>CAVHML010000028.1:0-11392 GCA_963636905.1 bacterium
CATAAAGTCCGCACGGTTTTAATTCCGCCGATGGATAATTTTGATTATATTTGCATAAGATAAGCTGCACTCGGCAATACGAAAGCGGGCTTTCATTGCGCTCGTTTGCATTATCTTTGCATACTCAAAGAAACCTAAAACAACATGAGAATACTCCGGCAACTACTGACGATTGCCCTACTGACCATAACGGAAATCCCTGCTATGGCGGCTGACGTACACCTTACTCCGCACCATCTGACAACGGCACAGGGATTGCCAAGCAACTATCTCTATGCTGTGGCGCAAGACACACGGGGATTTATTTGGGTGGGCGGTACAGGTGGATTGAGTTGGTATGACGGTTATCGGTTCCAAACCCTCAGGAACTTGCCTATAGGCAGTGACGGCAGAACGGTAACTCCCAATATTGTGCGCATGGAGATGGATCGTGACCACAACCTTCTGTGGCTTCGGTCGTCCAGCTATGCGTTCTTCTGCTACGATACCCAAAGCGGCGACTTCCTCGACTACACGGGATGCGGCGACCAACAACGCACTTTCCGTGAAGTAGTGTTGGGTCCTCATGGAATAGCCTGGCTCTTTCAGGACGCCAACGGCGCACGGCGTGTGAAATATGACAAGGGAAAGTTCGAGTGTACGGACTATACGCTCGACAACAAGCGGCTGCCCTGCCAAGAGGTCAGGCAGGTAACGCCCACTGCCGACGGCGGAGCGTTCTTCTCAACTGACAACGGCATAGTTTATGTCAACCCTTCAGGCAAGGCACATACGGTAGGCACGGGCTTCAAAGTGCGCCGCTGCATAGCTGTCTGCGGCCAGTATATCTTCTTCACGTCCGACAACAAGGTGCTTATAGGCCGGAAAAACGGGAAAATAGCCGCTGCCATCAACATACCTGCCGCCATCGGCACAGTAAACCGCGTGACATCCGGTTGCGGCAACGGCCATACGGCACAGGTGTTCACCAACCGGGGGACGCTTGCCGTTGACTTGGCAAGCCAAAGCGTACAGCGAAGCACTGCATGGCCTGACATTAAAGACGGGCATTACTATGGCAAGTATGGCAGTTGCCACATTGTCATAAGCCGGACAGGGGAACTGTGGGTCGTGGATGACGGCGGACATACCGTAGCACGGCAACAACTGCTGGCGGCAGAAACCATCCAGTCGTTCCAACGCACGTTTTACGTCATGGGCGGTGCACATGGCCAAGTCTATATAACCACTTGCGGCAACGGACTCTTCGTGTTCGACACCACAACAAGGAAATTACGCCATTATCTGGCACAGGATGCCAATGCCATCCTGCGCACCAACTATCTGTACCAACCTGTCATCGACCGCGAAGGCAACCTCTGGCTTACCACACAAGGAGGCGGCATCACT
Source organism: bacterium (assembly GCA_963636905.1). GTDB lineage: Bacteria > Bacteroidota > Bacteroidia > Bacteroidales > Bacteroidaceae > Prevotella. The sequence goes on from CAVHML010000028.1 coordinate 1,390, forward strand.
TGTCTGACCGTGCTCCATGCGGCCGACGGCTGCTATTTGAAGCCACAGCCGGAAGCTACCAATCAAAGTGCCAACACTGTGCGCGGGCTATTCCCCATGAGCGACGGGCGAATACTCGTGTTAACCAATGACAGGGGTGTCTTTGCACTCGACCTCTCCACCAACCGCTTTGAGCCGTTGCCACGGAAAACCAGCCGCATAAATGCGGTAATGACAGACAGCAAGGGTCATCAGTGGGTAGCCACCGACGGTGACGGCATCTATATAGACGGTGTGCAGTACACAAAAGGTGAAGGCAAGAACGCCATCACGTTCAACAATCCCTACAGAATGATACAGGACAGCCGGGGACGCATTTGGATAGGCGCCCGCAACTATGGTTTGGCACTTGTACCTTCAGTACCTGTTCCCGGCGAAAAGCTCATCTACCAGACGTTTCTCAACAGTGATGCTGCCGAAAACGGCATCACAGACATGCATACAGACAAAGCCGGACGCCTGTGGGTGGCCACACAAAGCGGACTGTTCATGGTTGACACCCGCCAAAAGGACATCACGGCGGCATCGTTCCACAGTTTCAACCCGTCAAACAGTCCTCTGCCAGGCTATGACATACTGTCGCTCTGCGTACAGGACGGCAAGGTGTGGTGCAGTGTGCAGGGCAGCGGTGTGGTATGCTGCACTTTCAACAAGGACCACACGGCCATGACCGGCTGCGAGCAGTACACTGTCATGCAGGGACTGCCCAGCAACAACGTAAACATCGTATGCCTTGACCGGCACGGGAATATCTGTCTCGGAACAGAGAGCGGCCTGGCGGTCATAAACAGGAAGACTCTCGGAGTGCGCACGTTCCACTTCAGCCAGCAGATTGCCGACAACTATTTCGTAGGCAATACATTCCTTATGCAGCCGGGCGCACAGTTGTTCGGCACAATGGGCGGAGTACTTGTCGTAAGGGACAAGTCAAGGGCTGACACTCTTCCCTCTGCACTCAACACTGCGCTCCTTTTCACCGACATTCACGTAAACGGCCGCTCTATCTACGACTTGGGCACTGACCATTCCCTTGAGTCAGCCCGCAAGGCACTGTCGCTCGGGAAAAGCATTGTGCTAAACCACGACCAGAATAGCGTCACCATACATTTCTCGGCCATGCGCATGGCCGATGCCGATGCAATCAGTTACCAGTTCTATTTGGAGGGACTTGAGCAAACGTGGTGCCCGATGACCAACCACCCGGAGGCCATATACTCACAACTGAAGCCCGGCAACTACACGCTGCACGTAAAGGCACTTGTAGATGGACAGTGGACTGAAGACCACACACTGCCAATTCGTGTGTCGCCACCATGGTGGCTGTCGTGGTGGGCATACATTATATATATATGTATAGCCGCAGCCATCGGTCTCTACATCTTCCATCTTTTGCGCCACATCTATCGTTTGCGTCGGCATGTGCGCGAAGAACGCCAGAGAACCGAGATAGAACGGCAGCTGACAGACTACAAGATACGCTTCTTCACCAATGTTTCCCACGAGTTCCGCACCCCTCTCACTATCATACGCGGCATGATGGAACGGCTAAAGCTGCTCAACCAACAGGGCAACCTGAAGCAGCCGCTTGACACCATGCAGCGTTCCACCAACCGGATGCTGCGCCTTGTCAACCAGCTGCTGGAGTTCCGCAAGATGCAACAGGGCAAGCTCTCGCTACAGTTGCGCGAGTCAGACATCATAGCATACGTGCAGAACATCTATATGGACTTCCATGAGGTTGCCGAAGAGAAAGACATCCGCTACGATTTCCGCACACAAGTACACTCGATGCGCATACCTTTTGACGCAAGCTATATCGACAAGATTGTCTATAACCTTATCTCCAACGCTTTCAAATACACGCAACGCAAGGGGGAAATCATCGTCTCGGTTCTTCTTGAAAGTGAAGATTTGAATTCAAAACAGGCAAACAAAGATGTGCCGGCCAGTGCCCCCACAGACTCAAAAGAAGAGGTTGCGGAAACAAATGCCACCCTACCCTCCCCTAACCATTCACTCAAGATTGTTGTTTCCGACAATGGCGTGGGTGTAGCCCCGGAACTGCGCGAGCATCTCTTTGACCGTTACATGGAAAGCAGCCGTGTCGTAAAAGACTCGCTCGGCATTGGCTTGACGCTGACAGCCGAACTGGTACGCACACACCATGGCTCTATCAGCTACGAACCCAACGATGGCGGCGGCAGTGTGTTCACCGTGACACTGCCAACCGACCGCTCTGCCTATAAGGACGAGTGCTTTATGGCTGACAGCGTGCTCTCCGAACAGGAAGAAGAGGACGTTCGGAAGGGGTTTGAACAGGCTTATCGCGAAATGCAGTCCGTCCCCTTAAACGAGGAAGTGACGGTAATGGTGGTAGAAGACGATGGCGATGTGGCCGCATACATCAGCCAGATACTCGCGCCATACTTCCATGTAATCACCGCCAACGACGGAGAGGAGGCTCTGAAACTCCTGAATTGCGATAATACAGCAACGGATAATTCCGAAAAGACAGACAACAGTCTGCCGGCAATAGCCAACTGCCAATTGGTAATAAGTGACGTTATGATGCCGCAAATGGACGGTTTTGAACTGACCCACCGGCTGCGCAAGAACGAGCGATGGCGGCATATCCCCATCATTCTGCTGACTGCGCTCACCGAACAAGACAAATATCTGAAAGGCATAACCACAGGTGCCGACCTGTATCTGCCCAAACCTTTCAGCCCGTCTATACTTGTGACACACGCAATGCAGCTGGTAAACCAGCGGCAACGTATCCTCCAGCAGGCAAGCCAAGCCTCTTCACAAAGGGAAGGAGACGGAACTTCCATAGCAGTGAGTGACATACGCGACAAAAACTTCCTGCGACAGATTGACGACTTCATCAACCGCCACATAAGTGACAGCCAGTTGTCCATAGAGACGCTTACAGACGGACTTGGCATAGGCCGTTCCAAACTGTTCGAAAAGATGAAAGCCCTGATGGACATGACTCCCCGCGACTATATCCTTAAACGTCGCATGGAATATGCGGTCGAGCTACTCAAGGAAGGGAAACTGAGCATTGCCGAAATCGCCTACAAGACAGGGTTCGACCATCCTCCTTATTTCACGCGTGTGTTCAAGAAATACTACGGTGCCACGCCTTCGGAGTATATCAAAGGCAAGACGAAAGAGGAATAACAGCCTAAGCAGACCGAAAAGTATGGACGTTTTTTGCAACAGTCCGTACTTTTTTGTCTATAGCCCTTTACTGTTCTTTATTTATTTTTGCGGCATAAGAAAAACTGAAAACCGCAAAATTATTAATTTATGAAACGCTTTGTATTACTTATCACCTTATTCTGCTTCGTCCTTAGCGGCGCACAGGCACAGCGTATGTACCAGAAACGAGGGCGCGGAGTCGTGGCTGTCACACGTGACGGCGGCACAAACGTCACCGTAAGCTGGCGCAAACTGACCAACGACCCTGACTCTTGTTCCTATAACCTTTACCGGCGTGCCAAGGGAAGCACCGCCTACACCAAGGTAAACACCACGCCATACAGCAAAACCAACGTGGTGCTCAGCGGCAGTGTCATACCTTACGACACCGAACTGGCCGTCACTACAGTTTCCAAGGCAGGTGTGGAGAGTGACGTGAGCACACCTTATCTCTACAAGAAGCAGCCTTGGAACAACGTGTTCATGTATATCGAGATGGATACCACAGTACTCAAGCCAGCTGATTACCGCATCAAGTACGTATGGCCGGCCGACCTGAACGGTGACGGCGAGATGAACCAGTTTATCGTTGACCGTCTTGGCGGAGGCAGCTATGACGATGAGGAGGACTCAACCTCCGTATCCTCTTCGGCAACCAACCACAAGATACAGGCATACGATATAGACGGCACACTACTCTGGACGGTTGCTCTCGGCCCGAACGTTAACATCAGCTCGGGACAGAACGACATGGTGACCGTATGTGACATAGACTGCGACGGCAAAGCCGAGGTTATCATCAAGTCAAGCGACGGCACACGCTTTTGGGACAAGGAAAACGAGACATGGGGCAAGTATCCATTCGGCAAGGATACAGGCGATGTGGACGGTGACGGTATCATTGACTACTGCGCCAGCGGCGTGACACGCAACCCACCGTTCTACATTTCTGTCATAGACGGCATGACTGGTGCCGAAAAGGTTTCCGCCGAGCTTGACTACTCGCAAGTTACTGACGGCACAGATGTTTACTCCCGCAACAACAAGCAGGAATATATGTCCAACAAAGGCTACTACCAGATGGGCGGACACTTCGCAATCTGTTACGATGGCGTGCATCCGTTCCTCGCAATGAAGTGCCTTGACCGCACTGCAGCCACACAAAGCCACCACGACTACGTGTTTGCCTTCGGCTATGACTGGGTTAACGGAAATCCAACCAACTTCCACCACTTCTTCACATGGAGCCGTAACGACAAGACACCGTGGCCTGCGGAGTTCCACGGCAACCGTGTGTGCGATGTAGATGGCGACGGTATCGATGAAATCATCCCCGGTGCCTTTGCCGTAAACCCATGGAAAGGCATGGTTTCTTCTGCCGGCATAGGTCATGGCGACCGCTTTACCGTAGGAGACCTCGACCCTACCCGCCCCGGACTGGAACAATTCGCCATCCAACAGTCAAATCTGTTGGGACAAGTCATCTACGACGCTGCAACAGGTGAACATCTGAAAGAATGGTACTTGCCCTCTGCCTACGACGTTGGAGCCGGACAGTGCATGGATGTGGACAGCACAAATCTGGGCTACGAGTGCTATAGCTATGTGAACTCATACATCTACGACTGCAAGGGCAAGAAAACCAACGTCACGCGCCCAGCACCTAACGAGGGCGTATGGTGGGACGGCGACCTGCTGCGCGAGGCTCTGGTATCGCAGGGCGGTACAGGATACAATACAAACATGGACATTGAGAAGGTGCCAGGCACAAGCCGGCTCATCGATTTCTCGCGGGAAGCCTCATGGGAGGTACACGGTTGCACCGGCCGCCGCCCCGCTTTCTGGGGCGACATCACGGGTGACTGGCGCGAGGAGATTATCCTTATGAAAGCGCGCGGCGACATTTCATCCGGCATTGTGGGCTACGCTACCGACAAAGCCTCCAACTACAGTATTACATGCCTACAGGAGGACGGACATTACCGTGGCGACTGTTCAACAAAAGGCTACTATCAAAGCCCGGCAACCAGCTTCTATCTCGGTCACGGCATGAAACAGGAGCCGCTGTTCGACTGCGTTGAGACCGATTTACGATGGAAAGGCGGTTCGATAGAGGGCGGTTTTGTCACCTACAACCAGAAACAGACCGTCGCATACGCTGACAACAAGAGTATCCTCTTCGACATTTCCGGTGACAATTCCGCTCCGATAAGCATAAACAATGCTCTAAATCCGTCAACTCTCTTTCTGATTAATCCCAAGGGACACGACTACATTTTCGACGGAAACGGTACACTGACGGGTGAAACAGTAATCAAAAAAGGTATGCAGGGCACAGCCACGTTCAACATGGACTTGCGACATACTGGTAAAACCGTCATCAGTGAGGGTACGCTCTGCGTCAATGGAGTCATTTATTCCAGCCCCATTTATCTCATGTCGCGCGGTTCTCTCGCAGGAAACGTCACCATCAACAGTCCCATCTGCTTTGAAGGAGCACTCGCATACGACGGTTGCCGCCTTATGCCCGCCTCCAACGGCAGCAAGTTCGGCACCATCACAGTCAACCATAGCCTCACTCTGCCCGGCAATGTCTATATCGAGACCGATATTGAGACCGCTACTGGCAGTATAGACCGTTTCGTGGTGAATGGCGATCTGACACTTGCGGGCATCAACTACTTCACTGTCAACTGCCCGACGCCCACTGCCGGCACCTACACCCTTGCCGAATGTACTGGAAAGCTGACCGCCACCACTGAAAACATCAGTATCCGCAATCTTGACGGCGTGCCCTACCGTGTGCAGATTGCCGGCAACAAGATACAAATAGTCATAGATACGCAGCGTGAAGCCACGACTGACGTGACATGGACCGGCTCGGAAAGCGGCACATGGGACTATCTGGCCAAGAATTTCGCCGTTGGCGGCACGGACAGTTACTTTGTTACAGGCGACAAGGTGGTGTTTGACGACACCGCTGACAAGACTGATATCACCCTTAACGGCAAGATGGTCATGGGCGGCATAATCTTTAACAACAATGAGAAGACCTATTCGTTCACGGGAGACGGCGGCATGGGCGGCACAGGCGACCTCATAAAGAACGGCAAGGGTGAAGTACGGCTCATTCTGGAGAATAGTGACTACACCGGACGCACCATTATCAACGACGGGCGCCTGACCGTGAGCATGATAAGTGACGGCGGCAAGACCAGCAGCATCGGCGCAGCCGGAACAGCACAGGGCTTTCTGCAAATCAACGGAGGCGAACTGTGTATCGACGGAGACAATGTTGCCACCGACCGGATGGTAACCATCACAGACACAGCCACCATAAATGTGCTAAACAGCGGTTCGTCCCTCTCTCTGAAAGACCAGCTTAATGGGCGCGGAGTACTCGTGAAAACGGGCGCAGGCCAACTGAATCTGAACTACAGCGGCACCAATGACTTCGACGGACTCGTCATACGGGGCGGCACAGTGGCACAGGGAGCATGGAACGCCACGTTCGGTCGCACCGACGCACCCATAACTTTCGAGGGCGGAACCCTGCGCCAGCGTGCCAACACGGGCATGAATTCCACGCCTAATCTCACCAATCCCATGCACATAACCGACGGCACCGAGAACACCATTTCGGGCAGTTACCGCGCCAATATACGCGGCAAGGTGACGGGCGGCGGACAACTTACCATACAGTCGGGCGGCGTTCGCAACTATATCTACAGCGACTTTTCCGAATTTACCGGCACGCTCATTGGGGCAGGAGCCGAGTTGTTGCTGCAAAACTCTGTCACCGACCTCTCGCAAGCCACTCTCAAACCCACAGGAAGCATCAGCGTGAGCGCATCCGAACTTTACGTCGGACAACTCGTAAGCGACGAGAAAACTCCTTCTGTCGGCGGCACCACGGTCAACGTAGGCTCGCTTAACACTGATTTCGCCTACGCCGGCAAACTTACAGGCACCACTTTCAACAAGGTGGGCACTGGTACGTGGGAGCTGACAGGTACCAGTTCGACAGCAGGTATCACGGTTAAGGAGGGAACTCTAAGGATTCGCAATTTCAGCGGTGTCACTACCTCCAGCAGTCTCACCGTTCTTGATGGGGCAAGGCTCACCGGGCGCGGCACAACACAAAGCATTTTGTTGCGCAGCGGCGCTGTTGTGCAACCTGGAATCGACGACAGCAGCATCAACTACCTCGGCACTTCGGGCAATTTCATCGGCTATGGCGGTGCGACAATCGTGTTCAAAGCCAACCAAAACGACAACGACCGCTTGCGCATCGGCGGCACTTTGCGCCTCACGGGCGACACTATCCGCATAAAACCCATCGACGGAAGAACGTTTATGGAGGGCGAGACCATACAGATTGTTGAGGGTACAGTCAACTCAAGCAGCAAATGGGTAATCGACGGTGGCGGCTATGACTGGGACGACAGCTGCCTAAAGAGCAACGGCACGCTCGTTTGCCTGGGCAAAACCACCGACATCCACCGCCTGACCGGGGATGAGCCGGACGGCACACGCTACTTTGACGCAGCCGGCGTCGAGGTTACGCCAGCACAGATGCGCCGTCATGGAGTCTATATAGAGCGGACGGTCGCAAAAGGCCAGATAAAAGTCCTCAAAATCAGGAAATGAAAGCCTTGAACATTGCACGGTTACAGTCGAAAGGTTCATTGTTGCCTTTCGTATCCCTACGGGTTAGAGGTGCAAACCGACCCTATTATTTTCAAGAATCGCCGGGTTAAGGCACTAAAGTGATAGGGTTACGATGCTAAAATGGGGGTGTGTCAAAACGACACGCCCCCATTTTTATAAGCAGGTGTTCAGAATTAATTTGATATGGGATACTCCCACGTCTTCTAACTGTGACTTTGCGGCGCAAAAGCGTCACTCTTCGTATTCGGTAGTGTCGGCCACACCGGCCTCAGCGAGGGCTTCGCGCCGCTCAACGCAAGTGCCGCACTTGCCGCAATGCCTGTCTCCGCCCTTGTAACAAGACCACGTTTCACTGTAATCTATACCGAGTGCCGCACCACGACGGGCTATTTCACCCTTGGTGATGTTGGTATAGGGTGCGGAAACCGTGACGTTGGCATACGTACCTGTGCGTGCGGCTTCGTTCATCGCACTGACAAACTCCGGCCGGCAGTCGGGATAGATGGTGTGGTCGCCGCCGTGGTTGGCAATGAACACATTGCTTAGCCCATGGCTCTCGGCTATTCCCACCGCAACAGACAGCATTATGCCGTTGCGGAACGGCACGACTGTAGATTTCATGTTGTCGTCTGCGTAGTGCCCTTCGGGTATTGCGTCGGCACCGTCGAGCAGGGAACTCTTGAAATACCGGTGCATGAAGTCGAGCCTGACGGTGACATGGCGTATGCCAAGCCGCTTGCAGTGAAGCTCCGCAAAGGGTATCTCGCGGGCATTATGGTTGCTACCGTAGTCGAAACTGATGCCGAGGGCTATGCGATGACGCTGTTCGTAGAGCAGAGTGATGCTGTCCATGCCTCCGCTGACGACTATTGCCGAGTCCTTTCCCGTCATTTTGCGGCTGCAATCATTTCGATTTCAACAAGCGCACCCTTGGGTAACGCCTTGACAGCGAATGCACTGCGGGCTGGGAACGGCTCACTGAAGAACTGCGAATACACTTCGTTCATTGCGCCGAAGTCGGCTATGTCGGCCAAGAGTACTGTGGTTTTCACCACACAGTCAAGATCCAAGCCGGCCGAACGCAGTATTGCCTGTGCGTTAAGTATCGACTGGCGCGTCTGCTCGGCTATTCCTCCTTCGGGGAATGTACCTGTTGCAGGGTCAATAGGCAACTGTCCCGAGGCGTAAACGAAGCCGTTTGCCTCTATAGCCTGGCTGTACGGGCCTATGGCCGCAGGCGCATTGGGTGTTGATAATGCTTTCATTGTTGTTCCTTTCTTTTGTGTTTTTATTGTCAAAGTATATATATCTTATATTGTTTATAGCAGGTTCTTGCTCCTTTCTGCTTCATCCATCTCATGCGAAATCCATCCCATCAGCACATGTACGACATAGTTGCGCTCCTGCACTGTAAGTTCATGCCCCTGCGCTATGCCGTGCCACTTTGCCAAACAACCACGACAGCAACAGCCTGTGGCGTGCTGGGCTATGAAAACGGGATGGCCACGCATGGGAGTCTGCTTGCCATCGTTGCAAGGAAAGGCCGGAGCAAGACGCTTAAGTATAAAGTCTGTGGCATGAGTGCGCACGGCAGTCACACCTTTGGCCTTGACATAAGCAATGTCTTGAGACTTCAAATGAAACCTGCTGCGGAAGGTTGACTTGCCAAGGCGTAAGAACAAATCCGCCAAATCGGCATAGCTTTCCCGTTCGCCGGCTGCCATAACATTCGGCTGCAAAGCTTCGTCTGACGGGGAATCGTCACCGCCAAACAGCCAGCCCTCCATATCCGATTGCCTCGCTCTACGCTTTGCCATGGGCTGCAGTCATAATCCAAACGCACTCGTCAATAGCGGCTCGCCATCTTCAGTGCGGCTACATATACTACGATTCCGCATACAATGAGAAGCAAAGCCGCTAACAGCAAGACGTTGACCGCATGGATATGAGCGACAAAAGTCACGACAAGCAGCAGTACGCCCAGCACTACGAGCAGCAAACCAACCTGCTGCGTAATCAGTTTCTTCATGCTTCCTCTGTCTGTTTCAACGGGTTCCATCCCTGAGCCTTCAACTCAAACTCGTTG
>CAVHML010000028.1:12160-17117 GCA_963636905.1 bacterium
CCGTTCATGGCGAAAATGTCGCTGATGTTGACCATGGCCGCCTTGTATCCGAGGTGCTGCAGGTCGATATAGGTGAGGTCGAAGTGTACTCCCTCCATCAACAGGTCGGTGGTTACGAGCACTTCCTTGTCGGGATAGTGCAGCACGGCGCAGTCGTCGCCCACGCCATACAGTGTAGATGCGTTCTTGGTCTTTATGTCTTTGGTGAGATGGTGTATGAGTCCGAACTCGCCAAGCGTTGCTATGTCTGTCATAAGTATGCCGTTTGTTGTCATTAAATGGTGCATTTACGACCCGTAAAGCCGCCGTTTACGACCCGTAAACCGTGGCTTTACGGATTGTCACTACATCATGCGCGGCGTATCATCTCGCGCATTATCTCTGTCATAAGCGGCTGCGCCTTGTTGGCAGCCACCTGTACTTCCTCGTGACTCACCTCCACAGGGGTGTCTTCAAGACCGAGGTCGGTGATAATGCTCATGCCAAACACCCGGATACCGCAATGGCGCGCCACGATAACCTCCGGGACTGTGCTCATGCCGACGGCATCCGCACCCATGCGGTGGTACATCTTGTACTCGGCAGGGGTCTCAAACGTGGGTCCCTGCACACCTATATACACTCCATGTACCACGTTTATGCCCTTTTCGCGGGCTATTTCGTCGGCCTCAGCTATCAGTTTGCGGTCGTAAGGTTCGTGCATGTCGGGGAAGCGGGGGCCTGTGGGGAAGTTCTTTCCGCGCAACGGATGCTCCGGAAAGAGGTTGATATGGTCGGTTATGACCATGAGATCGCCAATCTTGAAGGCCGGGTTCATGCCGCCGGAAGCGTTGCTTACAAACAATGTGTCGATGCCCAACTCATACATAATGCGTATGGGAAAGGTCACCTCCTTCATGGTATAACCCTCGTAATAGTGGAAACGCCCCTCCATAGCCATCACGTCCTTGCCGCCAAGTTTGCCGAATATGAGCTTGCCGGCATGGCCTTCGACTGTGGAAACGGGGAAGTTGGGGATTTCGGAATAAGGGAAAGCGTAGGTGTCAGTGATTTCTGAAGCTAATTGTCCGAGGCCTGTCCCCAGTATTATCGCCGTCTTGGGGCTTGTTGTCATCCTTTGCCTTAGCCAAGATGCTGTTTCTTGAATTTTTGAGTACATACCCTATTATGTTTTCGTTAAACATTTCACCTTGCCCAAGCATGAACTCTATCCTCACAGGCAAGGCATAAAGACTTTCTTTCACGCTGTCATCCAAACCCTCAAGCCCGCGCAGACGCTCGGCATCCTTCTCAGTTGTCACCACAATCCTGTCGCCCTCAAGCCCGGCAAAGGCACTGTTGATGCGCTTGACGTCGTGCGCCGTGAAGGCATGGTGGTCGCCGAAAGTGAGCGGATGTATGTGTTGCGAGTATTGACGCAGGTCGTCAATCATCCGCTGCGGCGATGCGATGCCCGCAACCAGCAGCACCTGAGTGTCTGCGGCAATGCTTTCGAGCGGTTTCTCCCTGCCTGTGAACACGCCATGCAGCGAGTCATAGGCCAAAGTGGTGAAATAAAGGCGTTGGTAAGGGTAGAGTCCCATGGTCTTGCTCAACACTCGGAAGTCCATAGGCTTGAGTCCTTTGGGACATTTGGTCACGATAACGACATCGGCACGGTTCTTTTCCGACAGCGGTTCGCGCATACGTCCGGCCGGAAGTAGCGTGTCGTAGATAATAAGGCGGTGATAATCGACCAAGAGAATGTTGATTCCGGGCTTGACATAGCGGTGCTGGAAAGCGTCATCAAGTATGATAACATCAATGCTCTTGCCCGTTTCGCCCTCCGTAAGCTGCGATATGCCGCGGCAACGATTGGCATCGACGGCCACCGTAGCGGCAGGAAACTTGTGCTTCATCTGGCTCGGCTCATCGCCAACCGTGGCAGCTGTGGCATCATTGCCGGCCACAACGAAGCCGCGAGTCTTGCGTTTGTAGCCCCTGCTGAGCACGGCCACGCCGAATTTATCGGCAAGCAAGCGCACAAGATACTCCACGTGAGGGGTCTTGCCTGTGCCGCCCACAGTGATGTTACCCACGGAAATCACGGGCACATCGAAGCTCCTGCTCTTCAGAACACCGACGTTGAACATCATGTTCCTTAAGCCTACACCCAAGCCATACAGCCAGCTAAGCGGCCTGAGCCAGTCGTTTATCTTGAAGGAGTCGCCAGCCATGTCACTTTATCACCAGCACATAGGGCAATCGTGCCTGTATTGCGTTCTGCTTGTTGATTGTCTTCAGATATGCAAACGGAGCGTAATACTCACCGAGAGTCAGCCTCATCTGCTCGTCAAGATAGCTTCCGCTGTCAGAAACCTGTGCGAACAGCTGTTCAATCCAGTCGGGTTGGCTTGGATAGTCCGCCGTGTGATACTCGCTGACCTTGGCCAATTCGGCGGCTTTCGCAATGGCTTTATCCAGTCCGCCGAGGGCATCAACGAGCTTTATGCGCAGTGCGTCGCGGCCAAGCCACACTCTTCCCTGTGCGATACTGTCCACATCGGCCACCTTCATGTGCCGTCCGTCGGCCACACGCTTGAGGAAAAGGTCGTAGCCACGGCCTATACAGGCGTTGAGATAGGCCATTTCCTCATCGTTGAACGGACGGGCGAGTGTGCCGAAAGCACTGTGTTTGTTGGTCTTGACCTCATCAAACTTCACTCCAAGTTTGTCGGTGAGAAGACCGCTGAAGTCGGGAAACATTCCGAAAATGCCGATGCTTCCCGTAAGAGTCGTGGGTTCTGCATATATGCAATTGGCCGCACAGCTGAGGTAATAGCCGCCCGAAGCAGCCATACCTCCCATGGAAACGACCACCGGCTTCTTCTCTTTCAGTTTGCAGACGGCGTGCCAAATCTGCTCAGATGCGTATGCACTGCCTCCTCCAGAGTTGACTCGCAACACCACAGCCTTTACATCGTCATCGTCAGCCAGCTCTTCAAGATCCTTACAGACCTTTGAACCGACTATCTGACTGCCGCCTGACAGTCCGCTTGCGGCCACGTCAACCACGTTGCCATAGGCATAATACACGGCTATCTCGTCACCCTTCTCTTTGGCGGCAGGCACATTGGCCATATCAGTCAATGACAGCTGGTTTATAACTTCATCATTGTCGATGCCCAACAGCTTCTTCACCTCCACCTTAACCTCGTCGGTGTATATCAACTTGTCAACAAAACGAGCCGAAACATACTGTTCCGGGGCGGCAAGCATATACAAACTGTCGGCATAGGCGTTGAGTGCGGCCTTGGAAACCTTGCGGCTGGCCGATATATCTGTCAGCATCTTGTCCCAAACACCATTAAGATAGACTGAAATTTGTTCGCGGTTGGGTTCGCTCATGCCGTCGGACGTGAACTGTTCGGGCGCACTCTTGTACTTGCCAACCTTTGACAGCTGCATCTTAACGCCAAACTTGGCGAGCACATCCTTGAAGAACATCGGGTTGGCAGCCAGTCCGCACCAGTTTACCATGCCCTGCGGGTTAAGGTAAACCTTGTCGGCAACCGAACAAATGTAGTAAGCAAACTGCGTGTATATGTCGCCATACGACACTATCCACTTGCCACTCTTCTTGAAATCGGCCAGTTGGTCGCGTATAGCCTGTGCTGAAGCGGGCGCATCGGGCGCAAACATTCCTGCCTCGATGTATATTCCCTTTATCTTGTCGTTGTCCTTAGCCTTTTTAATGGCCGACAGTATGTCCTGCAACCCCACTGTTGGTGCAGCCTGACCATTCAACCGGGACATCACGTTGTCTTCACAACGCTCCTCAAGCGAGCCATTGAGGTTGAGAACAAACACGGATTTGTCCTTTACATCGATGGAAGAACTGCTTGAGGCAACCATTCCTATGATTGATACTGTTCCTATTACGCCCGCCAGTACAGTAACTATGACTACGCCTACGACAGTTGCGAGCACATATTTAAGAAAATCTTTCATCAATTACATCTGTTTATATGGTGCTACCATGGAGATATTCCTGTGCAGAGGGTGGATTTGTGCCGACCGAAAGGCTGCATTGACCACAGCAACTGCACCCAATCTACTGCGTGAAGAAGCAGGACTGCAAAGTGAAGTCTTACAGACGAGCCAGCTCAACCACCTTGTCAACGGCTGCATGCAGCCCGTCTGCGTTCTTGCCACCGGCGGTTGCAAAGTGCGGCTGACCACCTCCGCCTCCCTGTATCAGCTTGGCAGCCTCACGAACCATCTGTCCTGCATTGAGCGAGTGGTCGGCCACCATATCGTCGCTGAGCATTACGCTGAGCGTGGGTTTGCCGTTTTCAACCGTTCCGATGGCACAAAGCAGTGACGAAGTCAACTCCTGGCGTATCTTGAACACAAGGTCTTTGGCCGAAGCTGTAGGCATTGGCAGAATAGCTGTGATTACTTTCACGCCATTTACTTCGTGAGCTTTGGCTATCAACTCGTCCTTTGCGCGCTCCACAACCTGCGCCTGGAAGCGGTCAATTTCCTTCTTCATCGAGTCGTGCTCGTCGATATACTTGCGTATGACGCCCTGCAAGTCCTTCGCATTGTTGAACAAAGAACGTATAACACTAAGTGCGTCCTCTATACTATACATCAGTTTCTCGCACTCAATACCCGTTTTGGCCTCAATACGCCGTATTCCTGCGGCTACAGAACTCTCGCTTATTATCTTGAACATGCCTATGCGGCCTGTCGATTTTGCATGGATACCACCGCAGAACTCACAGCTCGGACCGAAGCGAACCACGCGCACCTTGTCGCCATACTTCTCTCCGAAGAGGGCTATTGCGCCCAGTTTCTTTGCTTCTTCAAGCGGAGTGTCGCGGTGTTCGTCAAGGGGAAGATCCTCACGTATCATCTTGTTGACCAAGCACTCCACCTTGCGCAGTTCCTCGTCGGTCACTTTCTGGAAGTG
>CAVHML010000029.1:0-4178 GCA_963636905.1 bacterium
GTTATCTCAATATCGGCATTTTATTATTCCAACATATTCTTTTTATTATTCCAATATCGGCTTTCTATCACCACAGCCCTGCTTTTCCAATCGCAGACAGGGGCTTTGCGCACAGCCAACCCCGCCGGTTGCGGACATAACGGCGGTCAGTTGTCGCCGTAGCCGCTGTAGTTCTGCTGGTCGTCAGGCAGGTTTTCGTCAGACTGCTGGCGCTTTTTCCCGTTCATATTGCCGAAGTTCCATGTCAGAACGAAGTTGACGTGGGGCTTTCTCCAGTTGCGTTGGTGGCGTGTAAAGTCGTCGCTGCTGGTGTAGGTGTCATGTTTGCGGCTGTTGAACACGTCGCGGCAGTTTATTGACAAGGCCAGTGCCTTGTTGAAAAACGTCTTTCGGAGACCCAGGTCGAGGCTTGCGTTGGCCTTGCGGTAGCCCTGTGTCACCACGCTGCGCGAGCGGTAGTTGCCCGTAGCCTGTAGGGATATGCCGTAGGGAAGCACCACACTGGCCAGCATACGTGCGTCCCACGAGAAGTTTTCGTCTGATGCGCCGGTCACCACCTGGTCGTTTATGGCATAGTTGAAGCCGTCCAGCTTGTAGTAATAGGCGTTGACGGTGGTCGTAAGGTCGAGTATGCGGAACAGTTTGTCCTTGAGTATCAGTTCCAAACCCGCGCTCTGGCTCTTCGCCACGTTCTTGTTTGTGGAGTAGATAGTGTCGTTTACGTTGTAGCTGATGCGCTGTATCACGTCGGTAGTAGGGCGGTAGTATGCCCCTATGGACAGCGTATGCTCCGGCCAGGTCTTGAGGAAATTGAGCGAAAACGAGTTGGTGTATTCCGGCGTAAGCTCCGGATTTCCGAATGAAACGAGCGATGCGTCGCGCGTATCCCGGAAACTGTTGAGCTGTCCGCCCCACGGTCGGCGCAGCCGTCTGGTGTAGTTGAGCTGCAGCTGTGCCGTGTTTGTGAGTTCGTAGTTGAGGAACAGGCTGGGGAAAAGCTGGAAGAAATCCTTTTTGAACGCCGGGTCGCGCTCTGCCAGACCGTGCTCCTGCCAGTAGTCACGGCTCTCCGTGTTCACGTGCCAGTACTCTCCGCGCAGTCCGGCCATAGCCCCGAACTTGCCGAACTTGGCGTTTGCCGTGGCATATAGGGCGTGTGTGGTCATCTCATATATGAACCTGTTGTAGTATTTCTCGTCCTCCACGCTGTTCGTACCCTGCCAGTCGTTCTCGTCTATCCACGACTCCTGCGGCGTGTTCTCCCTTGAGAAGCGTCCGTTGTAGCCCGCTTCTATCTTCAGCTTGTCGCTTATCTGGTTCTCATAGTCCAGTCTTGTCTCCACGGAGCGGTTGTTTATATACATCGGACGGTACTGGTAGGAGTATTCGGTGGGCTGGCTTCCGTCCATCCACAGCGTACTGTCGCGGTAGTAGTTGTCGTTGTCGCTCTTCCATGTGTTGTATTCGATGTTGAAGTCCAGCTGGTTCTTCTCGCCGAACTTGTGGGTATAGCCCAGCTCAACGTGGTACATGTTGGACTTGTCCTTGCTGTCTGTGCTGCGGAACATCATGTGAGAGTCTGCCGGTGCGCCCACTGTGCCGTAGTGGTAGGGCGTTAGTGACGTGTTGTCACGGCTTCCTATCATGGTCATCCCGGACAGTGACAGGTCGTCGTTGCCCGTCATGTGCCACGTCAGTCCTGCCCTTGCAAACAGGTTGCCGCCCTTGTTGTCGTTCTCACGGTAGTAGTTCTGATACGTGTTGCTGCCTGTGTAGGTCTGTTCGCTCGATGCGCCGCCCTTGTGCCGTCGTGTTCTGTAGCCTATGTTGGCGAATGCGTCTATCTTTCCGCTCGAATAGTTGATGTTAGCCCCCGTCTGCCAGCCGCCGTTGGTGTTCATTCCGGCGCGCAGAGAGCCGTAGTAGCCGGCCTTGCGGTCGCGTTTCAGTATAATGTTTATTATCCCTGCGCTTCCCTCCGGGCTGTATTTTGCGCTCGGATTGTCTATTACCTCTATGCGTTCGATGCTTTCAGCCGGTATCTGTTGCAGTATCTCGCCCCGGTTGTCGCTGGTCAGGCCACTGGCTTTGCCGTTTATCCACACCTCAACGCTGGTGTTTCCGCGCAGCGACACCTCGCCTTCCGTCGATACTTCCACCGAGGGAATGCTCTCAAGCAGGTCACTTGCCGACCCTCCGGCAGCCGCTATCATCTGGTCGGCGGTGAATGTCTTGCGGTCAACCTCCAGCTTCATCTGCGACCGTTGGCCTGTTACCTGCACCTCTTTCAGTGCGTGGCTGTCTTCAGACAGATAGACTGCGGGAAAGGAGGCGTGCTTTTTGGATGCCGAAAGGGCAAACTGGCGAGTGTAGTTCTTGTATCCGACAAACGAAACGGTCAGTGTGTAGTTGCCGTAGGGCAGTCCGCCCACGTTGAACGAGCCGTTGGCATCGGTTATTGCGCCCTTCAGCATCTTTCCCGTGGCTGTCTGCGCCACTTTAACGTTGACAAACTGCAGGGCTTCGTTGGTTTGCTTGTCTATAACCTTGCCCTTTACTGTGCCTTGAGCCATGCCCGAAAGGGCGGCAAGGCAGAGGATGGCGAGTAGGAATAATCGGTTCATATACTGCGTATGACGTGTTTTCACGGCAAAGGTTTACCTGTTTCCCTGATTTGTAGTATTAAAAAATGTGATAGACCGCCGGGATTGCGTCCGTCTCAGGTTCATTTTCTGTCATCGGGCGGCCTTTTCGCGCTTCCAAACCTCATACTCTTTCAGCAGTGCGAGGCCGTGGTGGTTGTACCAGCTGTAGCCGTTGCGCCGCTCGTAGCCTATCTCTGCGAGGTCGAACCTGACCACTCCGTCGCGGTCGCACACGAAGGGACGGTTGGTGTCCAGCGTATAGAAGCGTCCCCACAGCGGCTCGCACGGTTCGCCAACCGTGCAGTCCACCATGCGGAGGTCGGGCTTTCCGTCGGCGTTGGTGAACCTTTCCAGCCTCTTGCCCTCTATCTTGCTCGTGCGAAACCACTCCACTGCGGACTCAATGCTGCGCCTTATTTCAGGCGAAGGGTCGGGAAGCGACATGAGGAAGCGCACTATGCCTATGCTCTCGCCGCCGCTTAGCGAGGGCAACTCGTAGGCTCTGGCCTTGGCGGGAAGCAGGGTCTGCTCGTCGTGCTGGGCGCACCACACCGTCAACCGTCCGTTCTGCACCACCTGGGTCTTCAATATGCAGTCCACGCCCCGGCTCACTGCCTCACGTGCCTTGGCCTTTGTGCTGTCGGAAACGAAGGCGTAAGGCTCCCTGCCCTGTGCCGTTTCGTTCAGCATCCACAGCACATTCACCATGGCATCGTCGTTGTAAGTAATGTGAATATAGTAGCCTGTGGGTCGCGGCCAGAACTGCGGCCACCCTCCGTTGGCGTATTGCGAGCGGAAAAGGTAGTCCATTCCGGCGTTGAAACCGTCGAGATAGCGCTTGTCACGGGTGGCGTTGTAGAGCCGCGCGAGGTACTTTAGTTCCGTAGTTGTCGCCCCGTTGTCTATTGTACTCTCGTTTTCGTTGCCCTTTTCCGCCTCCACGGCGAGCCGTTCCTTGGCGGTTAAGGGGTTCTGCATCTGCACATTCTTTGGCCATCCGCCCGTGTTGTGCTGGTAGAGCAGCACGTTGTCGCCCACGCGCCGGGCTTCCTGTGTGGTGAAAAAGCTGTCTGGATACTGGGCAGCCGCCTTTACCCACTTTACATACTTGGTTGTTTCGGCCTTTGGAGTGCCGTTCTGCGCCTGAATGGAGGCGGTTGCCAACAGTGCGAGTGCCGCCATGGCCAATGCTTTCCTCATGGTTGTGTCTGTTATTGGTTGTCGTTGAGTGTGCAAAATTAGGGCTTTTCGCGGTCAGACTGCCCTTTTCGATGTATAAAAAAGCTGAATTGTCCGCTCTTTTCCGGGCGTTCCGGCTGGCAGTCCGGGCGGTTTACGGAGCTGTCAGTATGCCCTGTATATCGCAGGTTTGCGCTTGGCTGTGACAAACGGCCTGGTTTTGCCCCCTAAACCGCCCGTTTACGGGTAGCAAACCGCCTGTTTACGCCCCGTAACCCGCCGGGTTATTGGCGCAGGGCTGGAATATGTATGCTTTTTTAACCCCCGTTTGGGCGAAAAAGACTACCTTTGCAT
>CAVHML010000029.1:4231-10228 GCA_963636905.1 bacterium
ACTACCTTTGCATCATATATAAACGGTGCTTCATCGGGCAGAAAGCCTGGCGTTCCGCACCGCCGACGGTTGGACAAGGACTAAAGAAACAACGATTATGATACAGTCAATGACGGGTTACGGCAAGTCAGCCGTAAACTACAAGGGTAAGAAAATCACGGTTGAGGTGAAGTCACTCAACAGCAAAAGTCTCGATTTGACGGCACGTGTGGCTCCCGCATACCGCGAAAAGGAGATGGAAATGAGGCAGATGCTGGCCAAAACCCTCGAAAGGGGCAAGGTGGACTTCTGCATTTGGGTGGAGAAAACCGCCGACGCCGATGCCACACCCATAAACATGAGCCTCGTGGAGAACTACTACAGGCAGATAAAACAAATAGCTTCAGGACTCGGACTGGCCGAGCCGCAGGACTGGTTTGCCACACTTTTGCGTCTCCCCGACGTGATGGTAAAGCCGGAACACGAGGATCTCGACGACGAAGAGTGGCAGGTTGTGCGCAAGGCAGTGGCCGATGCCGTGGAGAAACTGGTGGAGTTCCGCAAGCAGGAGGGCGCAGCCCTGCAAAGGAAGTTCGCCGAAAAGATAGACAATATCGAACAGTTGCTCGCGCAGATAGAGCCTTACGAGAAACAGAGGGTGGAGAAGATACGCGGCAGGATAGTGGATGGACTCACAAACATACCCGAAGTGGAGTACGACAAGAACCGTCTGGAGCAGGAACTCATATACTACATAGAGAAACTGGATATAAGTGAGGAGAAGCAACGCCTCGCCAACCACCTCAAATACTTCCGGGAAACGATGGAAGAAGGCCACGGACAGGGCAAGAAACTCGGTTTCATAGCACAGGAAATGGGACGGGAAATCAACACTACAGGGTCGAAAAGCAACCTGGCAGAGATGCAGAACCTTGTCGTAAAGATGAAGGATGAACTGGAACAGATAAAGGAACAGGTGCTCAACGCACTCTGATACACACACGCAAAAGGGCATCAAGAGAATGGAAGGCAAACTGATAATCTTCTCCGCACCCAGCGGAACGGGCAAAAGCACCATCATCGGACGGCTTATGGAGCACAGTGAGCTGCGCCTGGCGTTCTCCATATCGTGCACAAGCCGCCCACCGCGCGGCACAGAGCGCAACGGTGTGGAGTACTACTTCGTCAGTCCCGACGAGTTTCGCGCCAAGATAGAGGCCGGAGAGTTCCTGGAATACGAGGAAGTGTATAAGGACAGATACTACGGAACGCTGCGTTCGCAGGTTGACAAGCAGCTGGCCGAGGGTCAGAACGTGGTGCTCGACATCGATGTGAACGGCGGTTGCCGTGTAAAGGAAGCCTATGCCGACCGCGCACTCAGCGTGTTCATACAGCCCCCATCGGTCGCCGAGCTGCGCCGGAGGCTTGAGAGCCGGGGCACAGATGCGCCGGAAGTGATAGAGCAACGGCTCGCCCGCGCCGAGTTTGAGCTGGGTATAGCCCCTAAATTCGACCGAATCGTGGTCAACGACGACCTCGACAAGGCCGTTGACAAGGCACTGCGCATAGTAAAGGACTTCATCAAAGCCTGACAAAACGCCTACACCGCCGCCAAATGCTGCACACAGGACTGCTCGGAGGGTCGTTCAACCCCATACACAACGGCCACATAGCCATAGCCCGGCGGCTGATTGACTGCGCAGGGCTTGACGAAGTGTGGTTTATGGTGTCGCCCCAGAACCCCCTGAAGCGGCAGTGCGACCTGCTGGACGACGGGCTGCGGCTCGAACTGGTGCGCCTCGCGCTCGAAGGGGAGCCGCAACTGAAGGCCTGCGGCTACGAGTTCCGGCTGCCACGCCCCTCCTATACATGGAACACCCTGCAACATTTGTCAGCCGACTACCCCGACCGCGACTTCACCCTGCTCATTGGCGGTGACAATGCCGAGCATTTCGGTCTGTGGCGCAATGCGGATGAGATAGCCAACCATTATCGTATCGTGGTATATCCGCGCCCCGACGCCACGCCCGACGCCGCCCTTCTGCCCCCAAACGCCGTGCTCGCCGACACGCCGATGATGGACATAAGCAGCACAGAGGTGCGCCGCAGGGTGCGCAGGGGCGAACCTATCGATGACATGGTGCCGCCAAAGGTGGCACAAGCCATAGCCCGGCAGGGACTCTACCGCCACTAAGAACCGCCAAACGCCCGACACATTATTATATACGCGCGATACCTTATTCATATATACGCGATACTTTATCATAAACGTCCAGTACCTTATTTGCAAACGCACATTTCCTGATTTTCATACGCCCGGACTGTTCGCAGCGACAGTGTGAATTAACCCTAAATGTGGCCGCTTTTATACCGTAAAAAGGAAAATATGGCTACATTTGCCACCGCTATGAAATTTCTGTTCCTGTCACTTGCGCTCGCCGCCATGCCGCTTGCCGTCCACAGTCAGGCCGTTACGGGGTCGAAACAGCACCCCGAAGACCGCCCGGTCGATATGGATGACCCGACTTTCGTGCCCACTGTCAAGGTGGGAAAGGTGCTCGACAACGGCGACAGCATACAGTATATGGAGATGAACAACGTGTATGTCTATCCCCAGCTGGCCTTTTCCAGCGAGCGACAGGCCGCCGCATACATGCGACTGGTGAGGAACGTGAAGAAAGTGCTGCCCATTGCGAAGGAAGCAAACCGCATTTTGCAGGAAACATACGAGTATCTGGAGACGCTGCCCGACAAGAAAGCGAAGGACAACCACATGAAAATAGTGGAGAAAGGCATCTACCAGGAGTACAAACCGCGTATGAAAAAGCTCACTTACTCGCAGGGTAAGCTGCTGATAAAGCTGATTTACAGGGAGTGCAACTCCTCTTCTTATGACCTTATCAAGGCGTTTCTCGGCCCGTTCAAGGCCGGTTTCTACCAGGCTTTCTCCTCACTTTTCGGTGCCAGTCTGCGCAAAGACTATGATGCAGAGGGCACTGACCGCCTCACAGAGCGCGTGGTATTGATGGTGGAAGCAGGGCAATTATAGGAAAAGGTGTGGGGTTTTGTGGCGGCAAGGCAACAATTCGGGATGGCTTTACCGTCATTTTATAGTCCCGAACCGGGGTGCTTCATTGCGCGGTCTCGCGCCTTAGCGGATAGTTTCCGCGCAGGTATTCAAACTTTTCGGGGGCATTTTTCAGTCGCAGACTGTCGTCTTTGGGGTTGTAAAGCTGCAACGGGTCGCCCGTAAACACGAAATCCTTGGGTAGCGGCGGCGGTGTTATCAGTCCCGGACTTGGCAGGTTGAAGAAGCGGCAGAGGGCGTCTATGCACATGTTGTCGGCCTTTACCTTGCCGTCAGCGGAGTATCCGGCAATGTGGGGCGTGCCTATATATACCGCATCCAGCAGTTCCCTGTTTATTTCAGGCTCGTTTTCCCACGTGTCGATGGCCGCCTGGCTCACCTTTCCCGTGCGCATTGCGTTGAGAAGTGCGGCGTTGTCAACCACTTCCCCACGGCTTGTGTTCACGAGGAAAGGCCGTTTGGCAAGGCTGTCGAGAAACCTTGCGTCGGCCAGATGGTAGGTTGCATACGGCGGGTCGTAGGTTAGCGGCACGTGAAACGTGATGATGTCGGCCTCGGCGGCTATCCTTTCCATGCTTACATAGTCGGGATGTCCCTTCGGAGGGTCGCACACGAGCACTCGGATGCCCATTTCGCGGGCTACAGACCGCACGGCTGTGCCCACATGGCCGCACCCCACTATGCCCATAGTGGCCTTCTGCGGGTCGAGCATGCGGTCTTTGACCATCAGAAGCAGCAGGGAGCGCATATACTGACCCACCGACGAGGCGTTGCATCCGGGGCAGTTGGCCCACGCTATGCCGGCCTTTGCGAGATATGCGGTGTCGAGATGGTCGAAGCCGATGGTGGCCGTGGCAATGAAACGCACGCGGCTGCCCTCCAGAAGACGTGCGTCGCAGCGGGTCCGGGTGCGCACTATCAGTGCGTCAGCGTCGCACACGTCAGCCGCAGAGATGCTGCTTCCTTTTATATATACTACCTCTGCGCCCAAGCAAGCCAAGGCCGGGCGTATGTAAGGTATCTTGTTGTCAACTATAATCTTCATATTTGCGGCAAAAGTACATAAATTGGCGATAAAAAAGATGAAAAGATTTGGAAAAAGAGTCGGTTTGTTGGCTATTCGGAAAAGAATGTTTAGCTTTGCAAAGAAATATAGTAAGCAAACTAAAAGATGTCATTTACAGAACTTTGTAACAACATTTTCGGTCAGGCAATAAGGGACTATCACATGACCGACAACGTGGATACACCTATAAACAACCCGTATAACAGAGGCGAAATAGAGAACAGCCTGTATGTGAAGTGCTGGATTGACACCGTGCAGTGGCATCTTGAAGACATCATACGCGACCCCCACATAGATCCAAACAATGCTCTCGGACTGAAAAGGCGCATAGACCGCAGCAACCAAGACCGCACCGACCTTGTGGAAGAGATAGACACATACTTCAGAACCCGCTATGCCGAGGTGGTGCCGCAGCCGGATGCGAGGCTCAACACCGAGAGTCCCGCATGGGCAATTGACCGTCTGTCGATACTCGCCCTGAAGATTTGGCACATGAAGGAACAGGCTGAGCGCGCCGAAGCCACCCCTGAGCACCGCGAGAAGTGCGCTGCCAAGCTGGGAGTGCTGCTGGAACAGCAGAAAGACCTGTCGCTTGCCATCGACCAGTTGCTCGATGACATAGCCCAGGGGCGCAAGTACATGAAGGTGTACCGCCAGATGAAGATGTATAACGACCCCACTACCAACCCGATACTCTACGGAAACAAATAACGGGGCAGCCGCCCTGCTGTTGCCTGTGACGCAGTTGCGACAGGCCGACACCCTCTTTCCATGAAAAAGGAGCATATACTCATAATGCGTTTTTCCGCTTTTGGCGACGTAGCCATGGCAGTCCCCGTGGTCTATTCGCTGGCCAAGGCATATCCCGACGTGCGTATAACGGTGCTGAGCCGTGGCTTTGCGCGCGCATTGTTTGAGGATTTGGCTCCCAACGTCAACTTTATGGAGGCTGACACCAAGCGTGAGTACCGTGGACTGAAGGGTTTGAACGCCCTGTATCGTCGCCTTGTGGCCAAGAACTTCACCGCCGTTGCCGACTTTCACGACGTTTTGCGGTCGAAATACCTGCGTGCGAGGTTCAGTATGAACGGCTGTCGCGTGGAGCATATCGACAAGCACCGCGAGGGAAGGCGGCGGTTGACCGACCCGGACAACCGCATTTTGCAGCAACAACCCACATCTTTCAGCAACTATGCCGACGTGTTGGCGCGTTTGGGCTATCCGGTAAAGGTGGCTTTCAGCTCCCTTTTTCCGGCTGAAGGCGGCAATCTCAACCTACTGCCGGCCGTGTTCGGTCCCAAAAGGAGTGGGGTGGAGTGGATTGGCATAGCCCCTTTCGCCGCCCATGAGGGCAAGATTTATCCGAAAGAGATGATGGAGGCGGTGCTCCGAATGCTCTCCGAACGCCATCCGAAGGCTCGCCTATTTCTCTTCGGGCGCGGCGACAGCGAGGAAAAGACATTCTCCGAATGGTGCAAGGCGATGAAATGCTGCACCTATGTGGGCAAGTACTTGGAGACACTCCACCAGGAACTGATACTGATGAGCCACCTTGACGTGATGCTCTCGATGGACAGTGCCAACATGCACCTCGCTTCGCTCACGGCAACGCCCGTGGTAAGTGTCTGGGGTGCCACACATCCGTATGCCGGATTTATGGGTTGGGGGCAGAAACCGACCGACATCCTCCAAACAGACCTGCCTTGCCGCCCGTGCAGCATATACGGTAGCAAACCCTGCAGGCGCGGCGACATGGCCTGTATGCACCTGATAAGCCCCGAAAGTGTGGCCGACAAGATTGACGAAGTGCTCGCCGAAAGGTCTGGAAGCCACGCTTCCGCCCTGTAGTCGCTTCATTTCTGTT
>CAVHML010000029.1:10287-15022 GCA_963636905.1 bacterium
TTTTCAATGGCCACGG
This sequence comes from bacterium, assembly GCA_963636905.1. GTDB lineage: Bacteria > Bacteroidota > Bacteroidia > Bacteroidales > Bacteroidaceae > Prevotella. The sequence continues at coordinate 10,304 of CAVHML010000029.1, forward strand.
TGGGTTAAAAATTGTCTTAATCACCTCTTTATTAATGTAAAAGCAGTAACTTTGCACGCGCAAATACGGCGTTGTTGTCATATTTGTGCAGTAATACTACCCTCCGACGGCAGGGTGACCAAAACTAACGCTGGCATACAATAAACTAACGGCAAGCATAACAACACAAGGATTTATGAGAAAGACTTTTACTTTGGCCATTTGTCTCATGGCAAGCATGGCTTCGTTCGCACAAACCACAGCCAACTCATTCGTTTTCCAGGACTCTGAAGGCAACATAGTGGCCGACGGCGCAGTGCTGACAAGGACAGAAATCACGGCAGACCCGTTCGGCAAGGACTATATAAATTCAGGTCTGTATGTGAAAAATGTGTCGGATACGAGTGCTTACCTGAAGATTGAGACTGTCATCTCGCAGCTTCCCGACGGTTCAGAGCATTCCATCTGCTTCCCCGGCAACTGCATTACCCAAGTCAAAACCGGCACATACGAGTCTGGAGCGGTTGAAGGAGAAAAGAAAGGCACTGTCTCGGATATGAGAGCCGAATGGTTCACCAACGGCAAGTACGGCACCTGCACCGTCACATACACCATCAAGGAGTATGAATACGAGGGTGAGCAACCGAATGAGCAGGGAATACCCGTGCCGACCTACTCGTTCATAGGCAACGGCCCGAAGGTTACGGTCAACTACGTGAACGCTGACCCGACGGGAATAGACGCTGCAGAGGCAGAAACAGCCGTGACAAGCACCGTATATTACGACTTGCAGGGACGCAGTACAACGATTCCAGGCAAGGGACTGTATATTAAAAAGGTGAAAACGGCTGGCGGAAGCTCCAAAACGGTGAAGATCGTGGTGAGATAACGCCCAAAAAAACTACTGAAAACTCAACAAAGCGGTGTTCCGGCAGCAGGGGTTTCGCCCGAAAAGGCAGCCCCTTCCGCCCGGAAACCGGGAAAATGACATAAGATGAAAAGATTGTTTTCAACACTATTTGCGGCTGTCGCCATAGCTACAGCGGCAGTTCAGGCGCAGACAGGCGCAGACTCGCAACCCGTAATCCACAAATTTGCATACTCAGACAATGCCATTGCCACCAGATTGTCGGACAACGGCAAGTGGGCAGTGGCACAGGCCGCATACACAGAGACGCGCAACAGCGGCAATGCAAAGCTGGTTAACACCGAGACAGAGGCATACACAGAGTTGCAGACCGCCGCTGAGGTAACGCGCGACGGCGCTTGCGACGTGCAGGACGTGACCAACGACGGCACCATAGTGGTGGGTGCCTACAAGGGAGCGCCGGCCTACTGGAGCAAAGCCGCCGGCACATGGACGGCACTGCCCGTGCCAAGCGGCAAGAGCGGCGGATTGGTGTATGCAGTAACGCCCGACGGCAAGTATGCAGTAGGCTCTTGCTACAGCGCAACCGACAACTATATAGAATACGCAACGATGTGGGACTTGGCGGCAGACACCGTTATGACACTGGCAAACCTGCCCGTGCTGGACATGACCCACACGGATATGCACCAGCAACGCTTCACAGACATATCGGCAGACGGCCGTTATATAGTGGGATACATGTCTTACAGCTACGTTTCCCCTACGGGTATCTGCATCTATGTCTATGACCGCCAGGCGGCAACCTACCGTTTCATAGGTTTTACCCCAAGCGACACGGAAGAGTGGGTGCCGGATGTGGAGGGCATGTACTTCGTCCAGGACCCTGTGATGAGTCCTAACGGCAGGTATGTGGGCGTTACGGCCTACATGGTCAAGGAAACTGCGGGCAGCGACGTGCTGTCTGAGTATGAGGTAGCGGGACTGTACGAGGTGGAAACAGGAACGTTTACGCTCTATGATGCCAACGAAGACCAGGGCTATACGGCCTTGGCGGTGGCCGACAACGGTACGGTCTTCGGTGCCACACCGTCGGGTAATCCTGTGCGGGAGTGGTCTGTGCGCTACCATGGCTTCTGGTATCCAATAAGCATGATACTGGAACAGAAGTACGGAGTGGACTTCTACAACAAGACAAAGTATGAGAACACCGGCTCACCCCTGTCGGTTAGCGGTGATGGAAAGACTGTCTGCTCCATGGTGGATGCCAGTGGCAGCAGCTATGTGCTCACCCTGCCCGACGTTCCCGACGCTCTTTGTTCCGAAATCAACCTGCTTGGCAGCTACAGCATAACCCCTGCCGACGGTACTGCGTTCACTAAGCTGAGCACAATAGCCGTGCGCTTCGAGCGACCCATCAAGGTGTTGGGCGCAAGCGGCAGCGCAGTGCTCAGGGACAGCCAAGGCAACGAGGTCAGAACGTCGAGCGGCTTTTCCATAAGCAGCACTGACAACCGCACACTGAGCATCCGCTTCCGCACAACCACGCTCAATGCCGGCGAGAAATACACCGTAGAGATACCGCAGGGCAGCGTGTGTGTAGATGGAGACAATACGAAGACCAATGCCGCCATAACCGTTGGCTACACCGGACGCGCCGATGTGCCGGTGAAACCCACAGCCATTTCGCCTGAAGACGGCGCGGAAATAGCCAAGATAGACAACGGCAACAGCCCGATAATCATCACTTTCGACGCAGAAGTGGCCAAGACCGACTCCGCATCAGGTTCGCTCGTGAGGGTTGAAGACGGCACAACGGTGGCCAAACTCAGCGTTCTGGCTGGCGGAAACAAGGTGGCCGTATATCCCACAGCAACCCAATACCTCTACGACGGACTGGAATACAAGGTGACAATCAACGCCGGAGCGGTGACAGACATTACCGGCAGCGGAGCCAACGAGGCAATCAGCCTGACATACAAGGGCACCTACGTGCGCCAACTGTCCAATGACGATGCAATACTCTTCAGCGACAACTTCGACAACGTGTCACAATCGCTCAGCACTTGGCTGAGATACGAGGGCGACCACAACACTCCCGTCACGGAACTGCAGGAGACATACTCCTTCGACAAGGACAATCAGCCCTGGAACTTCTCGCTTCGCGACGACGACAGCTCCACTGACTATTGCGCAGCCTCCCATTCAATGTACTCACCTGCCGGCAAGAGCGATGACTGGATGGTCATTCCGCAGTTGGAAATACCCGACAACGGATGCAAGATGACCTTCCTTGCACAGAGCTACAAGAAGTCCCGCAAAGACAGCCTTAAGATTGTTGTGTGGGAAAACGAGGAGAACCTCAACTATCTCAACGACTCAACGATGTCAAAGATGAAGTCGGAGGGCAAAACTGTGTTCAGTGAGCTGCTTAGTCCCGGCACTGACGAGGAGCTGCTGGCTGGTGACTGGACCAACTACACCGTTGACCTGTCGCAGTTCGCCGGGAAACGGATATATATCGGCTTCCTCAACGACAACACCGACCAGAGTATGGTGTTTGTTGACAGCGTTGTCGTCAAGCGGGACGTGCCTTACCTACTGTCACTCACCAACGAAGAGTCGGTAGTGAACAGGGAGAGCATAGCCATAAGCGGCAGACTGACGGCCAACAACCCGGAGAAAACCTACGGAAGCGTGAGACTTACGCTCTGCGGAAAGGACGGTGAGGAACTGGAAACCGTCGGTTCAGACGGCCTTTCTCTGGCACAGGGCGGCAAATATGACTTCAAATTCACCAAGCCGTTGCCGCTGTCGTTGGGCGAAACCAACAGCTTCACCATCAAGGTACAGCTCGATGACTACTCGGATGTGGCCAAGGCAAGCGTGAAGAACCTTACCTTCCGTCCCACAAAGCGCGTGCTGCTTGAGGAAATGACGGGCGTTACGTGCTCGAATTGTCCCCTCGGAATACTCGCAATCGAACGACTCCGCGCTACTTACGGCGACCTCTTCATCCCCGTGTCTATACACACCTATACTGGCGACCAGCTTGGTTCGGGACTCAGCGGCTACTCTTCCGCCCTCGGACTGTCGGCCGCACCGTCGGGAATAGTCAACCGGAGCGGCATAATCAGCTTCCCCATGGTGAAGGATGCCGCCACTCTCGACTACACATACAGCAACGGCTACAACCTGTGGGCCGACTACGTGAGTGCAGAGATGAACATTCCGGCCGATGTGGAGCTTGATGCCACCATTAAAGTGAACCTGACAGACGGCACATTCGACCTGCCGCTGACCATGAAACCGGCCATTAATGCAAAGAACCAGAACCTCAACGTGTTCATAACCGTGGTGGAAGACGGTATAATCTCCTACCAGCAGAACATCTTCTCAAGCGTTGCCGACCAGAATCTCGGTGAGTGGGGACTCGGAGGCAAGTATGGACAGGCCATAGCCTCGTATGTTACGCACGACGACGTGGCCAGACAGACCTACAGCAACAGCAGTGACTACAACGGTGTGGGCGGTTTCTTCCCGCAAACGCTCGTGGCAGGACAGGAATACAGTGCCGACATAACCGGACTTGCACTGCCTGAGAACATCTACTCGCTGGCTTCCTGCAAGGCCATTGCGGTGCTGATCGACGACAACACAGGCAAGGTGGTGAACGCCATATCGGTTAAGTTCAGCAGCGACCCCGCCGGCATAACCGAAGCCATAGCTTCCGATGAAGGAAAGTGCCGGATTTCTATGCGTGACGGTTATATCGAAGCCACGGGAAGCGGCAACCTGTCACTCTCTCTCTACTCTCTGGCCGGCGTAAGGCTAAGCTCTGCCAATGGCAACGGCACGGTGAGCCTCGCCAC
>CAVHML010000029.1:15147-17069 GCA_963636905.1 bacterium
ATGAAGACAACCGTAAGACGCGGCCAATGGTTCAGGTTCGTCCTGTTCGCAATGGCCTTGGCGCTCGCCGTCCCGGCCATTGGCGCCGACGATGAGGCCAAGACAATAGTCAAGATAGAACTGGATACAGACTATACAATACCGTTCGGCAACTCGTATTACTCGTTCGACGCACCGCAAACGGGTGTTCTTAAGATTAAAAGTACCGGCAACGACGTGCCGAGACCGTGTACTGACAGCACCTTTACCGAGCAGTCTGCCAACTACACATACGCCTCTGGTGCCATCGAAATGAACGTTCTGGCCGGTGAAACCTACTACTTCAACGCTTTCAGCCTCAACGCTACGCAACAGTTTCGCGCCACTATGAACGGTGCAGACGACAAGATTGACACCCTCGAAGTGTCGCCTTCGCCGGGCAGTGTCATCGACATAACCAACACACTGCCGCTCTCCGTGCAGTTCAACAAGGCGGTCAGCACCGGCCCGGCGGTCATTTCGTCGGGCGAAAACGTTGCGTCCATCACCGGCGTGTCGCGCAACGGCTACACCTCATACAGCATTAAGACCAAGATATTCGAGTGGATGAAGGCCAGAGACGTAAAGGCTGGCGACAAGCTGACGGTGGTTATCAGCGACATCTGTTCGGCTCTCAACAGCGAACAGCGGTTTGGCGAGGACGGAACGCTGTCGCTTGAGTACTATATCCCCGAGATGCCCACCACGCTGGACAGCAAGTCAGTGCCCGAAACCTTCCTGTCCTATTGGCCGAAGGGCGACTCCAAGGGCATCGTCTCGCTGACCTACAACAGCCAACTCGCTGCCGGAGCCACTGCAACCATCAGTTTCGGCAACATCGAGGACGACAACGAGTACTACAAGGAGACGCTTCCCGTGACCATAAGCGGCAACACGCTCTCCGTTGACCTTACCGGCAAGATCAGAACTCCCAAGTCCATGCTGCCCAACTCGTCAAGTCCCACGTCCTATACCTCTATATTCCTGCGCATATCAGGCATAAAGGACGTCAACGGCCAGCCGTGCTACGCCGAAGGACAGTCTTCCTACGGTTCCTACCAGCAGTCCCTGACCTACGAAAACGTGGCAAAGGAGGTGGTCACGGAGTTCACTCCCAAGTCAGGCTCCGACATTTCGTCGGCCGAAACCATCGAGTTGTGGATTGCCGGCAAGTCGGCTCTGCTCTACAACGGTGTGAATTTCGCCTATACAGTGGACGGTGTGCGCAAGAACGTTGTGGTGAAGAACAGCGAAATAACCGAGACTAAGGAGAACGAAGACGAGTATGCGCTCACCATACCCGTGCCGGACGAGGCGCGCAAAGGGACGGCTGTGCTCGTGTCACTGGACGGTCTGCAGTTCACCGACGGCCAACAGCGCGACATCACCGCCCGCTATAACATCCTCAAGCCCACGCTCCTCAAGCCCGAAACTACGGAGTTGGCTTTGCTTAACGCAGGAGATGAGGTGAGCGTCAGCACGAATATGGGCGACAAGATAGGCTATATGCTCTGTCAGATAAGCGACCTCAACGCAAAGAAAGCCGCTGAGGCTATTGTAAACAAGCAAGAGGCTATGACCAACAACGGCGACGGCACGTTCAGCTTGACTCTTGGCGATACGATACTGCTGCAAAAAGGTCACAGCTATGCCGTGGAACTGACCGCCTACCGCACTGCTGACGACTGCATACAGCAGCTCCAGCCCATCGACACTGCCAGCGTTGTGCTCACAGGCACGGCAGACAGCGGCGACGAGACCGCCATCGCCACCGCGAAAACAGCGGCTCCGGCCAGCGGAAACACCGCCAAAGGCATATACACAATCCACGGTGTGAAGGCATCGGACAGCAGCGACAAGAGCGCCATCGACCGCCTTCCGCGCGGCATATACATCATTGACGG
>CAVHML010000030.1:0-13769 GCA_963636905.1 bacterium
TCTTCGAGGCTATGCCCGCTGCTGTCTCCGCCAAGTGCTTCATTCTGCTGCAAAGTGCGGCATCTGTGCATTAACGGAAGAGCCGTTTCCTGTGTCCGAACTTTCCGTTTCTTGCTGTCAAATTTTCCGTCTTCTGCGGTCAAATCACCTGCTTTTTGCAATCAAACTCCTCGTTTCTTATGTCGAAACTTTCCGTTTCCTGCGGCAAAATCACCTCCTTTTTACGGCCAAATTTCCTGTTTTGCAACTCTCTGACGGCCAGTTGGTTTCACAAACGTGCCGTTTGCGTATCGTAAACGGCACGTTTACGGGTCGTAAATGCCCCATTTAGCACCCGTAAATGCCGCATTTACGGTGCGCAAGTGGTCGGGTTGTTGCAATCCAGCGGCTGCGGTATGCCTGTCGAAACGTGCAGACAGGCTGTGCCGGCGGTGGCTCTGCCGCTCCCGTTTCGGAACTTTTTGCCGGTATATCCCATATTTCCATGGCGTTTGTTGCCGTGTTTGGCGAAAAAGTTGTTATTTTGCACCCGAATTTTGGATTGGTTACATATAGATACACGATAAAATGGAAGTGTTTAACAGTATAGTCGCTCTTCAGAACAGGCTGTTCGAGGTGCGCAAGGAGGGCAGGACGGTAGGGCTTGTGCCCACTATGGGTGCCCTGCATGAGGGACATGCTTCGCTTGTGCGCAGGAGTGTCGGCGACAACGATGTCACTGTTGTCTCCGTATTCGTCAATCCGACACAGTTCAACGACAAGAACGACCTGAAGAACTACCCCCGCGACCTTGAGGCAGACTGCCGTTTGCTGGAGGAATGTGGGGCAGACTATGTGCTGGCTCCGTCGGTTGAGGAGATGTATCCCACGCCCGACCGCCGCCAGTTTGACTTTCCGCCCATAACAACCGTGATGGAGGGCGCCCACCGCCCCGGCCATTTCAACGGCGTGTGCCAGGTTGTCAGCCGTCTGTTCTACATAGTGCGCCCGCAAAGAGCCTATTTCGGCGAGAAAGACTGGCAGCAGATAGCCGTGGTCAAGGCACTTGTCAAGTATATCGGCGTGGGTGTTGACATAGTGGAGTGCCCCATAGTGCGCGATGCCGACGGTTTGGCGCGTTCAAGCCGCAACGCCCTGCTCTCAAAGGACGAGCGCAGCATAGCCCCGGCCATCTATAAGGCACTGAAGGACAGCGTGGAATACTCTAAGAACCACACGGTTGGCGAGACTCACGACAAGGTTGTCGGCGACATCAACGCCGTTGACGGACTCGAAGTGGAGTACTTCTCCATCGTGGACGGCAACACCTTGCAGGACATCACGGCTTGGGACGACTCGGAATACGTTGTCGGCTGCATAACAGTTTACTGCGGCAAGACTCCGATAAGGCTGATTGACCACATAAAATACAAGGGGTTATGATGATAGAAGTGCTGAAATCGAAGCTGCATTGCGTCACTGTGACCGAGGCAAACCTGAACTATATGGGCAGCATCACCATCGACGAGGACCTGATGGATGCCGCCGGACTGATAGCAGGCGAGAAGGTACAGATCGTAAACAACAACAACGGCGAGCGTTTCGAGACGTATATAATAAAAGGAACGCGCGGTTCAGGATGCGTATGCCTCAACGGTGCGGCCGCAAGGAAGGTACAGGTGGGCGACGTGTGCATCGTTATCGCATACGCACTCATGGACTTTGAGGAAGCAAAGGCGTACAAGCCTACCGTAGTGTTCCCCAAAGAGGGCAACAAACTGTAGAAGTACGAAATCAGAAAGTATGGGATGCGGACGTAAACTGGCAGCCATACGAATAGGAAATGCAGGATGTACAAAAGGAAAACTGCGGGAGTGCGAAAGTAAAACGTAAGGAATACGGAAGGAAAACTGTTGGCATACGAAATGGAAAAGGTATGCACACTAAAGGAAAACAAACAATAAAGGGAGGCCAAACGGTCTCCCCTTATTGTGTATGTGCCGGAGTCGGTTAGACTAACCGGCCACTGTTTATTGCTTATGTGCCGGAGTTTGCCCGGACATCTTGCCTATTCAATCACCACAAGAGCGTCACCTTCCATCACGCTCTGGCCGGCTTGCACGCAGATAGCGGTCACTTTGCCGGCCTTTTCCGCATCGAGATTGTTCGCCATCTTCATGGCTTCGAGCACCACAACGGTGTCTCCAGCCTTCACATCGTCGCCTACGGCCACCTTAATCTCGGTGATTACGCCGGGAAGAGGCGCCTTTACGGCATTCTGGGCGTTCACTTTCGAGGCGGAAGAGGCGTTGTCCGCTGCTGCAACGGGCTGTGCTGCCGCAGGTTTCACCTTCACTTTCGGCTTCTCAACCTTGGGTTCCGGCTCCATTTCCACCTTGTATGTCTCGCCGTTCACGGTCACTGTCGCCGTGTTGTCGGCTATTTCGCCTATGGCAACGTCATACTTGTTGCCGTTGATTGTGTATTTGTACTCTTTCATCTCACTTCTTTTTTATGGTTGGGCGGTCATTGTCAGGGCGTGTCCGTTCCATTCGGTAGGATGTTCCACAATGGTTATCTTCCCTGACTCCTTGTCATGCACGTTGTTTCCCTTGTACTCGTGCAGCGCAAGTGCTATCGCTGCGAAAACTTCATTGTCTCTTTTCATGCTTCCAGCGTTTGTTTTTGCCGGCGGAAAGGCTCTTTCGCAATCCTCTCCGCCGGCTTTGGGTTGGTTGAAAATGCTACATGGGGATGTTTCCGTGCTTCTTTGCGGGCAGACTCTCGCGCTTTGTAGCGAGCTGAGCCAGTGCGCGGCAGATGCGGAAACGGGTGTTGCGAGGCTCAATCACGTCATCGATGTAGCCGTACTTGGCTGCCTGGTACGGATTGGCGAACATTTCCGTGTACTCATCCTCCTTTTCAGCGAGGAACTCCTGTACGTTTTCGCCAGCTTCCTTCTTGGCTTTTGCCTCCTTGGCGCACAACACGGCAACGGCACCCGACGCTCCCATCACAGCTATCTCGGCCGACGGCCATGCGTAATTGAGGTCGGCGCGGAGCTGTTTGCAGCCCATTACGATGTGGCTTCCGCCGTAGCTCTTGCGCAGAGTGACCGTTATCTTTGGCACAGTGGCCTCTCCGTAGGCGTAAAGCAGCTTGGCTCCGTGCAGGATGACGGCGTTGTACTCCTGTCCTGTGCCGGGTAAGAAGCCGGGAACGTCAACGAGAGACACGATAGGTATGTTGAACGCGTCGCAGAAACGCACGAAGCGCGCTCCCTTACGGCTTGCGTTGACATCAAGAACACCGGCGTAGCAAGACGGCTGGTTGGCCACTATGCCCACGCTCTGGCCGTTGAAGCGGGCAAAACCCACGATGATGTTCTTTGCAAACTTGGGCTGCACTTCGAGGAACTCGCCGTCATCCACGATGGCACCAATCACTTTATACATGTCGTATGCCTCGTTGGGGTTCTCCGGAATTATCTCATTCAGAGTGTCATCCATCCTGTCAATCGGGTCGTTGCACTCTTTGTGGGGCGCAGTCTCCATGTTGTTGGATGGTATGTAGCCCAGCAGTGACTTTATCAGTTCCATTGCCTCCTCTTCGGTGGCTGCCGTAAAGTGCGTAACTCCGCTCTTGGTGGAGTGTACGCTGGCACCTCCGAGGTGTTCCTGGTCAATATCCTCGCCGGTAACGGTCTTCACAACCTTGGGACCGGTCAGGAACATGTACGAAGTGTTCTCCATCATTATAGTGAAGTCGGTCAGTGCCGGCGAGTAAACGGCACCTCCGGCGCAAGGACCGAATATTCCGCTTATCTGGGGAACCACACCTGAGGCGAGAATGTTGCGCTCAAAAATCTCTCCGTAGCCGGCCAAGGCACAGATACCCTCCTGGATGCGCGCGCCGCCCGAGTCGTTGATGCCGATAACCGGCGCTCCCATCTTCATGGCCATATCCATTACCTTGCATATCTTCTGCGCCATTGTCTCCGAAAGCGAACCTCCGTTGACGGTAAAGTCCTGTGCGAAGATGAAAACGAGGCGACCGTCAATCGTTCCAGAGCCGGCTACCACACCGTCACCGAGGTATTGCTTCTTCTCCATGCCGAAGTTGGTGCAGCGGTGCAGCTTGAACATATCGTATTCCTCAAAGCTTCCTTCATCGAGAAGCATGTCTATACGTTCGCGGGCGGTGTATTTGCCGCGTGCATGCTGCTTCTCTATGGCTTTTTCTCCTCCGCCTATGCGGGCCTCTTCACGCTTTTCAATAAGTTGCTTGATTTTTTCCAGTTGCTTGCTCATATATTTATATGTATTATGGATGCTTTGTATATACCTTATTATATAGCTTAGTGCTCACACAACTCGGTGAGTATGCCCACTGTCGATTTGGGATGCAGGAAGGCGATGTTCAGGTTTTCGGCTCCCTTGCGCGGGGCTTTGTCTATGAGGCGTATGCCTTTGCCGTCGCACTCGGCCAGAGCGTTGGCCACACCGTCCTCTATGCAGAACGCAACGTGGTGAACTCCGTGGTTGCCTTTGTCGAGCCACTTCTGTATGGTGCTGTCCGGCGATGTCGGTTCGAGCAGTTCCAGCTTCACCTCTCCGCACTTCAGGAAGGCTGTCTTGACCTTTTGGTCGGCCACTTCCTCGATGTTATAGCACTTAAGTCCCAAGACTTGCTCAAAAAACGGGAGCGATTCTTCAATGCTTTGAACCGCTATACCGAGATGTTCAATGTGAGAAATCCTCATAATATCTTGATGTTTTTTAATGGTTATAGTCCTTTTGCAGCCCCAAACGGGCAACCTGTGCAAAGGTAGCATATAATTATGACATGGATATGCCGGACGGGGAAAAATATTGTTAAGCCTCTTTAGAACTCTATGGCCACCTTGCCGTTTATCTGCCGCCCTGTCAGGTAGTTCGGCACGGCGTATTGCTGGTTGGTAACGTCCGTTACCCAGTAGTAGGAGTTGACGTTGCTTATGCCGAAGAGGTTGAGACAGTCCACGCCGATCCAGATGTTCTTACAGAAGCTCTTGCGCTTTCGGTCGTCGTTGTCGTAGGCTTTGTAGGCCAGACCGATGTCGGCGCGCTTGTAGGCCGGTGCCCTGAAGTTCTGCGTCTCTATGCCTTTGTGGGGCGGACCGAACGGCAGGCCGTCGGCAAAGGCCAGCCTGAGGGTCATCTTCCACCGCTCTGTGCCGGGGAAGTAGTCGGTGAAATGCAGGTTGACGGCATACCGCTGGTCTGTGGGCATGGGTATCCACTGCCCGTTCATCTTCTGTTGGGTGCTCATCAGCGAGAATGTCACCCAGGAGTCGGTGCCCGGCACAAACTCGCCGTAGAGTTTCAGGTCGAGACCGGCCGCGTAACCGTCGCAAAGGTTGCCGCCGTAGTATGTTATCTTCACGTTATTTACGTTGTAGGGCACGAGGTTGTGCAGTGCCTTGTAGTAGGTTTCGGCGGTGAACCTGTACGGTCTCTCCTTGATTTTGAAGCGGTAGTCGAACGCGGCAACGAAGTGTATTGACCTCTGGCTCTTGATTTTGCTGTTCAGCATGGCCACTGTCGTACCGTTTTTGGCCACTGTGTCGCGAAGTTCCTTGTAGAAAGGCGCCTGATAGTACAGTCCTGTGGCCAGCCGGAACGTCATGTCCTGGTTGAAGGCGGGTATTACGGCCAGCGAAAGGCGTGGGGATACGGTTGTTTCCTTGTTGAACGACCAGTGGCTGAAGCGCACTCCGTAGTTGAGAGTGAAGTGGTTGCCGCCCTCAACGCCGCTGCTGAAGCGGTAGGTGTCCTGCACATAGCCCTCAAGACGGTGGCTGTCGAGGGTGTTGTCTGACCTTAGCGAGTATATCAGGTCGAGCCTGTCGGCGGAGTGGGGCAGGGAGTAGCCGCTCGAATCGCGCATTTCGTACTCTCTGGAGCTTTCGCTTATGTGCTCTGTCTTGTAGGTCAGTCCGCCCTCGATGTCGTGTCTCTTTGTCCTGTGGTTGAGCATCAGCTTGAAGCTCTGCACCCTTGCCGTGAGGTAGTTCCTTGCGTGCTCCATGTAGGTGCCCACTCCGAGGTTCACGTCCTTTTGGGTGTCGTCGAGCCAGTACTGCCCCAGTATGTCGTAGGTTTCCTGTTCCTTGGTGTAGAAGGCCGATGCGAGCAGCGAGAGCTTTGTGTTGGCACCGAAAAGTCTTGATATGGCGAACGTGCCGGACAGGGTTCTGAACAGGTCTTGCTCCTTTCCGTCGAAATAGACCTTGAATGACTTGACGTTTTCCATCGTTCCGAACGACGTTTCCCGGTCGGTTGGCGTAAAGTTGTAGCGGCTTTCCGACACGTTACCGATGAAGTCCATCGTCCAGCGCGGGTTGGGCGAGTAGCTTATGTAGGTCTGATAGTCGAGGAAACGCGGGTCGTATTCGCCCTTGGTGTCAAGCGTGCCGAGCAGGTTGCGCGTGGTTTTGTACCGCAACCCGTGGCTCATGGAGAATTTCTTGCCGCCCAAACCCACGTAGGCCGATGCTCCGAGCAGCGAAGCCTGGAGGTTTCCCTCGGCTTTCTGCGGCTTGCGGTAGGTTATGTCGAGCGCCGACGACATCTTGTCGCCGTATTTTGCCTCGAAACCGCCCGTGGAGAAGGCCACAGACTCCACCATATCGGGGTTTATCACGCTGAGTCCCTCCTGCTGTCCGCTGCGTATGAGCAGCGGACGGTACATCTCCACGTTGTTTATATATACGGAATTTTCGTCGAAACTGCCGCCCCTGACGTTGTACTGCGACGACAGTTCGTTGTGCGACGACACTCCCGCCTGTTGCTGGATAAGGTCTTCCACAGCGTTACCCGATGCCGTGGGAGAGCCTTTCGCGTCCTTTATGTCGAGCTTCTGCGTCCCTGTGGTCTGCCGCCGCCGCTCTGTGACCACCACCTCGCCGAGTGCCGCCATCGAAGGCAGCGACATCTCCACGTGGAGTTTGCCCTTGGGATTGCGGAACACCCTCTTGCGGGCGTTGTAGCCTATCATTGAGAACTTCACGACCACGCTGTCCCTCGACGCAAGGGTCAGGGTGAACTCGCCCTTGAGGTTGGTTGCCGTCACCTTTCCCTGCTCCAGGCACGACACAGTGGCCAGTTCGATGGGGCTGTTAGCCTCGTCCACCACCCGTCCCGTGAGGGTAAAGCTCTGCGCCGCGGCCGTTACGCCGGCCAGAAGAGCCGCTATGGTCAGTATGAAGTGTCTGGTCTTTGTTGATGCCATTACTATATCTTAACGCAAAGTTCGCCGTTTTATTACAAACGTGGGCGATGTTGTGGCAAAAAACCGTGCGGCTGTGCCGGTAAAGGTGACGTTTACGGGTCGTAAATGGCACCTTTACGAAAATAACCGTGGCACTTACGGAAACAAAGAGGCTGTTTACGGGTCGTAAACGGCCTCCTTACGGTCGTAGAGAGGCCGTTTTCAGTCCGAAACCATAACGGTTGTTTCCGCTTACAATATCGTTTTGAAATGTTTTCTGTGGGAGAGAATGTAAGCAAACGGTGTGGTTTCGCTTACAGTTTTCCGGGTTGTTCTCGCAAACCGCCGTGGCGCACCGTAAAAGCGGCGCGTTTCCCGGTGCTTACCAACCCCTCAGCTGCCAGAAAGCCACGGCTGCGGCGGCCGCAACGTTGAGGGAATCCACCCCGTGTGCCATGGGTATGCGCACCACATAGTCGGTCTGCGCAATCACCTCGTGCGGCAGGCCGTCGCCCTCGGTGCCCATGATGATGGCCAGCCGCCGCTCGGCGTTGAGCGCAGGGTCGTCCAGCGGTACGGAATTGTCGCTTAGAGCCATGGCAACCGTCTTGAAACCAAGCTCCTTGAGCGTCTCCACGGGGCTGTCCAGCCAAGTCCACGGCACGAGAAACACCGTTCCCATGGACACTCTCACCGCCCTGCGGTTCAAAGGGTCGCACGAGGTGGTCGTGAGCAGCACGCCGTCGATGCCCAGAGCGGCCGCCGAGCGGAATATGGCACCGATATTGGTAGTGTCAACCACGTTGTCTATCACCACAACACGCCTTGCGCTGCGGCACACTTCGCCCACTGTGGGCACCACGGGGCGGCGCATGGCGCACAGCACGCCGCGTGTCAGGGTGTAGCCGGTCAGACTGGCGAGCAGTTCCCGGCTTCCTGTATATACGGGGATGTCCTTGCAGCGCGCAATGATGTCGGCTGCGTCGCCCGTGATGTGCCTCCGCTCACACAACAGGGCCAGAGGCTCGCACCCGGAGTCCATAGCAACACGTATGACCTTGGGGCTTTCGGCTATGAAGACGCCCTTCTCCGGGTCTATACGGTTGCGCAGTTGTGCTTCGGTCAACGAACTGAACACCTCTATGCCCCGGTGCGTCAGCGAGTCTATTTCTATTATTGGCATGATGTGGTTTGGATATTAACGCTTAGTGTTGCCCAACAAGGCTTGCGCCAAGCGTTCAGTTTGTTGTCTGGCCGGCTTCCCAGTGCCGGTAAGCGGCAGTTTTTCTGTAGAAAGATAGTGGCGCGGCTGCCAGTAGTGCGGCAGTTCGTCTCGGCAAATGGTGCGTATGGAGTTCATGTCCTTTGCGTTTTCGGCTATCAGCACCACGGCTTCGCCCAGCTTTTCGTCGGTGGTTTTGGTTATGGCAAAAGCGGTTTTGATGTGCGGCCTTAGCCTTTGCTCCACCTCTTCGGCCTGTATCTTTATGCCGCCGCTGCATATCACGTTGTCCATGCGCCCGGTGATGCGGAAGCGGCGGCCGTCTTCCGCCATGACAGCACGGTCGTTGGTGGCCAGAACCGTGGCGCACACGTCCGGCGCACTGACGGTAAGGCATCCCGTCCCGTTGACCCACACCTCCACACCGGCCATCGGCTCATACCATTCGCTCGCTTCCCGCCCGTTCAGCCGCCGCATGGCTATGTGCGAAAGGGTTTCCGTCATGCCGTAGGTGCTCCACACCGCATTGGGAAACGTGCGCAGTTCTTCGGCCAACGCCTCGTCTATTGCACCTCCACCGATAATCAAGTGGCTTATCTGGCGCAGTAGTCTGCGCTCACGCTCCACTTTAAGGCTCTCAAACACCTGCATCGGCACCATTGCAGCGAACGCCGGGGCCTCGTCAAGAGCGGCCATAGGGTGCGAAGAGGGGGGCACTGTCACCAGCCGGAGGCCGCATACCTCGGCTCTGACGGCCATCATCTTGCCGGCAATGTAGTCGAGCGGCATGCAAAGCAGTGCGGTGTCGCCCCGTTTCAGGCCGAGAAAGCTGCAGGTAATGCGCGCCGAAGCCTCCATACGCCGCTTCTCCACCCACAGCGGCTTGGGCTTTCCCGTAGAGCCGCTGGTGTGTACAAGCATCAAAGGCGACGGGTTGCGCCATTCATCCCTGAACTCCTCTATCGTCATGCGTGTGCTTTCGTATATTTACCCGGCCATTCCCTGCTGCAAAGCCAGCGTCAGGAACCGCCGGTCTGGTTGTATAATGTGGTCTAATGGGATGTTATTTGGTTGAAAAGGTCGCTTCCGAGCACTTGGAGCGAAGTCTTTGCCACCTCAAGCATTATGTTGAACATCTCGCACTTGTCCCATTTCCCGCCGTTTCCCTGCGTGTAACTGGATGCGGCTTGCAGCATTATGGTCTTGTCGCCATGCCTTACAAACCGGTTCTTGCACAGATTGGTGTTGACAGGCATACCGAAATTGGCGGCAGTCAGCCTGTCCAGCCTGTTCAGCATGCCGGTGTTGTATTCCAAAGTGACTACTCTTCCGTCAGGCCGTGCCACTTTGACTGTCTCAGTCAGGAAGTTGGAGCCTTCAAGGAACAGGATGTAGGGGAAATGTGACTCTGCCAGCATGAAATTGGCAATCTCCGAGATGTTCTTGTGGGAGCGTTCAATGGCGTTACCCGCCGCCATAAGGTCTTGGTCTTTGTCCTTTCCTACCAATATACCTTTCCTTATGTTCTCAATATCCTTGCCTTGGTGCTTTGCTTCTGTTACCAATACTACCCTCCAGCGGCCATTGTCGTCCTTTACTTCAACGAGTCCTCCGTCGGGAATGATGCTTGCGTTCTCTACAAAGAGCGTTTTTCCCAATGCCGGGTCAACCTTTTGCAACGCTTCGTTTATCTCTTTCTTTTCGATACTTGCTCTGTGGCGGAACGTCAACCGTGGATATTCCGCTTCTAAACGGTTGGCTACGAGACGGGAAACCCCGCTTACAGTCATGTCATGCAGCTTGGCTTCTGTTCCGAAGATGCCTACTGCGCCGTGGCTCTCTTTGTGTTGTGCCGTCAGTCTTGACGATTGGTTGTTCTGTACCATTGCTTTAATGTATGGGAAAGGTGCGCAAGGCGTATGGTAAGGGTTGGGATGAAATCCTCAAACACGCAGAAATCGTGCGTTCACCCGGCTCACGCCTTGTGCATACTGCCTGTCTTTCTGTTCCTTATCAGTATCCTGAAGTAGGGACACTTCCCGTTTATCCGCAGGTCTTTGCCGTCGTCGCCCTTCCTGAACCTTACGATTTCAAACTGTGAAGGGTTGTATTTGTGCAGGAAAGTGATGGGTACGCCCATCAGACCTTGGTAGTCTTTGGGTATGTCTTGGGTCTTGTTTACGTTGATACCCGCACAGTTGTCGTATGAAGGGTATTGGTCTTCATTGTCTTTGTAGGTCTTTTTTAGGTCTATATCCTCGTGTCTTAGGGCGTTTTCAAGGTTGGTTAGCCACAGACAACCGTTCGTTGCGATGATGTTTTGGCCGTATTCGTTCACTTTAACTTCCGTGCCGTAGAGTTCATAGTGTTCGGGTACGATGAAGCCGGAGATGCCTCTTCCGAGGTTAACCCCAAGCCATGCCTTGTCCCGTTGTATCAGTTCAAATATCTCTTTGTAGGTGATGGCGTTGACATTCCCTATGATAAGGAAGCGTTTGTCGTATTGTACCAGTTGCGCAACGAACTCCCTGAACAGTGAAAACGGCGGATTTGTGACCACGATGTCCGCCTGTTTCAGCAGCGCAACGGACTCCTTTCCCCTGAAATCCCCGTCGCCTCTGAATTGTTTTACCTCGATTTCGTCCATGCTTCCTTTGCCGTTGTATTCGCAGTAGAAGCCTTTTCGCGGCTTTTCCTGCCTGAACAGATCATTGGAGTCGGGCACATAGCATGAGGCAATGACCTTTTTCAGCCCAAGTACATGGAAGTTTTTTACGAAAAAGCGGAAGAAATTGCTCGTGTAAGGGTTGTCGCAGTTGCAATAAACCGTTTGCCTTTCAAAGCATTTCTGGTAGTATTGCAGCTCCCGCTCTATGTCGCAAAGCTGCGTAAAGAACTCGTCGCTCTTTGATTTCTTGGCTTTCTGAAGCAGTTGGTTTGTGGCTTTTCTAACCATACACGGTCGGTTCTAAAGGTCTGTTTGGGCAGTTCCCCACTGCGAAGTCTGCTTCAGGAACTGCCATATTGTGCGCTTTCACTCCTTTTCCTCCGGGCTTTTCGCCCACAGCCTTGCGCCTCTCATCTCAAGGGGCAGGGGAATGTTGTCGGTAAAGAGCTGGCCTGTGCCGAGACCTTGCGGCATTTTGATGGCTCGGCCGTAGAGATGGGCGGCCAACTGTGCCGTTGCGTTCAGTCCGACGTTGCTTTCGAGCGCGCTCGTTATCCATGTTCCGATGCCTCTCTCGTCGGCCAGCTTCACCCATTCGGCCACTCCCTGCATCCCGCCGTGCAGTGTGGGCTTCAGAACGAGGTAGGCCGGCATTATCGTGTCGAGCATCTGCTTCTTCTTTCTGCGCTCGTTGATGCCGATAAGTTCCTCGTCGAGTGCGACGGGGAGCGGGGAATTGCGGCACAGGCGTGCCATTTCTTCCCACTGGCCGGGCTTTATGGGCTGCTCGATGGAGTGGATGTTGTACAGGGAGAGCAGCTCCAGCTTGTATGAAGCCTCGTCGCACGAGAACGCACCGTTGGCATCTACGCGCAGTTCCACGGTGTTGCTTGAGAAGCAGTTGCGTATTTCCTTGATCAGGGACAGCTCTTCCATGAAGTCAATGGCGCCTATCTTCAGTTTGATGCACCTGAAACCGGCCACAAGTTTGTCTTCCGTGCGGCTGTTCATTTCCTTTTTGTCGCCCATCCACACCAGTCCGTTGGTCGGTATGCCCTCCTTGCCGCGGCTGAACGGGGTGCTGAATATCTGCGGCACGGCCTTGTCGTCTGGCTCAACGCCCCGTTCCAGCATCTTTTTCTCGTTGTTGAATTGTAGCAAGGCGGTCTCCAGGCCGAAGAGCATCGACGGGTAGGGGAGCATGGCCTTGCGGTCTATGCGTCCTTCGCGGGCGAACTTGTGGCAGAAACCGTGCAGTTTCTTCTCGTAGTCCGGCACGGCGTCGCAGCTCAGGTCGGGCAGTGGGGCGCACTCGCCGATGCCTTTGGCTCCCGGAACGTCGGGCGATGTGAGTTCCACCAGCCATATCTGCCGTGTTGTATATACTCCCCGCGATGTGCGGGCGGGCTGTTTGAAGTGCAGTGTGCGCCCGGTTACGGTAATGTTGAACCTGTCCATGGTCGAAAACTGTTGCGGTTATGGTAGTTTGGGGTACTTCTTGAAGTCGGGCTTGCGCTTTTCAAGGAATGCTTTCCCGCCCTCCTGCGCCTCGTCAAGGAAGTAGTAGAGCATTGTGGCGTCGCCGGCCAGCTCCTGTATCCCGGCCTGTCCGTCAAGCTCGGCGTTGAGTCCTGCCTTTATCATGCGCAGTGCCAGCGGGCTACGCTCCATCATAGTTTGTGCCCATTGCACACATTCGTCTTCAAGACGGTCGGGTGGCACCACCTTGTTGACCATTCCCATGCGCTCAGCCTCGGCCGCGCTGTACTGGCGGCACATGAACCATATCTCGCGCGCCTTCTTCTGGCCCACTATCCGGGCGAGATAGCTTGCGCCGAAGCCCGCGTCGAACGAGCCTACCTTTGGCCCTGTCTGCCCGAACACGGCGTTTTCGGAGGCTATAGTCAGGTCGCACACTATGTGGAGCACGTGTCCGCCGCCTATGGCATAGCCGTTCACCATGGCTATCACGGGCTTTGGCAGTGAGCGAATTTGCTTCTGAACGTCAAGAACGTTAAGCCTTGGCACCCCGTCGCCGCCCACATAGCCGCCGCGTCCCTTTACGTTCATGTCGCCACCCGAACAGAAAGCCTTGTCGCCGGCACCGGTCAGTATGACCACACCTATGCGTTGCGCCTCGCGGCACCACGCCAGAGCCTTCGACATCTCGGCAGTTGTGAGCGGCGTGAACGCATTGCGGTATCTCGGACGGTTGATTGTTATCTTGGCAATGCCGTCAAACTCCTCAAAAAGTATCTCCTTGAAGTCAAAATCCTCAATCCTTTTCCAATCTCTTTTTCCCATTTCTCCCGCTTGTCTTGTGGGTTAATTAGCCGTATGCCGCAGTGACGGCACGCGAAACAACGTTATATAACATTGCAAAAATAATGCTTAAAAGCGAGAAACGGAACATTAACCATCGTTTTTTAGCGTGTTTTTACATTCCCGCTTGCTCGCATGGCGACAATATCCAGCCCCTTGGGGCTTCCCGTCCCTTGCGTGGGGCGTTGAAAATACGGCACAAAGGCGCAAATAACGGTGCAGTGAACGGCATGGAAACGGCACTTTGCAAGTCTCTGACAGCCAGTTGCTTGCAAAAACCGCCCGTTTGGCATCCGTAGATGCCGCATCTACGGGTCGTAAATGCCG
>CAVHML010000030.1:13774-17068 GCA_963636905.1 bacterium
ACGGGTCGTAAATGCCGTGTTTACGATGCGTAAATGGTATGGATATGAAACTGAAGCGTTTTGTTTTTGCTGCGTTGGCCGTGCCTATACCTTATTTATATAGGCAACACTCGTTGTCAATACAGCCCGGACGCAATATAAATACAGCCTGTATGGTATGGAAAAGACAACGGGGTGGGGCGGCTAAACGGTCATTTCGCCGCGAATGTCGCGCGTCATGTAGTTCCTGACCTGGTGGTTGTCGGTGTATCGGGCTTGGAGATACATCAGCTTTGTTACCGCACTCTCCACGGTACTGTCGTATCCGCTGATGACACCGGCCGACTTGAGCTGGTAGCCCGTATCGTAGCGTCCCATTTCCACGCACCCTGCCATGCACTGGCTTATGTTTACCACCACCTTGCCGTGGCTTGTGGCATATTCCAACGCCTTGATAAGCCATGTCACCTGGGGCGCATTGCCGCTGCCATAGGTGCGCATGACGATGGAACGCAGGCTCGGCGTTTCGATAATGCGGCGCACTATGTCTTCGCGGATGCCTGGAAAGACGGTGAAAACAATCACGTTGCAGTCAAGTTGGAAGTGGGGAGTCATCGGTTTCGTATAGTCTGGCTGGAGCATACGGTGGGCATGGTAGTCGATATTCACGCCCGCATCGGCCAGATGTGGGTAGTTGAAGCTCTCGAAAGCGTTGAATTTGTCGGCGCTTTGCTTCGTTGTACGGTTGCCGCGCATAAGGTGTCCGTTGAAGTATATGCCCACTTCGGGCACCATAGCCGTGCCGTCGTGCCGCTTTGCCGTGGCTATTTCGATGCTTGTTATCAGGTTTTCCTTGCCGTCGGTGCGCAGTTGGCCTATGGGCAACTGGCTTCCTGTGAGTATCACGGGCTTGGTCAGGTTCTCAAGCATGTAGCTTAAGGCCGAGGCAGTGTAGGCCATGGTGTCGGTACCGTGCAGGATGACGAAGCCGTCATAGCGGTTGTAGTTGTTGGCAATGATGTGTGCGAGGTCTATCCACAGCTTCGGCGACATGTCGCTGCTGTCTATAGGAGGGGTGAACTGGTAGGTAGCAATGTTCGTCTTCACCTGTTTCAATTCGGGAACATTGCTGAGAAGATGCTCAAAGTTAAAGGGTTCGAGTGCTCCGGTACGCGGATTTCTGTTCATACCGATTGTCCCGCCTGTATAAATGAGCATTACATTGTTGGCGAACGTCATCGTTTACGTGTTATTTTGGTGCAAAAATACCTAAAGTTTTTGATATTACGGATTATCTTTGCTATTTTTGCAATACGGACAAAGGCTCTTTGCACGGCCTGAAGGAGGTCTCCGCAGACCAAAGCCGGTGCAGCCTGATGCTAAAAACCACGACAAAAGAAACTATATCTCATCAAAAACAAAATCATAGACAATCAATTATGAAGCAATTTAACGACGAGAACTTCCTGCTGGAGACGGGAGTCGCACAGGATTTGTTCCACAACCATGCGGCCAAGATGCCCATTATCGACTACCATTGTCACCTGATACCGGAGATGGTTGCCAACGACCACAAGTTCAAGAGCATCACCGAACTGTGGTTAGGCGGCGACCACTACAAGTGGCGCGCCATGAGAACCAACGGAATCGACGAGAAATACTGTACGGGGAAGGACACTTCCGACTGGGAGAAGTTCGAGAAATGGGCGGAGACCGTGCCCTACACGTTCCGCAACCCGCTGTATCACTGGACGCATCTGGAGCTGAAAACGGCTTTCGGCATAACCAAAAGGCTCAGCAAAGAGACCGCCCGCGAGATATATGACGAGTGTAACGAGAAGCTGAAACAGCCGGAATTTTCCGCACGCGGCCTGATGCGCCACTACAACGTGGAGTGTGTCTGCACGACAGACGACCCTGTGGATGACCTGCGCTACCACAAGCAGACCCGCGAGAGCGGCTTTGAGGTGAAGATGATACCGGCATGGCGTCCCGACAAGGCCATGAACATAGAGAAACCGGAGTTCGCCGACTATGTAAACACGCTGTCCGAGGTGTCGGGAGTGTCGATTACGACGTTCAAAGACATGATGGACGCACTGCAAAAGCGGCACGACTTCTTCACAGCCAACGGCTGCAAACTGTCTGACCACGGCATCGAGGAGTTCTATGACGACGAATACACCGACTCACAGATTGAGACGATATTCGCAAAGGCCATGCAGCGCATGGAGTTGTCGGCTCTTGAGGTGCGCCAGTACAAGAACTGCTTCCTCACAAAGTGCGCCGAGATGGACGCAGAGGCCGGATGGACACAGCAGTTCCACTACGGTGCCATACGCGACAACAACACTGCCATGTACAACAAGCTCGGTCCTGACACCGGTTTCGACTCTATCGGTGAGTTCAACACCGCCCGCGCCATGAGCAAGTTCCTCAACAAGCTCAACATGGAGGGCAAACTGACTCGCACAATCCTCTATTGCCTCAACCCATGTGCCAATGAAGTTATAGCTACTATGCTGGGTAACTTCCAGGGAGGCGAACCCGGAAAGATACAGTTCGGCTCCGGATGGTGGTTCAACGACCAGCTTGACGGTATGACACGCCAGATCAACGCTCTCTCGGTGCTCGGTCTGCTCAGCCGTTTCGTGGGTATGCTCACCGACTCCCGCTCGTTCCTCAGCTATCCGCGCCACGAATATTTCCGCCGCTTGCTCTGTAATATCCTCGGAAACGACGTTGAGAAGGGTCTGCTGCCCAATGACCAGGAGATACTTGGGCGCATGGTGGAGGACATCTCGTACAACAACGCGCGCAACTACTTCAAGTTTTATTGATAAAGCGACCATGCCCATAGTGGCATCAGCATAGACTTTGGCCGGAAGATTGCCATGCCGCACTTGCGGAAAGCAGTCTTCCGGCCATTTCTTTGCGTATAATATATAATAAAGGTGTGCGCCTATATATAATAAGGTGTACCGCTATATGTAATAAGGTGTACCTTTGATACACATAAAGACAAAGGGAAGAATGGAAAAGAGGACTGTTGCCATACTCGGAATGATGTGCGCCGGTTGCGCCGCCAACGTGGAGCGCAAGCTCAACTCTGTCGTTGGCGTGGCGAGTGCTGCCGTCAATCTGCCCGCAAGGACGGCACTCGTGGAGTACGACCCGGCGGAAACGTCGTTGGAAAAGCTGAAGGAAGCCTTGGCAAGCATCGGTTACGACATGGTAATCGAGCCTGACCGCAACGTGGAGACCATAGAGCGCAGGGCTTACTCGGCGCTTCGGCGCAGGACAGTGGTGTCGTGG
>CAVHML010000031.1:0-16797 GCA_963636905.1 bacterium
CGCTTCAGATACAGCTCGGTGGCTATGCGCATATACATATCTATATTGAGGGCGTTGAAATGCGTGATGAACGGTCGGGCAGATGCGCCTCCGGCTATGCTTTGCAGCGTGGGTGTCTCCACCTCGGTGTAGCCAGCCTCGTCGAGCACACGGCGTATGGTGCGTATCACCGTGGCACGCTGCAGGAAAGTGTCCTTCACACCCTCGTTCACCACCAGGTCAACGTAGCGCTGGCGGTAGCGCAGCTCGGGGTCGTCAAACTTGTCGTAGGCCACGCCGTCCTTGTACTTCACTATTGGCAGCGGCTTAAGGCTCTTCGACAACAGCGTGATTTCCTTTGCGTG
Source organism: bacterium (assembly GCA_963636905.1). Taxonomy (GTDB): domain Bacteria; phylum Bacteroidota; class Bacteroidia; order Bacteroidales; family Bacteroidaceae; genus Prevotella. The sequence goes on from CAVHML010000031.1 coordinate 345, forward strand.
AACAGAAATCTCACCAGTCTGGGTGCGGAACACAAAGCCCTTCACTCCGATGAAGTCGCCAATGTCCATCAGCTTCTTGAACACCTTGTTGTATAGGTCCTTGTCCTCGCCTGGGCAGATATCGTCGCGTGTGATATACACCTGTATGCGGCCTTTCGAGTCCTGAAGTTCGGCAAAGGCAGCCTTGCCCATCACCCTTCGGCTCATCATGCGTCCGGCTATGCACACCTCGCGCTCACCCTCCTCGTCGTTGAAACTCTCCTTGATGTCTGTTGAGAAAGAGTCTGTGAGATATTCGGCAGCGGGATACGGGTCTATGCCCATGTCGCGCAGCTCCTGCAAACTCTGTCTTCTTCCTATTTCCTGCTCGCTAAGCTCTAAAACGTTCATATTTCTTTTTGTCTATCGTTTGTATATGCCGTGTATGCGGCCATAAGTGAGCCACAGCACGACACTAAACCATGCTCCGCCACCTATACTATATAGGTGCAAAGTTAGCAATATAATCCTTTAATGCAAAAAGGCGTGGCAGTTTTCTGCGAAAGTACGCGGTTCATGGTATGATCATGGAATGATTACGGATTGCAAACAGGTCAGTTGGCCATCGTAAACGGTCGGTTTACGGGTCGTAAACGGGCGGTTTAGCATCCGTAAACGGGCGGTTTGTTCCGGCGCAGTGGAAGCGTCTCATTCAGAAACGGTTGGGGCTGCATCGTTTATATGCGCATTGGAGTTCTCCCGAAGGCTGATATTTTTCTGCGCAACTGTATGGTTTTCGTATTTTATGTTTACCTTTGCCATGTGACAGGACATGCTGTGCGGGCTGTAAAGGGGCGGAACATTCGGGTGAAACACCGGGTTGTGCTTGGCAGGTCTATTGATAACATTACGGAAGGACCGGGCAATGAACATTAATGACATAATAAAGAGTATAAAGGACTGGACAATGAACTGGTTTGGAGGTCTGTTGCCGGCAAGAACCGCTGCATTGGCTGTGTCGAAAGCAATGGATTTGAACGCCAAGGCTGCCGCATTGTCAGTGCGCACCGTGGTGCTGCTGGCTGCCCTGTGTGCGGTTGCCGGGGCTAAGGCGCAGGGCGAGGGGGCGCAGCTCCCCAAGGTGTATTTCATAAAGGACATCACTTCGGAGAACATCATTAAGGTTTACAACGCTCTCGGCAGGAAAGCGGAGGGCAAGAACGTTGCCGTGAAGCTGTCAACCGGGGAGGCCGGCAATCCAAACCACCTGCAGCCGGCCTTGATAAAGGATCTTGTAAACATGGTGAAAGGCACGATAATTGAGTGCAACACGGCCTACGGCGGCAAGCGCGGCACGGTTGACAGCCACATGAAGGTGGCCCGGGAGCACGGTTTCACCGACATAGCCCGTGTGGACATCATGGATGCTGACGGCCAGGCGGAGCTTCCCGTGAGCGGCGGGCGGCATCTGAAGACGGATATTGTGGGCAAGAATTTCCTGAACTACGACTTCCTCGTGGTACTCTCCCACTTCAAGGGTCATCCGATGGCCGGTTTCGGCGGCGCACTGAAGAACATATCCATAGGAATAGCCTCTCCGGCGGGCAAAGCCAACATCCATTCGGGCGGAAAGACGCGGGATGTGAGGCAGGTGTGGCGGATGATACCAGCCGACACGGTGTTCCAAGAGTCGATGGCGGAGGCTTCCAAGGCGATAATCGACCACATGGGCGACCGGGTGCTGTATATCAGCGTGGCCAACAACCTCTCGGTGGACTGCGACTGCGTGTCTTCGCCGGCCGAACCGCAGATGGGCGACCTCGGAATATTCGCCTCGCTCGACCCAGTTGCCCTCGACAGAGCCTGCATCGATGCGGTCAGCAACTCCAACGACCACGGCAAGGTACACCTGCTCGACCGTATAAACTCCAAGCACGGCATGCACAATCTCGAATATGCGGAGCGTATAGGGTTGGGAAGCCAGCGTTACGAACTGGTAACCATTGGCGACTGAACTCCGCAAGGCAGCACTGGCAACACGGAAAAACCATCAAACAAACATAAAGACGTATGAACAGAAAACTATTACTGGCAGCGTTGCTGCTGGCTGTGGCCGGAAGCGTTTCGGCTCAGCGCAAGACTGTTGTGGTGGAAACGCCCACACAACAGGTTAAGGACGACGGCATGGTGCTGAAAAGGAAGGTGGCCATAGGCCGCTTCTCCAACGAAACGCAGTATGCCAAGGGCATTTTCTACGATAGGGAGAACGACCCGATGGGCAAACAGGCTCTCGACATCCTCTCAACCAAGTTGGCTGCATCGGGCAAGTTCCTTCTGTTGGAGCGCAACGACCTCTCCACGCTGCTCGAAGAGTGCCAGAAGAATGGCGGCAATGCAGCCTCGACCATCGGCGCAGACTACATGATAATCGGCTCGATAACCGAGTTCGGACGCAAGAACACGGGCAAGAACGGAGTCTTCTCGTCGCAAAAGACACAGACAGCCGAGGCCGCAGTGTCAGTAAGGCTCGTGGACGTATCTACCGGGCTAATCATCTACTCCGACGAAGCAAAGGGTTCAGCCGAGATAACGGCCAAGACCACACTCGGAGTGGGCGGTCAGGCCAGCTACGACGCCACGCTTAGCGACAAGGCAATATCGGAGGCTGTGGGACAGCTGGTGGAGAACATCATAAACAAGTGTACCAACAGCCCGTGGAAGACCTACTTCCTCTCGCGCGACGCCGACGCCACGCTCATAGCAGGAGGCAAGAGCCAGGGCATAAAGGAAGGCATGACGTTTGCCGTAATGACCAAAGGCAAGAAGGTGAAGAACCCCCAGACAGGCATAATGATAACCCTGCCGGGCAAAAACGTGGGTCAGGCCACGGTAATCTCCACTGGTGGCGACACGCCGGAGACGGAATACTCGTTTGTGGAACTGACCACCACCGAGACGATAGACGCAAACAACATGGGTAACTACATAATCGAGCAAACAAAATGAAGAAACTTTTAATCCTTTTCGCACTGCCTCTGCTTCTGTCAGGGTGCAGGGCGAACCTGCCCGTCGCACAGGAAAGCGGCAAGGAAGACATGGCCTACCTGCTGTTTATAAGCCCCAAGGAATACACAGGCAAGCAGGTAAAGGTGACGATAGACAACGCCCAGCCCTTTGACGCAAAGGTTGTCAAGGCGAAAAAGTCCAATCGGAAGGGCACACAGTACGGAGTAGGCGTGGGCACGCGCTCGCTTAAAGTGACCGACGAGGCCGGACGCACACTGTATGACAAGAAGGTGTTTCTGTCAACACAAGAGGTTAAACAAATAAACTTGCCGTGATGAAGAAGATTTGCATTATGGGAATAGTGGTTCTTGCGCTGGCTTCGTGTTCTACAACCACCAAGAGCCTCTACTCGTGGTATGACTACGAGGACGCAACTTACGAATACAACAAGCGGCAGACTGAGGAGTTGCAGGTGAAACTGCTTGAACAGTACAAGAAACTAACCGACAAACAGCGCGGAACTCGCGGAGTGGTGCCTCCCGGACTGTACGCCGAGTATGGCTATCTGCTCTACAAAACCGGCAAAAAGGACGAGGGTCTGACCTTCCTGAAGCAGGAAATCACAGCCTATCCCGAGTCGGAGAAGTACATTTCACGTATCATCAAACAGCTTGAAAAATGAAGAAAACCATATTGTTCGCACTGGTTGCGATAGCGTTGGCATCGTGTACGTCAACAAAAACGCTCATCGAGCAGTATCCGGCCATGTATGACGAGAAGCCTCTGGCCATCGCCGTGATGCCGCCAATCAACAGGACAACCCACGTAGAGGCCAAGGACTACTTCTATACCACGATGTATATGCCCCTCTGCGAGAAGGGTTACTATGTGTTTTCGCCCAACCTGACGATGGAAATGTTCCAGCAGGAGAGTGCCTACGATGCCGAACGGTTCCTCGAAGCCGACCTGACGCAGTTCAGAAACGTGCTCGGTGCCGATGCCGTTATGTTCACTATCATAAAGGATTGGCGGCGCAACAACCTCGGAGGTTCGCTGTCTGTGGATGTGGAATACATACTCCGCTCCACGAAATCGGGGCAGACGCTCTACTCACGCGAGGGAAAAATTGATGTTGACACACGCATTGGCAACAACGGAGGGGGTGCATTCGGTTCGCTGCTTAGCGTGGTTGCCACTGCCGTAAACACCGCTACCACAGACAAAGTGGTGGCTGGACGCAAGTGCAACACATTCGTTCTGTCAGACCTCCCAGCCGGTAAGTATTCACCGCTGTTCGAGAAAGACTCCAATTCTCCAGCAGGCAATTCGTTTATCAAGGCCACTGTGAAATAATGGGTTTCTATAAATCACCACTATAATTTATAGAGCCACCCAATAAAGAATCCGCTTTCAGTATACGTCCCGTGTGGATATAGGCTGAAAGCGGACTCTTTTTATTCTGCAAGCCCCTCGATTTGGCATTATAGTGCCTACTATTTCTTTGCCATTTGTATCTTGTTTGAGCGTATTTTCACGCTGCTTCCGCTCTTTGTGAAGGTCAGTTCCTTCATTTGCAGGGCATGGTTTTGGTGGTCAAACATATAGGCTGGATCGAAAGGCTGGCCGTTTATGCGACATTCAAAGTGCAGATGCTCCGTTGTGGCGCGCCCTGTGCGCCCGGTAAGGGCTATCACCTGTCCAGCCTTTACCCTCTCTCCCACCTTTACGAGGTTCTTTGAGTTGTGGCTGTAGAGCGTTTCAATGCCGTTACTGTGCTTTATTCTGATACAGTTGCCGTAGCCTGAGTATCTCTGCGACATCGTTACCACCCCGTCGAAGGCCGCCCGGATGTTGTCGTTCGGCTTGGTTTTGATGTCCACCCCGGTGTGGCGGCGTCCGCCTCTGCGTCCGAAAGGACTTATCACCTTGCTGTTTTTCAGCGGGTAGCACCATTCCCGTGGCGAGAAGTCGGCCAGATTGAGCACAAATCTGTTGCTGTTGGCAAACGGGTTGCCGTAGTTCTTCCCGTTGGAAGCCAGTGCCTTGTTTTGCTTGTCCTCGTTTGTCACGCTGATGTCAACGTTTGCGCCCGACTTTCTGCACATTATTGTCTGTCGGAGCAGCCTGTGGCTGTTCGGGTTGAGTATCATTTCGGGGTTGATGCGCCCTCCGTTGACCATTATGGCCACGAGACAGAATGTCCGTCCGCCCTCTCCGCCAACGATAGCTATCGTCTGACCGGCTTTCACACGGTCGCCCACGTTGACAAGGTTCTGGGTGTTGCGCCAATAAACGGTTTCCAGGCCGTTGTCGTGGCGTACTACTATGACGTTGCCCATCGTGTTGTGATGGCGAGAGAGCCTCACCGTGCCGGCAAACATGGCCTTTACGGCATCGCCCTTGACGGTTGTTATCTCTATGGCGTTGTCTTTTGTCACCTTGGCCTTGCCTACGGGCAGCGGAAACGAGTATTCATTCTTGCCCAATGCGGCAAAATCCACGGTGAAGGCGTTTGACTTGCTGAACAGCCCCGGTGTGGTTATGCTTACCTGTTGCCTCTCAAGGGGCGTGAAGTCGTCTTTTGCCGCCATCGGAAAGGCCGCCGCAAAGGCTGCAATGGCCAGCGTGTGCCTTATTAATATGGTTGTAATGTTCATTTGCAATGGGTTTTTAGTATGTGTGATAGGCTTTTAGTATGTGTGACAGGCTATATTTTGTGTTCGGGGGAGCGTCAGGTGTTGAGCATTATCCCTGTGAAAATCCGTCCGGAATCCGTGCCAAGACGGCGTGCGGAGAAGTATTTCCCTGTGTCGGAATAGGTACATTCGCCCGCCATCTGTATGCTTTCGGGGTGCAGTCCCGCCTCCACAAGTTGCCGTCGGCAGCACTCCGGCAGGTCAATGTGCCACTTTTCCTCCCTTCGGCTGATGCCCGACATGTCGAAACCGGCCGAGGCGAACTCGTCATAGACCTCGTTGCCCACCTCGAAATGGTCAATCGAGATGCCCGGACCTATTGCCGCACGCAGCTCCGACGCACTCGTTCCGTAGGCAAGGCGCATGGCTGCCACGGCTTTCTGCGCAATCCGAGCCACCGTTCCGCGCCATCCGGAATGAACGGCACAGCACGCCCGGTTGGCAGAGTCGTAAAGTAGTATCGGTATGCAGTCGGCTGTTGACACTCCGATGCACGCCTGCGTCACGTCAGTCATCAGGGCATCGACCCCGTCAAGCAACATTTCCCTCACTTTGTCGGGCAGAGAGAAGAAGTCTTCGGCTATCTGGCGCACCTCTATGCCGTGGTTCTGATGCGGCAGTATGAGCCTTTTGTCCTCTATGCCGAGCGTGGAGCATAGCGCAATACGGTTTTTAGCCACCGCATCGGGGCTGTCTCCGCAGTAGGGATTGATGTTAAACTCCCCGTAGTTGCCCGTGCTGAAACCGCCGTGGCGTGTGGTACTGAACGCTGTGACGGCATCGCCGAGACTATAGCGCACCAGTTGGGGTACGCTATTCATCGAAGTCCTCCTCGTAGTCGAAGTCTTCCAGGTCGTCAACGTCCTCTATATCGATGTATTCGATGTCTTCATCCTCGCCCTCCGCCTGCATTTCGGCATTGAAGCGGGTCATGTCCTTATCGCGGTGAACCAGAGTATCCTCGGCGGTGATGCCCTGTAGCTTGTTGCTCTCGTTGTTCAGCTCTCGCCAAAGCACGTCTTTCAGTTCGTCAAGTCCCTTGTTTGCCACCGAAGATATGAACACTACCGGCAGGTCGGAGGGCAGTGTTTCCTTGAGCATCTCCACCAATTCGTCGTCCAGCAGGTCGGTTTTCGTCACGGCAAGCACCCTATGCTTGTCGAGCATCTCGGGGTTGAAATTGGCAAGTTCGTTGAGCAGTATTTCATACTCGCGCTTTATGTCGTCGGTGTCGCCCGGAACCATGAACAGTAGCAGCGAGTTGCGCTCTATATGGCGCAGGAAGCGCAGCCCAAGTCCGCGCCCTTCGCTCGCTCCCTCAATGATTCCCGGTATGTCGGCCATGACAAACGACTGGCGGTCGCGGTATTCCACGATGCCGAGCGACGGCTCCAGCGTGGTGAAGGGATAGTTGGCTATCTTCGGACGTGCGCTCGACAGGGTGGAAAGCAGCGTCGATTTGCCCGCATTTGGGAAGCCTACGAGTCCCACGTCGGCCAGTAGCTTCAGCTCAAGGATTACTGTAAGCTCCTGCATCGGCTCTCCCGGCTGGGCAAAACGCGGTGCCTGATTGGTGGCAGAGCGGAACTGGAAGTTGCCGAGTCCGCCCCTGCCGCCCTTAAGCAGCATGATTTCCTGCCCGTCGCGGGTCACATCGCAGATATATTTGCCCGTCTCGGCATTGTAAACCACCGTTCCGCAAGGCACATCTATATATACGTCCTTGCCGTCGGTGCCGTGACACTTGTTGCGGCTGCCGTTTCCGCCATGCTCGGCAAACACGTGACGCTCGTATTTCAGGTGGAGCAGAGTCCAGAAGTTGTGGTTTCCGCGCAGATACACGCTGCCACCCTTGCCGCCGTCGCCTCCGTCAGGGCCTCCGTTGGGCTGGTATTTGACGTGGCGCAGGTGCATCGACCCCCTTCCGCCCTTGCCTGAGCGGCAGTAGATCTTCACGTAGTCCACGAAATTCGTTTCGGGCATATCTCTTTTCAGGTTTGTTTGCGGTTATGGTCAGAGGCTTTCTATCACGCCGCAGATGTCCTTGAATATGCGGTCAAGCTCTCCGAGTCCGTCAATGTGGTTGTGTATTCCCTCCTTTTTGTACCATTCTATGAGCGGTGAGGTCTGGTTGTGGTAAACGTCGAGCCGCTTCTTGATCGTTTCTGCATTGTCGTCGGAGCGTCCGCTTTCCTTTCCGCGCTTGATAAGGCGCGTCATGAGTTCGTCTTCGGGCACGTCAAGCTCTATCATTGCGGCTATCTTGTGGCTGCGCTCGTTGAGCATCTTCTTCAGGGCTTCGGCTTGCGGTATGGTACGGGGGAACCCGTCGAAGATAACTCCCTTGTGCTCCTTGCCAAAGCTGTCATATACGCTGGCCAGGATGCTCACCATCAGGTCGTCGGGGATTAGCTGGCCCTTGTCGATGTATGCTTTTGCGGTCTTGCCCAGCTCGGTTCCGTTCTTTATCTCGTTGCGCAGCACGTCGCCGGTCGATATGTGGCCGAGTCCGTATTTCTCGATTATCAAGTCGCTTTGTGTGCCTTTTCCTGATCCGGGGGCACCGAAAATCACGATGTTCTTCATCTTTTTTTACCTTAAATGTTTTATTGAGTGTTGTCCTTTGCTCCTTTTTCTGTCTGTTCCGGAAAGCCTTTGCTGCCGCGGTTTTGCGGTTGGCTGTGGAAAACGGGCGGTTTGCGCCCCGCAAATGCCCGGTTTAGGGGTCGTAAACGGGCGGTTTACTGACCGCAACCCGGCGCTTTACGCACCGCAAACGGTGCGTCAGGTCTCCTGAACGGCCAGAGTGTATATATCTTTCAGCTGCCTTCCCTGCCCGTTATAGTCGAGTCCGTAGCCCACAATGAAGTCGTTGGGTATGCGGAAGGCCGCATATTCGATGTCCAGAGGCTGCTCCAGCCGGTCGGGTTTCAGCAGGAGAGTGCACACATGTACCGACTTGGGGTTGCGCGTGCCGAGGGTTTCAATCATTCTCTTGATGGTCTGCCCTGTCTCAACGATGTCTTCTACGATTATTACCGTGCGTCCTGCAAGGTCTTCATTGATGCCTATCACCTCCTTAACCTTGCCTGTGGAGGTGGTGCCTTGGTAAGATGCGAGCTTGACAAAGGATATTTCGCACGGTATGTCTATCTCCCGCATCAAGTCGGCGGCAAAGATAAACGAGCCGTTTAGCACTGCGAGCAGCAGCGGATTGCGCCCCTGCATGTCCTTGCTTATCTGTTTGGCCACGGTTTTCACCCGCCTTTTTATCTCTTCTTCGGGTATTGAAGTCTCGAAAGTCCTGTCCCCGATCCTTACAGTTGCCATGTTTATTGGGCTATTTTGTGGCAAAATTACATAAAATCCACCAATCTATAGTCACTGGTTTACAAGATTTTTGTATTTTTGCGCTATGAAGATTTTTACAAGTGCCCAGATTCGCGAGCTTGACAAATACACTATCGAGCACGAACCCGTCAAGTCAATCGACCTGATGGAACGGGCTGCCAAGGCCATCTCATGCGCCGTTGCCGGCGAGTGGGACACCGGCTGCCCGATAGTGGTGTTTGCAGGTCCCGGAAACAACGGGGGCGACGCCCTTGCCGTGGCGCGTCAGCTGGCGGAACAGGGCTATTCGGTGTCGGCATACCTGTTCAATATAACCAGCCACCTGTCGGTTGACTGCGAGCAAAACCGTAAGCGGCTTGAGGAAAACCGCCGTGTGAAGGACTTTGTAGTGGTGACCCAGGAGTTCGACCCGCCTGTCCTGACGGCAGAAACGGTCGTTATCGACGGCCTGTTCGGCTCGGGTTTGAACAAGCCCTTGGCCGGTGGCTTCGCCTCACTGGTCAAATACATCAACAACTCGCCGGCCAAGGTGGTGAGTATCGACGTTCCGTCGGGACTGATGGCCGAGGACAACTCCTTCAACGTGCGTGCCCACATCATAAAGGCCACACTCACGCTCACTCTCCAGCAGCCCAAGCTCTCGTTTCTGTTCCCTGAGAACCAACAGTTCATCGGTCGGCTCAAGACACTCGACATCCGGCTGAGCAAAGAGGGCATGGACAGCATCGACGCTCAGTATGTTGTCGTGGAGGAACAATCCGTCCGCCCGCTGCTGAAGCCCCGCGACCCGTTTGCACACAAGGGGGATATGGGCAGTGCCCTGCTCGTTGCCGGCAGCTACGGCATGGGTGGCGCGGCGGTACTGGCCGCCAGAGCCTGTCTGAGAGCCGGAGCCGGCAAGGTAACTGTACACACCCCAAAGCGCAACAGCATGATTCTTCAGGTGGCAGTGCCCGAAGCAGTGGTGCAACTCGACCGCGAAGAGACCACATTCAGCGAACCTGTGGAGACCGAAGACTTCGATGCGCTCGGCATAGGCCCCGGTCTCGGACGGTCAGAGGGTGCGGCCATTGCCCTGATAGCACAGTTGAAGCGTTGCCGATGCCCCATTGTGGCCGATGCGGATGCCCTGAACCTGCTCGCAAACCACCGGGCTTGGCTCCAGCAACTGCCCCAAGGCATAATTATGACGCCGCATCCCAAGGAGTTCGACCGCATGTCAGGCCACTGTGCCGACAGCTTTGAGAGACTGACCAAGGCAGTTGACATGGCAAAGCGGCTGCAGATATACATTATATTAAAGGGACACCGCTCGGCACTGTGTCTTCCCGACGGTCATGTCGTCTTCAATTCCACAGGAAATGCCGGCATGGCGACCGCAGGAAGCGGCGATGTGCTCACGGGAATCATCACTGCGCTGCTCGCAAGGGGGCTTCCACAGGGTGACGCATGTCTGCTTGGAATGTATATACACGGCCTTGCCGGCGACCTTGCGGCCAAGGAACTGGGCGAAGAGAGCCTCGTGGCAAGCGACATAACGGCCTTTCTGCCCAAGGCATTCAAGGTTTTGGGCGAGTAAACCCCACAGCATAAATTCTTCACTCAAATGAATTCTTCATTCTTCACTCTTAATTCTTCACTCAAATTTACGATACGAATATGCTAAAGAGCAAGATTTTGGCAGCCACGCTGTCGCTTTGCGCAGCCGGAGCAGCCGCCCAGTCAGAGATAACGTCCTATGTGCCGGGCGTAACCACGGAGGGCGCAGTATATTTCCTGCCCAAAACGGCACTGCGGTTCACGGTTCAGGTGGAGAAAACCGCCTACACGCCGGGGCAGTTCTGTATGTATGCCGCGCGTTACCTGCGGCTTAACGACGTGGAACAGGAACCCACAGTGGCCTATCGCGTCACCAAAGTAGATATAACCACCCTTGGCATGGCCGACAACAAGCGGGCTTATGCCGTGAAATACAACCAGAAGAGCGTGGCGGCCAACGTCTCTTTGGCCGAAGACGGGCGGCTTTTGGGCATAAATGCGGCAGGAAAGGATGCGGATACCGCCCCTGCGCCGTTCGTAGCAAGCCCGAAACCGAAGCGCGAAGACCCAAGGAAATACCTCAATTCAGACATCCTTTCGGCAGGAAGTACGGCGAAAATGGCTGAATTGACGGCGCAAGACATCTACGAAATACGCGACAGCAAGAGCCAACTCAACCGTGGAGAGGCCGATTTCATGCCCAAGGACGGCGACCAACTGCGCATTATGCTCGCCAATCTCGACCGTCAAGAAACGGCAATGACCGGCTTGTTCACAGGAACCGTGGACAAGGACACCACAGAGCACACGTTTGTGGTGTGCCCGGACGGCGAAATCAACCGGGAAGTGCTGTTCCGCCTGTCGCAGAAGCTGGGTTTCGTTGACAAGGACGACCTTTCCGGCACTCCCTACTACCTCACTGTCGAGAACTTGCACAGCCTTCCGGCAGTGCCGGACGATGCCGTTGCGCCCAAGAAAAAGAAGAGTCCTGAGAGCGGAGTGTACGTCAACGTGCCGGGAAAGGTCAGGGCTGTTGTGACAGGTGGCGGCAAGACGGTGGCACAAGAGGAGTTCAGCGCAGGCCAGTTTGGCCGTGTGGAACTGCTGAGTGCCGAACTTTTCAACAAGCGGAGCACCACCCACCTCACGTTAAGCCCCGTCACGGGTGCCGTGGACAGGCTTGACGCCGAGCTGCCCAGATGATTCAGGCCGCAAAAGCCCGCCCTTTTTCGGGCAGAGGAGTCTTTCTTTTTCGGACAGAGACCCCTCTTTGGGAGCAACGGAGTCTCCCTTTCCTTGCCCGACGGCGGGCTTTTGTGCGCACAATGACGATATTTTCCCCACACAATGACGGTCTTTCCGCATACAATATTGCCGCTCTGGCAGCGTTTTTCTTAGTGTTATGCAGTGGACAGACAGGGTTAGACAGGTAAAGATAGTGCTTTTGGCCGCCGCAGTGGTTATAGCTGTGGCCTCGCTGCTGGTGTCCCATTTCCTTGTGCGCGACCTTTCCAAAGAGGAAAGAAACAACATGGAGGTGTGGGCACAGGCACTTCGCGCCCTCAGCACGGCTGACGAGAACACCGATCTGTCGCTTGTGCTGAAGGTAATCCAGGGCAATAACACCATTCCCGTTATCGTTGTCGGTGCGGAAGGCAACGTGATGGACTTCCGAAACATTGAGATTAAGGCCAAGAACCGCACCGACTCTACGGCCTATGTGGCGCATCTGGCCGACGCATGGCACCGTTCCGGCAACTTCATAAAGGTGGTTCCCGTTGACCAGGCGGCCGGTGACTACCAGATAGTGTGCTATGACGACTCGATAATGCTCAAGCGGCTGGCCTTCTATCCCTACATCCAGCTCACCGTAGTGCTCATTTTCGTCCTCGTAGCCATCTTTGCGCTGCTCACATCCAAGCGTGCCGAGCAGAACAGGGTGTGGGTAGGGCTGTCAAAGGAGACCGCCCACCAGTTGGGAACGCCCATCTCAAGCCTCATGGCATGGACGGAAATACTGAAGGAAGCCTATCCCGGCGACACGCTGATACCCGACATGGAGGCCGACGTGAGGCGGTTGCAGCTCATAGCCGACCGCTTTTCCAAGATAGGGTCGCAGCCTGAGCCGGTGGAAACGAGCCTCAACGAGGTGACAGACCACGTGATAGACTACATGGACAGGCGCACTTCCAAGTCGATAGTGCTCACCAAGCACATCCCGGAGGCCGACATAGTGGTGAGAATATGCCCCCAGCTGTTTGAGTGGGTGATAGAAAACCTGTGCAAGAACGCCGTTGACGCCATGGGAGGGGCCAACGGAGCGATAGAGATAGCCGTGTCGGAGCAGCGCGGCATGGCCGTTGTCGAGGTGTCGGACACGGGTAAGGGCATACGGAAGAAGGACTTGGCCAACGTGTTCCGCCCCGGTTTCACCACAAAGAAGCGCGGTTGGGGACTCGGACTGTCGCTTGCCAAGCGCATAATAGAGGACTACCACCACGGAAAGATATTCGTGAAGAGTTCAGAGCTTGGAGTCGGCACCACTTTCCGTATAGAACTGCGGAAATAGCCCGGACATTTTTAATCCGAAACCCGGCTGTCTTAACTCGTAATCCTGCTGCTTTTTATCCGTATTCAGGCGGTTTTACGCCGCAATCCCACAGCTTTTAATTCATAACCCGGCGGTTTGCGATAGACAAATGCCGTGTTTAGCTGTCGTAAACGGTGCATTTAGCGATGCTAAGTGTACCGTTTACGACCCGTAAATGCACCGTTTACGACTTGCAAGGGTCGGGTTGCGGTTTGGTTTCGATGCGTTAGTAGTCCCAAACCGACATGTCGTTGTCCTGTGCGTCCGCCTCATGTATGTCGTAATCCGACGCATTGCCGCCCCAATCCATGCCGTTTTCATCCGAATAGAGCGATGCTGCCAGTAAGGTTTGGCCGGTTTCCACCGGCATTACGGCGGTGTTCGGGCGGATATATGCTTTCTTTTCCATGATGTTTCCCCCTCATTTAATGATGACAATCCTCTTGTTGCAAACGTATATGCCCTTCTTGGGCTGCTTCACCATGACGCCCGACAGCGTATAGTAGCGGTTGTCGGTCTGAGAGTCCAGCCCTTCCACCTCGTTGATGGATGTTTCGATGCCGTCAATGACAAGCGTTTGGGGCAGACTCGTCACCGTTTGTCCCTTGGCTGTGATGTATGCGCGGTAGCCTTTCAGCGTCACTGCGTCGGCCTTGTCGGCCAGATAGAACTTGTTTCCGCTGATGAAGTATGCGTCAAGCGGCACATACTGCTGCACGAAGTTGCCGGTCATGGTGTAGTTGTCGGTCGTTGAGGTTGTGGTTTTGGGCGATATTGTGACGTTTTCCGCCTTGATTTCACTTACGTCTGCGTCCGGTTTCACTATGTAAGTCATGCCGGCCTCTATGGCCGATGCATCGGTAAACACCAGCGAACCAGTGTTTTCGCCCTCGCCGGTCAGCGTTTTCACTTGCCAGTCTGACGGCTTTTCCATACTGAAAGGCAGGCAAAGCGTGTTCCATTTGCCGCCCTTAAGAGTCCTTTCCACCGTCACGCTGCCCACGAGAGCGTCCTCTTCGGGCATCTCAGTGCCGGTTTCGCTTAACGTAACGTCGCTGAACCGCAACAGCGTAAGCCCCGAAAGGAAGCACCAGGTGTTGCCGTTGTTGCTGCCAGCCCTAAGTCCCAGCGTCACTGCATCGCCGTCATTTTCCACGGAAAAGTCCACCGTATAGTCGCCATACTGCGCCGTTGTAACCTCCACCTGTGCGTCTCCGGCAAAGAAATACACGCCGGAGCGGTTGTCGTTGCCGCTGTTATTGTTAAAAACCGTTGCCGCAGCCTTGCCGGTAAGGCGATATTTGCCGGCCGGGAGATTGTTTACGGTCTGGTAAATGAGGTTCATATTGGTCTGTGCGCTGCCGTTCCAGTAGCTTATACCCACGACAGAGCCGTCAGGAGTGATGGCCGCGGGAGCCTCAGCATAGCCTCCGGCGCTTCCGTTTCGCTGCCATGAGCGGTTTGAACCGACCCCTGAATGTTCGTTATATGCACAAGATGCGTTGCGGATGTATTGGGTATAGTCCTTCATAACGCCCATTCCGGCGCACGCATTCTCATAGTCTGTCTGGCTTCCGTGGTACACTATCTTGAAGTTATCCAACGCTATCCAGTTGGCATTGGTGGTCCCCGTCGCCTTCACTCCAATGGTTATCGGCGCGTCGGTTGTGTTTTCATACTCAAAGGAGCACGTTCCTGCGGACGGGGCGGCGTATGACGTTTCCAAAGCAGAGGTCGTCGCGTTGGCAAAGCCCGCCATGTTGGTCATAAGCTCGCCTCCGTTGACGTCTTTCACCGCACCGTTGTAGTTGAACGATACGGTATAGGTACCCTTAGGCATCTGCGGAGTGGTCTGCGCAAGGTAGAAACCGTTGAGAGCGGTGCTTGTCTTAATCCAACTCTCCACGTATCCGTCGAGCAACTCGGCATTTTTCCACTTGCCGGACTGATATTTGCAGCTGCCGGGCGATACGAATATCCACCGGTTACTGGCATCTGATATGAAAGAAGAGCTGAAGTCAGCATTGCGAAGCACCGCTTCCGTCACGTCATAGCGCGCTTCCGTTGTGCTAACGCTTTCGGCCACAGTTTCCAGTCCCCACCCCAAGAGGAGGGAAACGGCCAACGATCTGAATAAGTCTTGATGTTTCATCTCATTACAATGTCGTTTGTTATTCTTATAATCAGGTTTGTAGTTCCTTTAATCCGGCTCTTGCCGACGGTCAGTCAGGTTTCTGTAGTTCCTTAACCAGAGTTCTGCCTCTCATCAACAGGGCAACAGTTCTTGCCAGGACGGCAGTACATAGGCTTTACTGCTGTCGCAAAAATAGCGACATTGCCGGGATAAGGTGCGAAAGTCATGTAACCATCCCGTCAGAATGGCGTTCCAAGGCCGTTATGTTACATTTTTGCTGTTACATAGTTACCCTTTTCCCTCTATATAACGACAACTCCCGACCGCCAACAGGGCAGCCGGGAGGGAAAAACAAATGAAAAAAACGTATCTTATTCCTATACTTTACCTTGATGTCTTCGTGGCTTTTATGAAGTAAATCATCAACAGGATGTAGGCAACGAGCGAACATATCTCCGACAAGGGGTTGGCCCACCATGCCGAAAAGTCGAACGACACTCCGCCAAAGCGCAACAGAGCACTCACAACCCCCATCAAAGCACCGCCAGCGATAAAGCCTGAGGCGATAAGGTTGCCCTTTTCACCACGCTCCTTGTTCACTTGCGCATCCTTAGAACGCGTTGTCACAAACCAATTAAGTGCTCCGCCCACGAGCAACGGCATGTTAAGCTCGATGGGGATGAACATTCCGAGGGCGAAAGCCAGTGCCGGAACGTTGCAGAGCGTCAGAACGATGGCTATCAACGCCCCTACTCCATACAGTATCCACGGTGCTCCGATGCCGTTCATAAGCGGGTCAATGACCGCAGCCATGGCATTGGCTTGCGGAGCGGCAAGCTGTCCGCTGGCGAAACCGTAGGTCTCGTTGAGCAAAATCATCACTCCACCAACGGTAGCGGCCGAGACAAGTGTGCCAAGAAACTTCCATCCCTCCTGTTTCCGGGGCGTTGTGCCGAGCCAGTAGCCTATCTTGAGGTCGGTAATGAACGAGCCGGCCATCGAAAGTGCCGTACACACCACTCCGCCCATGACGAGTGCGGCCACCATGCCGCCCGTTCCCTTCAGCCCGACGGCCACCATAACCACCGAAGCCAATATGAGTGTCATCAGCGTCATGCCCGAAACGGGGTTGGAACCCACTATGGCAATGGCGTTGGC
>CAVHML010000032.1:0-16600 GCA_963636905.1 bacterium
AGGTGCGTGTGCCGCGAGGCGTGCAGGTTCGAGTCCTGTTCTGGGCACTCTTTTTATTCAAGCCGTTTATGTTGGAGAGGTGGCGGAATTGGTAGACGCGCTACTTTGAGGGGGTAGTGAAAATTGCTTCGTGGGAGTTCGAGTCTCCTCCTCTTCACATAAATTTATTGTAGGCGGAAATAGCTCAGTTGGTAGAGCACGACCTTGCCAAGGTCGGGGTCGCGGGTTCGAGTCCCGTTTTCCGCTCTTTTTATTGCCCCGTATTCTCAAGAAAAACAACAGCCATTCTCAAGAAAAACAACAGTCCGATGAATTTGTATTTAAGATATTTCGACAAGGAGACTCTGGTTACCAGCGTTGAAGATGCCATTACATTTTTGGGAAACATTGACGAAATCGGCATGAACCCCATGCTTGAGGCCGACATCCGCGAATATGCCGCAAGCAAGGTGTACTATCCGAAGCGCTACAAGATACGTCCACGGGTATATTTCATCATAATAAAGACCGAAGCTGCCACCATGCTTGACTTCAAAGAGAAGCGTGCGCTGCACAGCAATGCCGGTTCCAACGACAAGGAAAAGGCATTTTCGCCGGTCATGGCGCACCTCAACGAGGACCAACCGGGCTGGTATGAGGGAATAATCGACTTCAAACGCGTGCTGATGGTGCCGGGTACGGGCAAGTTCCAGTACCGTGACACCCATTTTGTGGCCCGTTGCAAGGCCGTTTCCGGCATAGACTGCTACAACAGGATAGTCGATCATCTGCGCCAAAGGGTGGATGACCGCAGCCAGTTCCCGTCGGTAAAGGGCAAGAACTTCCGCTTCAAGTTCCTCGGACTGTGCAAATAAGGAGCATAAGCGGCAGGTAACAGAAGTGAAAACGACCAGTACAGGGGCGCAAGCGATTGGAAACAAAAGCGCAAGCGGCAGGTAACGGTGTACGAGTCTATACCTTATTATATATAAAGCCAGCAGCTTTTGCATATAAGCCTGTCTCTTCTGCATATAAACCTATACCTTATTATATATAACAACTGTCATTGAATACGCCATGAACAAGGTTATGCTCATAGGGAACGTGGGAAAAGACCCCGAAGTGAGGTATGTGGATCACGGAGTGGCCGTGGCACGGCTGTCATTGGCCACCACCGAGCGCGGATACACGCTGCAAAATGGGACGCAAGTGCCCGACCACACCGATTGGCACTATGTTGTGCTGTGGCGGAAGCTCGCAGAAATCGTCGAAAAGTACGTGCACAAGGGCGACAAACTGTATATCGAGGGACGGATACGCTACACTTCCTACAATGACAAGCAGGGGGTTAGGCACAACACAACGGAGATTTGGGCGGACAACATGGAAATGCTCACGCCGAAAACGGCTGCGACAAATATGGCAAATCCGCTTGACACAAAGCCGAACCAGACTGACAACAGCCAAAAATCGGCTGACAACAGTCAGAACCAGGCTTCTGCTACACCGCAATCCGCCGCCGACGAGACGAAAGACCTGCCATTCTGAATAGTAAAGCCAAACCACTACACAGAAAAACCACACGACTTTGTCACCTACAGATATACATAGCCTCTTTGCAGAGGTGCATTTCATGATGCCCTCCCTATGGGTTGCCCTCACCGGAATACTCGCCTGTCTGCTGCTACTCGTTTCCGGATTTGCCTCAGGCTCCGAGATAGCCATCTTTTCCCTGTCGCCCAGCGACCTCAACGAACTGGATGAGGAAAAGACGGAGCGCGACAAACAGATAAAAGCCCTTAGGGATGACTCCGAAAGAACGTTGGCCACCATTCTTATAACCAACAATTTGGTCAACGTAACCATCATCATGCTGCTCAACAACTTCTTCGAACACACCATAGACTTCGGCAATGCCTACTGGCTAAGGTTCGTCTGCCTGACGGTACTGCTCACCTTTCTGTTGCTGCTCTTCGGAGAAATCATGCCAAAACTGTTTAGCGCACAACGCCAGTTGCAGTTCTGCCGCATGGCAGCGGGCGGTATCATATTCTTCCGCAAGCTGTTTTATCCGCTAAGTTCAATATTGATGCGCACGGGGGTACTGGTTGAAAAGGTGGTGAAAAAGGAAAACCATGTGCTAAGCGCCGACGATTTGGAACAGGCGTTGGAGTTGACCGACAAGTCTGCCATAAAGGACGAGAAAAACATTCTCGAAGGCATAGTCCACTTCGGCGACGAGACGGTGAAAGAGATAATGACAAGCCGCCAAGACGTGGTGGACATTGACTTCGACTCGCCGTTTCCTGAGGTCATCAAGTGTATTGTCGAGAACAAATACTCCAGGATGCCGGTATGTCAGGGCACTATGGACAACATACGCGGCATACTCTATATAAAGGATCTGCTGCCCCACCTCGGCAAACCGTCGGGTTTCCGCTGGCAGTCGCTGATCCGTCCGCCCTACTTCGTGCCCGAGACAAAGAAAATAGACGACTTGCTGCGGGAGTTCCAGCAGAACAAGGTGCATATCGCCATCGTTGTGGACGAATTTGGCGGAACGAGCGGCATAGTGACCCTTGAGGACATACTTGAAGAGATTGTCGGCGAGATTAACGATGAGTATGACGATGACGAAAAGAACTACATTCGCATTAACGACAACACATATATCTTTGAGGGAAAGACACTTATCAGCGACTTCTGCAAGATTGCCGGAACTGCGCCCGACACTTTCGACGACATAGAGGGCGATGCCGACACGCTGGCTGGTCTGCTTCTTGAGATAAAGGGCGACTTCCCCAAGCTCCACGAGAAGATTGCGTTCGGCAGGTTCACGTTTGAGACAACCCAGATGGACGAACGGCGCATATCGAAGATAAAGGTTACGATGGGCGGGCAGCAGTCCGACGGGAAAAACTCCGCGCCCGACGAGTCGTAGCCAGTCCGTTTCCACACAGGCAAGGTGCGCCTTTGCAACAATCTAAGCAACAGACACTTGACAAAACCCGGCGGTTTGCACTTCGCAGACCGCCGGGTTTTGCATTGTAAACGGGGCATTTACGACCCGTAAACGGGCGGTTTACGATGCAAAAGTGGCCGGGTTATGATGCAAAGACCTTCGGGTTACGACAGCCAAGCCACCGGGTTACGATGCAAAGACCTCCGGATTGCCACAGCCGATGCCGGAGTCATTTCCAAAAAACGTCCGGATTGGGTTGAAAAGGAGGTCATAAAATCTTCCGTAACCTTTGCCGTTTCAGCAAAAGAACGTAATTTTGCAGAAATTTTCTAAAACGTTATGTACACATTTCTCGCCAGTCTGGCACTTCTAATTCTGGGATATGCCGTGTATGGAAGGGTTGTCGAGCGCATCATGCAGCCCGATGGCAACAGAAAAACACCGTGTTATACTATGCAAGATGGGGTTGACTACATCCCCATGCCCACATGGAAAGTCTTTATAATACAGTTTCTGAACATCGCCGGCACGGGCCCCATCTTCGGAACCATACAGGGTTTGCTCTTCGGGCCGGCCGCCTACTTCTGGATAGTGCTGGGTTGCATCTTCGGAGGAGCTGCCCATGACTATATGGCAGCCATGATTTCGCTGAAGCGAAACGGCGCTTCTCTGCCCGAAATCGTGGGCGACGAGATGGGCAGCCTGGCGCGCAACGCCCAGCGATACCTCGCCCTGCTGCTCATGATCCTTGTGGTTGCGGTGTTCGTAAAGACCCCTGCCGTGCTTCTGGCCGACTTTACCGACAGCCTTGTGCCCAACAGCTATATGTTCTGGGTAGTGGCTATATTCCTCTACTACCTCATTGCCGCCACGCTACCCATCAGCCAGATTATCGGAAAGATATATCCCCTGTTCGGAGTGGTGCTCATTCTCATGGGACTCTGCGTCTTTGTGTGCATATTCCTGCACTTGGGCACGCCCATACCCGAGATTACCGATGCTTTTGAGAACCACTATCCGGGCAAGACCCTGCCCCTTTTCCCCTGCATGTGCATCTGTATCGCGTGTGGAGCGGTCAGTGGCTTCCACGCAACCCAAAGTCCGCTGATGGCACGCTGCATAAAGAACGAGCGATATGGCCGCCGCGTGTTCTACGGAGCAATGATTACCGAAGGCCTGATAGCCCTTATCTGGTGTACGGCAACCCTTGAGTTTGTCGCAACGCTTGACGTTGCTGGCAACACTCCCTACGAAAAGATATACAACGCCATGCTTGACGGTCAGGGAAGCATCAATCCCGCCATATTGGTCAACCGTATATGCGAGAGCTGGCTCGGTACGTTCGGCGCAATAATAGCCATTCTGGGCGTAGTCATTGCACCTATCACCACAGGCGATACAGCCCTGCGTTGCGCTCGCCTTATTCTGGCCGACATGTTGAAGATTAAGCAGGACAAAGCGCTCAAGAGAGTGCTTATCTGTATGCCTGTTTTCGTGATAAGCGTCATCCTCCTGTTCGTCAAGTTCGACGTTCTGTGGCGCTATTTCGCATGGTTCAACCAGACATTCTCCATCTTCACGTTCTTCACCATAGCCATCTATCTGGCCAAACGCAACAAACCGTACTATCTGGCTCTGCTTCCGGGAATGTTCATGGTGGCAGTTTGCGTATGCTACATCTGCGTTGACCAGTACAGCCTGAACCTTGACTGGAACCTTTCCTACGCCATCAGCTTCGTTTGCGCCCTGCTTACGGGACTGTGGTTCATGGTTTGGAGAAACAACTACCTCAAGCATCCGGCACAAACCCTGCGGTAACGGTTTCCAAAGCAGCCGTTCTGGCTTCGTAAACAGGCCGTTTAGCTGTGCTAAAGTGCCCGTTTACGATGGCTAAAGCGGCACTTTACGATACAGAAACAGCCGCTTTACGATACGGAAACAGCCGCTTTACGATACGGAAACAGCCGCTTGGGACAAACAACCCATACGATGACGACAACGAAACTACGCTCAACACTGGTGGTTGCGGCCTTTCTACTGGCCGCAACACCGGCGCTTTTTGCGTCTTGCAGCAGCGATGACGACAAGGACACGGCCTTTTCCACCGTTGAAGTGAAGAAGACCGTACCGCTCACCGGCAGCAACGGCTCGCCCAAATGTACCGTCAACCTGAAGATAAGCTACGCCTCCGACGGCAAGGACAGCTGCTCCCGCAAGATAAACGCCACGCTTTGCAAGGAGCTGTTCGGCAGTGACGGTGACGATGTGCCCAAGACGGCAAGGGCGTTTGCCGACAGTTACGCCGACAACTACAAGGGCAGCATGGCGAAATTCTATGCCGCAGACCGTGCGGACAGCCGGAAAAGCTCGTGGTACGAGTACCGTTACGACATGGAAACCGCCGTTGAAGACGGTCGGAAGGGCATCGTCGTATATACCGCAAAGCTCGATTACTACGAGGGAGGGGCGCACGGGATAAACCAAACGATAACGCTCAACTTCGACAAAGCCTCTGGACAGTGCATCCGTCTGGACGACCTGTTCGTGGAAGGGGCGGAGAAACGGCTCGCAGAGATACTGCTTGAGAAGTTGCAAGAGGCCGCCGGGGCAAAGGACATGGCCGGGTTGAAGGACAAAGGCTACCTGAACGCCACCGACATATACGCCCCACAGAACTTCATACTCGGCAAGAAAGACATCACATTCATATACAATATCTACGAAATTGCGCCCTACGAGCAGGGCATAACCACGCTTTCCGTCAGCTATCCAGACCTGAAAGAGCTGCTGACAAAGGACTTCAGCGACTGAAACCCACCCCAACAACCCCATTATGGAGCACATTACCAAATACTTTCCCGACCTCACAGAAACGCAGTGCGGACAGTTTGAAGCGTTGTACGGCCTCTATTCCGACTGGAACGCCAAGATTAACGTCATCTCACGCAAGGACATAGACAACCTGTATGAGCACCACGTGCTCCATTCCCTTGCCATTGCCAAGTCCATCTCGTTCCGTCCCGGCACCAAAGTGCTCGATCTCGGCACGGGAGGCGGCTTCCCCGGACTGCCACTGGCCATCATGTTCCCCGAAAGCAGCTTCAAACTCATCGACGGAACGGGCAAAAAAATTCTTGTGGCAAAGGAAATTGCCAAGGCAATAGGGCTGAGAAACTGCCAGATCGAGCAGTTGAGGGGCGAAGAGGAAAGGGACAAGTATGATTTCGTGGTGAGTCGCGCCGTCATGCCGCTGCCTGACCTTGTGAAAATCGTGCGGAAAAACATATCAAAGAGGCAACAGAACTCCATGCCCAACGGCATTATCTGCCTGAAAGGCGGCGACGTGTCGGAAGAAACCCGCCCTTTCAAGAACTTGGTAGAGGTGATGCCCATCGAAAACTGGTTCAAGGAGGAGTGGTTTAAGGGCAAGAACGTCATCTATCTGCCGCTTTAAGCTATTTTTTGAACATTACTGCCGAAGCGTAAAACCAACATTTGCAATGATTGAAATCAAGAGTTTTGTGTGCAACCCCTTCCAGGAGAACTGCTATGTGGCCAGTGACGAGACCAAGGAGGCCGTCATCATCGACTGCGGGGCACTGTATGAAGAGGAACAACGCGCCATCAAGGACTATATAAGCGGCAACAACCTGAAGCCCGTGCGCCTTATTGCCACCCACGGACACGTTGACCACAACTTCGGTAACGCCTTTATACTCAAGGAATACGGCCTGAAAGTGGAAGTAAACGCAAGGGACAGGCTGCTGATGGAGCGGCTTCCGGAACAGGCATCGGCACTTTGCGGCATCAAGCTCGACGGTGAGCAGCCGCCGGTGGGGCGGTATCTGGATGACAACGGCGACATTTGCTTTGGCAACCACACGCTGCGCATCCTCCACACGCCGGGTCACTCGCCCGGTTCGGTCTTTTTCGTCTGCGAAGAAGAGGGTCTGGCCTTCTCCGGCGACACTCTGTTCCGCCAAAGCATAGGCCGCACGGACTTCATTCTGGGCAGTATGGACGACATAATGGACAGTCTGCACGGCAAAGTGGCAAAACTTCCGACAAAAACCGTCATACTTCCGGGTCACGGACCGCAGACTACCATCGGCGACGAGCTGGTTTCCAGCCCCTATCTCAAGTGATTGCAACCGCCTGACGGCCAGTTGCTTGCAAAACCCGCCCATTTACGCATCGTAAATGGGCGGGTTTTGCATCGTAAACGGCCTGTTTCCGCACCGCAAACCGCCCGTTTACGATGCGCAAACGGGCGGGACAACACCGGGCAACAGTCCAAAAACATCCGCAACACCTTGGCTTGTATGTGGAAAAAACGTAACTTTGCCTTTGAAAAGGAACAAAAGAGACACAACAATATGGACATTACCGAAAGATTTCTGAACTACACACGGTTTGACACCCAGTCGTCTGAAGAGAGCCAGACGGTGCCAAGCACCTCCAAACAGCTGGTTTTCGCCGAATATCTCAAGAAGGAACTGGAGCGGGAAGGCCTCTCCGACGTCGAAATGGACGGCAACGGATATATCTATGCCACCCTGAAAGGCAACGTAAAGGGCGAGGTTCCGACCATCGGATTTATCAGTCACTACGACACAAGCCCCGACTGTAGCGGCGCGGACATCAAGCCACAGATAGTAAAGGCATACTCCGGCGGCGACATAACGCTGTCTGAAGGTATCGTCTCGTCGCCCAAGAAGTTCCCGGAGCTGCTCAGCCACATCGGCGAAGACCTGATTGTGACTGACGGACACACGCTTCTCGGAGCTGACGACAAGGCCGGCATAGCCGAAATAGTACAGGCAATGTGCTATCTGCGCGACCACAAGGAGATAAAGCACGGAGACATACGCGTCGCATTCAACCCTGACGAGGAGATAGGCATGGGTGCGCACCACTTTGACGTGGAGAAATTCGGGTGCGAGTGGGCTTATACTATGGACGGAGGCGACCTCGGCGACCTTGAATTTGAGAATTTCAATGCCGCATCGGCCAAGATACAGTTCAAAGGTGTCAGCGTTCACCCCGGCTATGCCAAGGGTAAAATGATAAATGCCAACCGTCTGGCCGTGGAGTTTGCCGCCATGCTGCCCGAAAACGAAACCCCGGAGCACACCGAAGGCTACGAAGGCTTCTACCACCTGCTGGGCATCAAGTCGAATATCGAACAGGCAACACTCTCATACATCATCCGCGACCACGACCGCGACCGCTTTGAGGATCGCAAAGACTTCATCTGCGAGTGCGTGGCAAGGATTAACGCCAAGTATGGCGACGGTACGGCAGTGGCAGAGGTAAAGGACCAGTACTACAACATGAAGGAAAAGATTGACCCGAACATGCACGTGATAGACTTAGTGCTCAAGTCAATGCAGGAATGTGGCGTTCCGCCGAAGGTAGAGCCTATCCGTGGCGGCACCGACGGGGCACAACTGTCATTCAAGGGACTGCCCTGCCCCAACATCTTCGCCGGTGGCGTCAACTTCCACGGCCCTTACGAGTTCGTAAGCATACAGGTGATGGAAAAAGCCATGCAGGTTATCGTGAAAATCTGCGAACTTACCGCCGACTACAACAACTGAAAAGTTCCCGAACAAGCGCAGTCTGGCAGCACAAAAAGTGCCGGATGAAAGGCAAAATGGAGCTTCCGACTGATTGAAACGTGCCGCCTGACCGAATAAAAAGCATCGTCTGGCAACACAAAAGCGCAGTCTGACCGCATGAAGAGAGCGTTTTCTGCATGGAAATACACCCCATAGCCCACTTCCATTGCCCGTTTAAGGACAAATTCGGCGTGCCCCGCCAGAGCAGTCTGGTCAGTGAGCTGCGCGGAACCATTGTTTTCACGCCCGAATACCGCTCCCCGGAAACGCTGCGCGGCCTTGACGGCTTCGACTACCTGTGGGTTGTCTGGGCGTTTTCGGCCAATGCACATGCGCCAAAGCACAATACCGTGCGCCCGCCAAGGCTCGGCGGCAACAGCAGACAAGGGGTTTTCGCCACGAGATCGTCATTCCGCCCAAACAATCTGGGCTTGTCGTCGGTGCGCATCGTCGAGATAACGTCCGAAACGCCCCAAGGACCGGTCATAACCGTGGCAGGAGCCGACCTTATGGACGGCACTCCCATCTACGACATCAAGCCTTACGTGCCGTTTACCGACAGCCATCCCGACGCAAGGGGCGGCTTTGTTGATGCAGTGCAGTGGGATACGCTTAAAGTCTGCGTGGACTGCAACGTGCCAACGGCCATGCCGGCGGAAGAAATGACCACGATAACAGCCGTACTTCGGCAAGATCCGCGTCCGCAATACCACGACGACCCCGCAAGAGTTTACGGTATGCTATTCGGAAGGTGGAACATCCGCTTCACAGTCCGTACAGACACTCTCCACATAGTCGGCATTGACGACACGGGAGCGGCACTTCCCGTTTAAGGCTGCCACTCTTCCGCTGCGCCGGAGTCCTGTTTGGAGTCGTGTTTGGACGGATTGGTGAGTTTGCCTTGGCTGTCGAACATGCCGTAAGTGGTGCGCAGCACTATAAATTCCGTGCGCCGGTTGAGCTGGTTGCACTCTTCCTGCTCCTCAGGCTTCAGGGTTTTGATGAAGCTCTCGGTCAGTACGTCCCCCTCTTTCAGGTACTTGTAGGTCTCGGTCAGCTTCTTGCGTATCGTTTTCGGCTTGTCCTTGCCATATCCCACGGGGCTTAGCCTGTCCTTAGCTATGCCATGGTCAATGAGATAGGCCACTACGCTCTCCGCACGCCGCTGGGACAGCACCTTGTTGTAGGCATCCGGGCCGCGGTAGTCGCAGTGTGCGCTAAGCTCGATGGTCACGTTGGGGTTCTCGTTGAGCAGCTTTATCAGCTCGTCGAGAGCCTTTGTAGATTCAGGGCGCAGGGTTGCCTTGTCGAAGTCGTAGAATATGTTGTCTATAAGCACCGGCGCGGTGATGGAAGCCAAGGGAAACTGGAGCGTATATTCGGTGGATTCGGCTACAGGTTCCACCCTTAGCTGTTCCTTGTGGTTGAGATAGCCCTTGCAAGTGCCGAGCAAAACGTAGTCAACGCCGGGTTTGATTTCCTGCGTGAACGACCCGTCGCCCTTAACGCTTAGCTTTACGTTCGTACCGTCGTTGCCTACCATATACACAAGGGCTTGCGGCAGTTCGTAACCCTCCTGTTCATACACCCAACCCTTGACCGTCTGTATGATTTCGGGGTTTTCAAAGCTGTATATGTGGTCCCATCCCTTGCCGTCTCCACGGTTTGAGGAGAAGAACCCGCGGTTGTGCAGTCCGTCAAAGGTCATTCCGAAGTCGTCGCCCTGCGAGTTGAGCGGATAGCCCGGATGTTCTATAGTCCATGAGCCGCCCCCGGCGGTGTCAGGCTTGGCTATGAAGATGTCGAGACCGCCCATTCCGGGGTGGCCGTCAGACGAGAAATACAGGTCGCCATTGGGTCTGAATGTCGGAAACATCTCGTTTCCCTCGGTGTTTATGGGTGTTCCGAGGTTTTCCACAGGCCCTGTGTCGCCACCGTTATACAGCCTTACTCGCCAAATGTCAAGTCCTCCCATTCCCCCGGGCATGTCTGACACGAAGTAGAGCCACATGCCGTCGGGCGAAACGGCAGGGTGGGCATAGCTCGAAAGGGTGTCCTTGGAAATGACCACCGCAGTTGCCTTGCCCCAACTGGCGTCCGAGCGGCTGGAACGGCATATTGTGGCATAGCGGGGATAGGATGCGTCGGTGGTACATTGGGTGATATACATCGTCCGGCTGTCGGGTGAAAAGGCGCAAGCCCCCTCGTCATAGTCCGTATTCAGTTCGGTGTCAATTACCTGCGGTTTGGTCCACTTGCCGTTCTCGTCCTTTGTCGATACGAAAATGTCGCCGTTCTTGGTGCCTGTGATACCGCTAAGTTCGTCGCCCCGCGCCTCGTTGCGTGTAGAGGTGAAATACAGCTGGTCATACTCGTCGCCTGCGAGCATTGGGGAGTACTCCGAGCGGCGTGAATTGAAGAAGTTTTCGCGCTTTACCGTATATTGGCTTCCCGTTTCCTTCATCTTTGGTGCCGTTTCTGCCGAGCGCAGACCAACAGAAGCCAACTTGTTGTCGGGCAGGGAGTCGAGCACGAGGCGGAACTCCTTGGCCGCAGTCTTGTAGTTGCCGTTCTTGAGCAACTGCTGTGCCAGGTTGAGGTGGAGCAGAGCGTCGTCCTGCTTGTAGCGAACCGCATTGTTGTAGGCCGCAACAGCCCGTTGGGCATAGCCTATGCGGCGGTAGCAGTCGGCCATCTTTGCCGCCCGCTGCCCCCGTGCGGCACGTTCCTTGGCGGCGGTGGCCGAGTAAGCCCGCTTGTACTGTGCGGCTGCATCGTGATACTCGCCGAGTGCGTAGAACTTGTCGCCCTTTCTCATGTGCGCATCAGCCCCGCAGCCGCAAAGAACCGCCACGATGGCCGCGCAAACCACAAGGGTATATGACTTTGGCATATTGCTTTTGGTGTGACAGGATTACTGTTTAGCCGGCGTCAGGCATCAGAAACCGATGCGTAAACGCCTACTTTAATAACGCCAAACCGCGCGGTTTATTATGACAACCCCGACTGTGGCACGCTGAAAAGACAGAGGTTTTGGACAACAAAGGGCATGGTTACGTATCGCAAACGCCATACTTGTTTATCGTAAACAGGCCACTTATGCACCACAAATGCACGGGTTTGCAAACAGTATGGCTATCAAGATGTTACAGACGAATGCAAAAGCGGCGGAAAAGGCGGCGGTTTTGTCCGTAAAGGCGCGCAAAATGTGAAAAAAGGAGAAAGGGCGAGGCATTTTGACGCAAACGTTTCGTTTTTATAAAATAATGGGTAACTTTGCACAAACCCGAACATCGGAAACAAAGAAACCGAACATCGGGAACGAAAACCCTGAACAACGGGAACAAAAACCCGAACACCGGGAACGAAGAAACCCGCAAAACAAAATCCTGAATGAATACAAAACGACTGCTGTCGGCCGTGGTTTGCATGGCATTGTCAATGCCCTTGCTGGCTCAGGGGCAGTACACCGATGGCCGGACAATCAACTACTATACCGGCAAACCGTCCATCTACTACGGTCTGAGACTCGGTATGTCGCTCTCGTCTGTCAGCTCTGACATTCACGAACTGGACGGCGGCAGCATCCAGTCGGGACTTTCCGTGGGCGGAATAGTGGGTTTCCAGCTCTCGCCAACAACTCCCGTGTCAGTTGAAACGGGACTTCTATACATGGAAAAAGGTGGCAAGGGCGACATAGACGGCGAGAAAACCACATTCAATCTGCACTATTTTGAGTTGCCGATAGTGGCCAAATACCGCTACGAGATGGATGACGACCTCTCCCTCCAGCCGTTTCTCGGTGGCTATCTGGCCTTGGGCATAGGCGGAAAGGTCAAGAACTACGCCCAAAAGACTACCTGCTCGTCCTTTTCCGGCGACCGTTTCCGCAGTTTTGACGGTGGTCTGCGCTTGGGATGCGGCCTGGAATACAGCATGATATACATAGAACTGGCCTACGACCTCGGCCTTGCCAACATCAGCCACAGCGATTTCGACTCGGCAAAGAACAGGAGTCTGGTCGTAAGTGCCGGAGTGAACTTCTGACAACGGGGCACTTGCGGTTCAAACTATGGGCTTTGCACAGAAGCAAGGCATGGGAAAAAACTTGTGGGGTGGCAGTTTCCAATCGGGAAGCCGCCGCCCCACAGGCTTTGTATGCAACTGATGCGCGCACAGAGGCAGCCTCCGCCGCCGTCAGACATCTATAACCTTCATCTCGTCGGCCAGTTCCGTGTCGGGAAACACGGCCTTGGCCTCGTTGAGCAGCACAGTCTCGTCCTCGTAACGGGCGGAATAGTGGCCGAGAAGCAGCCTCCCCACCCCGGCGTCACGCGCCACACGGGCGGCATCGGCGGCAGTAGAGTGGAAATACTTGCGCGCATTGGCCTCGTTGTCCTTGCCGTAGGTGCTCTCATGGTACAGGAGCGACACCCCAAGAAGCCGCTTGTGCAACTGCGGCATATAGGCCGTGTCGCTGCAATAGGCGTAGCTGCGCGCGGGATCGGGCGGAGTGACGAGGCGCGAGTTGGCCACTACCGTACCGTCAGCGGTGGTCCAGTCCATGCCGTTCTTTATGTTGTTGATCTGGCTCACGGGTATTTCCAGTGCGTCAATCATGTCCCTGCGGATGTGGGGCAGCGCCGGCTTCTCGCGAAACAGGAAGCCGCAGCACGGAACCCTATGCTTCAGCGGAATGGTGGTAACGGTAAGGCTGCGGTCTTCATAGATTACGGCTGACTCAGTGGTGTCCACGGGATGGAAAACCACCTCGTAATCAAACCCGTTGCAGAAGAATTTAAGCAGCGAAGCGAACATTTCGCCGAACCCGGAGGGCGCATAAACATGGAGAGGTGCCGTCCTTCCCAACATTCCGAACGTGGAAATCATGCCCACAAGGCCGAAGCAATGGTCGCCGTGCAGGTGGGATATGAACACATGGTTGAGGCTTAGGAAGCGCAAACGGGAGCGGCGCAGCTGCATCTGGGTGCCTTCGCCGCAGTCAACCATAAACAGTTTGCCCCTGACCTCAACCACCTGTGACGACGCATAGTGCCTCAGCGTGGGCAAAGCGCTGCCGCAGCCAAGGATATGCACTCTGAAAGGTTCCATGTCTGTATATATTAAGGTAAGGAAATCATTGTTTGGAAGGGTGCTTCGCGGTGTCTTTCGTGCCGGAAGCGAGCCGCCTGTAGCCCACAGAGCCTTTGCTGCCGGCAAGCAACAGCGAGTCGGGGCCGAGCACACGTATGTCAAACGTGTCGGAAGAGAGCAGGAGCCGCCCGTTCAACAGCCGCCATGAAGTGTAGGGATGCGGTTCTTTCACGTCGCCAAGAACCGAACCGTCAGGCTGAAGCTCAAAGTTGCGGTCAAGATTGCCCCACTTGCCAAGCAGCGAAGTGATGTTCACCACGCTTGAAGCCACGGCATTGTTGTCGGAATCGAGCGACTTGATGACGGCCATGCGGTCGCCAGCAAGCAGTCCGCCCTTGACTTCGCCGCGCGATGCGGCCTCCTCGATGGAAAAGACCACCGTGTCGCCACTGTCAGTGACGAGTTCTAAGGTGTTCATCGACGTGCCTTCGCCGCATTTTCCATACACTGTAGAGTCATTGACTTCCTGTTTCGAGGTGGAGAAATACTCCACTTTAGCCTTGTTCTTCTTGCCTCCGCACCCTGCAACCGCAAGGGATGCCAGCAAAACCACGGCAATACTCAACTTTTTCATGTCGGTCTTTTATTCGTTTCACAATCGTCCGGCCGGGCAAAGTGCGCCGTTCCGCCACCGTGCGACGGCCTCTTCAGTCTCATTTCCGCTCCAAAGCCTTGGCCTCGTTCCACAGTTTGTCCATCTCACCGAGCGTCATGTCCTTCAAAGGCTTGCCCATTTTGATGCTGTGAGCTTCGATATAGTTGAACCTACTGATGAACTTGCGGTTGGTTTTCTCAAGAGCTGTGTCGGGATTGAGGTGGTATAGCCGTCCCGCATTGACGACACTGAACAGGAAGTCGCCCAGTTCCTCAAGCGAACGCTCCCGGTCTCCCCTGCGAAGTTCCTGCTCCAGCTCGTCCAGCTCTTCCCTTACCTTGCCCCAGACATCGCCCTTGTCCTCCCAATCAAAGCCGACGTTGCGCGCTTTGTCCTGTATGCGGTAAGCCTTTATCAGCGACGGAAGGGCTTCAGGCACGCCTGACAGCACGCTCTTGTTGCCGTCTTTTTCCTTCAGCTTTATCTGTTCCCAGTTCTCAATCACCTGTTGGGCGGTGGAAACATCCTGTCCGCCGGCCTCCGAAGTGTCTTCACCGTAGGGTAAAGGGCGTGGTTGGGCGGCACCAACCTGCGAGGGATGATACACGTGGGGATGCCTGAAAATAAGTTTGTCGGTAAGTTTGTTGCACACATCGGCCATGTCGAACCCGCCATTCTCGCTGCCTATCTTGGCATAGAAGCAGATATGCAGGAGCACATCGCCGAGTTCCTTGCAAATGTTGGGCTGGTCGTTGTTCAAAAGAGCTTCACACAGCTCGTAAGTCTCCTCGATTGTGTTGGGCCGCAGGCTCTCATTTGTCTGCTTTTTGTCCCACGGACACTTCTCGCGCAGCGTGTCAAGCACGTCAAGAAGCCGTCCGAAAGCGGCCATCTTGTCCTGTTTTGTATGCATAATGCTCATTTAGTAATGCAAAAGTACTCATTTCCCATTGAAAATGCTTACTTTTGCAGTGTTTTATGCAGATTTCAAGACATAAAAATTCATAGAATAAAAGAGAAAACACATAGAGATGGAATTAGCAAGTAAGTACGATCCACAAGCCGTGGAGTCGAAATGGTATCAGTATTGGCTTGACAAAAAGTTGTTCAGCAGCAAGCCTGACGGTCGCGAACCATACACTATCGTCATCCCGCCGCCCAATGTGACGGGTGTACTCCACATGGGTCACATGCTAAACAACACCATTCAGGACATCTTAGTGCGCCGTGCGCGCATGGAAGGGAAGAACGCTTGCTGGGTTCCGGGCACCGACCACGCATCGATAGCCACCGAGGCAAAGGTGGTAAACAGGCTTGCCCAGCAGGGAATAAAGAAGACTGACCTGACACGGGAGGACTTCTTGAAGCACGCATGGGACTGGACCAACGAGCACGGAGGCATCATTCTCAAGCAGCTACGCAAGCTCGGGGCAAGCTGCGACTGGGACCGCACGGCCTTTACCATGGACGAGACGCGTTCCAAAGGCGTGATAAAGGTGTTCTGTGACCTGTATCGGAAGGGGCTGATCTACCGTGGCGCACGCATGGTGAACTGGGATCCGAAGGCTCAGACGGCACTTTCCGACGAGGAAGTGGTCTATAAAGACGAACATTCCAAGCTGTATTACCTGCGCTACATGGTGGTTGAAGAACCCGGAAAGTATGCTGTGGTGGCCACAACACGCCCGGAGACAATCATGGGTGACACGGCAATGTGCATCAACCCCAACGACCCGAAGAACCAATGGCTCAAGGGCAAGCACGTGATTGTGCCGTTGGTCGGACGCGAAATACCCGTTATCGAGGACGATTACGTTGACATCGAGTTCGGAACAGGCTGTCTCAAGGTAACACCTGCCCACGACATCAACGACCATGCGCTCGGTTTGAAGCACCATCTTGAGACGATAGACATATTCAACGACAACGGAACGATAAGCGAAGCCGCCGGACTCTACGTGGGCATGGACCGCATGGACGTGCGCAAGAAGATAGAGGGCGACCTGAAGGACGCCGGACTGATGGAGAAGGTGGAAGACTATAATAATAAGGTAGGCTTCTCCGAGCGCACCAACGTGCCTATCGAGCCGAAACTGTCAACGCAGTGGTTCTTGTCTATGCAGCATTTCGCCGACATAGCCCTGGCACCTGTGATGGACGACGACATCATGTTCTATCCGCAAAAGTACAAGAACACCTACCGCCACTGGCTTGAGAACATCAAAGACTGGTGCATCAGCCGCCAGCTGTGGTGGGGACACCGCATACCGGCCTACTACTTCACCACCG
>CAVHML010000033.1:0-4941 GCA_963636905.1 bacterium
CTCGACGGTTTGTGGGGCTTATGCTCCTGTCTGCGCGTCCAGCAAACATAGTCCACGGCTTCCAACAGCTCGGGTGAGATGTCGCAATAGTTCTGTGCAGCCGGCTCTCCCGATATGTTGGCCGATGTAGACACGATGGCTTTCTGGAAACGATAGCACAGTTCTTTGGAGAAAGCCTCCTTGGTGATGCGAAGAGCCACGCTTCCGTCCTCGGCAATGAGGTTGGGCGCAAGGTTTACCGCACCATCCAAAATGACGGTAGTGGGCTTGTCAACACAGTCAAGCAGATCCCACGCAACGTTCGGAACGGCGCGTACATACCGCTGAAGGCGCGCGTCACTATCCACAAGGCATATCATCGCCTTGCTGTCCTCGCGCCTCTTTATATCGTAAACCTTGGCCACAGCCTCGGCATTGGTCGCGTCGCACCCTATTCCCCACACGGTGTCGGTGGGATAGAGTATCACTCCGCCCTTGCGCATGGCCTCTATGGCATTGGCAATGTCTTCTTTTACGGTCATAATCCTTATAGTCGCTTGTTAAAACTCGCTTGTGAAATGGAACTTGATGCCCTTGAAATCCTCCTGAGCCATACTCAATACGTAGCCGCTGTCGGCAAGAAACACGTCGCGACCGTCCTTGTCCTTGGCCATATACTGGTACTTGCGCTTCTTGAAGTTGTCCAGTTCCACCGGGTCATCGCTCTCTATCCAGCAGGCTTTGTACAGGTGTACGGGTTCCCAACGGCACTTTGCACTGTATTCGTTTTCCAGTCTGTACTGGATAACCTCGAACTGAAGCTGTCCTACGGTGCCGATTATCTTGCGCCCGTTGAACTGATTGACAAACAACTGCGCCACACCTTCGTCCATGAGCTGATCGATGCCCTTCTGCAACTGCTTCGATTTCATCGGGTCAGCGTTCTCTATATACTTGAACATCTCGGGAGAAAAGCTCGGCAAACCACGGAAATGCAACTGCTCACCCTCGGTGATAGTGTCGCCAATCTTGAAGATTCCGTTGTCCGGCAAGCCCACTATGTCACCGGGGAAGGCCTCTTCGATGGTGCTTTTCCGTTGAGCCATAAACTGCGTGGGCGAGGAAAAGCGCACCGTCTTGCCCAACCGCACATGAAGATAGGGCTGGTTGCGCACGAATTTGCCGCTGCACACCTTGCAAAAGGCGATGCATGAGCGGTGGTTAGGGTCGATATTCGCAGTGATTTTGAATATGAAACCGGTGAATTTCGGCTCGTTTGGACTCACCAAACGTTCCTCTGCCTTAGTGGAACGCGGGCTTGGAGCTATCTCAACAAAGCAGTTCAGCAGTTCCTGAACGCCGAAATTGTTGAGCGCAGAGCCGAAGAAAACGGGCGCAACCTCGGCGTTACGGTATGCCGAAACGTCAAATTCAGGGTAAACACCGTCCACCAATTCGAGGTCATCCCTCAGCTTTGCGGCATCCGAAGCTCCGACATGAGAGTCGAGTTCGGGGCTGTTCACGTCCACTTCCACCTTTTCTGTCACCCGTTGCTTGTCGGGTGTGAATAGGTCAAGTTTGTGTTCATATATGTTATATACGCCCTTGAAGCGCGCTCCCTGGTTGATTGGCCAGCTCAAAGGGCGCACCTTTATCTCCAGTTCCTGCTCCAATTCGTCGAGCAAGTCGAACGGATCGCGCCCCTCACGGTCCATCTTGTTGATGAAAACAATCACCGGAGTGTTGCGCATACGGCACACTGCCATCAGTTTCCGGGTCTGTGTCTCCACTCCCTTGGCTCCGTCAACCACGATGATGGCCGAGTCCACTGCCGTAAGTGTGCGGTATGTGTCTTCTGCGAAGTCCTGGTGACCCGGTGTGTCGAGTATATTCACCTTGTAGCCCTCATAGTCAAACTCCATGACCGAGGTAGATACAGATATGCCGCGCTGCTTTTCGATGTCCATCCAGTCGGATGTCGCAGTCTTTCTTATCTTGTTGCTCTTCACAGCTCCTGCCACTTGTATCTGTCCGCCGAAGAGAAGGAACTTCTCAGTCAGCGTTGTCTTGCCGGCATCAGGGTGTGATATGATGGCGAAGGTCCGCCTTCTTTCTATTTCGTTGTCCATTTTTCTTTCTTAAACCTTTAGGTTGCAGAAGCGGTGCAACCGTCTGGTTTTCACTATACTACTTTTTGTCAGGCGAAAACACCCAAGTTGGGGATAACAAACCGCCCGGTTACGATTCGTAAACCGCCCGGTTAGCACCAGTAAACCGCCGGGTTACGTATCGGGAACGGCCTGGTTTCATGCGCCAGCTGCCGCCAATGCCCTCACGCACTCCTCCAGCGACTCCTCCCAGTAGGGTATTTCTATGCCGTAGGTCTGCTTTATCTTGGTCTTGTCGAGCACGCTGTATGCCGGCCTATGGGCGGGTGTTGGATACTCGGCGGTGTGCAGAGGCTTCACATGACACGTGGTTATGCCGGCTATGCGATGGATTGCCTTGGTGAAGTCGTACCAGCTAATGACTCCTTCGTTGGAGAAATGATACACGCCCGGCACTATTCCCTTGTCTATGGCGGCCATTATGGCAGCGGCAAGGTCGCGTGCGTAGGTGGGAGTGCCTATCTGGTCGAATATAACCCCAAGCTCCGGCTTCTCTTTCCCAAGGCGTAGCATGGTCTTGACGAAGTTGTTTCCGAACGTACTGTACAGCCATGCGGTGCGTATCACCATGAGTCGCCTGCAGCATTTGGCCGCTTCAAGTTCGCCGTCCAGCTTGGTTCTGCCATACACACTGGCCGGTGAGGTGGGGTCAGTCTCCACATAGGGTGTGTGGTTGGTGCCGTCAAAGACATAATCCGTGGATATTTGCACCATCCAGCCGCCCCTCTGTTCCACCGCAGCGGCCAGATAGCCGGGGGCGACGGTGTTGAGCCGGGTGCAAAGCTGCACGTTTTCCTCCGCCTTGTCCACCGCTGTATAGGCGGCACAGTTGACTATACCGTCTATTTCATGCCGGGTTACGTAGTCCGTCACGGCCTTCTGGTCGCAGATGTCAAGCTCCTGCACATCTGTATTATAATATGTATGCTGCGGAAAGTGGGCTTCCAGCTGTTGCATCTCGTTTCCCAACTGGCCGTTACAGCCCGTTACAAGTATGTTCATTGCACTATATGTTTTGTTTTTCCTGTCGTTTCTTTGTTGTCAAGCCGGCGTTTCCGCCCTGCCCAATGCACTGTTTCCCTGTCGTGTCATGCCCGGACGCAAGGGCGCAGGGCACTGGACTGCACCCCGGACCGCGCCTCCGGCTGCCGTCACTCGAATACCAACGGCTCTTCCTTGTCCTTTTTGTAGTAGTCACTCAGCATCCCCACGAGCGTGGAGATTTCCTTTATGGCATGCAGAGTGTCCGGTGTTATCTCCTTTTGGCGCAACCTGAGCATCATAACCCCATAAAGTGAGTTGAAGCAAGTCTCTATTTCGCCCTCCTCCTTGTTCGCCCCACGGTTGCGAAGCTCCACTATATATGGCAGAACCTTGTAGTATTCCGACGTGTAGAAGGGGTATTTCGTGCTGTGGACGAGCTGTTCGTGAAGCTCGGAGAGCTGTTGCAGGGTCACAGAGTTTATCTGTAGGTGTCCTTTCTCGCGGCATCCCTCCTGGTTCATCATCTTTATAAGGTAGCCGAACCAGTCGGTCTCGTCCTCTTTCTGTTCGTCTGTGTAGTCGAACTTGTCGATATACTCGTGCTGTATGCGCGACAACGAGCAGCCGAAGGCACGTATCGTGTCCTCCACCTGCCACATATATAGAAGGTATTCGGCTATGTTCTTCTTTCTGAGTTCCGCTGCTACAAACATAATCAGAAGAGTCTATAGAGGTTAGTCAGCGTTCCGAACAGCACAATGACCGAACCTATTATCACTACTGCGCCTATTATCTGGTTGATAATCTTTATTCCGTTGGTGTCAAACTTGCCCCTTATCTTGTCAACGAGCCACGTAAGGCCGAACCACCACAGCATTGCGCCGGCGACAATGCTAAGGAAACCGACGAACATCTCGAACGAATGGTTGGGCAGAACGAACGCAAACTGGGCGTAGAGCGCCAGGAAGAGGAAGATGATGAGGGGGTTTGAGAACGTGACGAGGAAAGCTGTCACTCCGTTATGCACCAGTGTGCCCCGGCCACCACCCGACTTGTGGATGTTTTTCGTGGGGTCTGTGCGGTAAGTGTATAGCCCGAAGCCCAGCAACATGAGGCATCCGGCTATCTGAAGGTAAAAGCTGTTCTGCTTGTCATTGATGAAATCCATGACGTAACCCATGCCAAAGCCTGCGATACCCGCATAGATAATGTCGCTCAACGAAGCCCCCACACCCGTAACAAAGCCATACCAGCGGCCTTTGTTCAGCGTTCGCTGCACGCAAAGCACGCCTACGGGACCCATAGGTGCCGACGCTATCATTCCGATAAGCATCCCTTTGAATATGAAATTCAGTATGTCTATTTGTATAGGGAAAGGCATAACAAATGCAAAGTTGCGAAGAAATTGCGGATTACACAAGTTTTTGCCCATAATTATTGCCGCATCAGCCCGTGCCGGAAGCCCCGGAAACGCCCTGCGGAGCGGCCTTTCAACAGGCGGAAAACGCCGCTTTGCAACAGCCTGACGGCCAGTTGGTTCCGCAAACCGCCCGTTTACGGGTCGTAAACAGGCCGTTTACGCATCGTAAATGCGGCATTTAGCACCCGTAAACGGGCGGTTTACGGAGAGCAGACGGCAGGGTTGTTGTGCGACAACGCCCGAACTGCGTCCGAAATCGGGCACCGCACCGTCACAGACCGCCAAGTTTTGGAGGCAAACCTTTGGGGATACAGAATAAATCATTTAACTTTGCATAAGATAGGCTACATTCGGGAAGTTGAAACGCGTTTCTTTCCGCCCGTTTGCACT
>CAVHML010000033.1:5009-6512 GCA_963636905.1 bacterium
CTTTGCAGATGTTACCCCTAAACCTAAACACATGAGACAGCTGAAAATCATCAAGTCAATCACCAATCGGGAGAGCGCATCGCTTGACAAATACCTCCAAGAGATAGGGAAAGAAGAGCTTGTCACGGTCGAAGAGGAGGTGGAACTCGCCCAGAGGATAAGGAAAGGCGACCGCAAAGCCCTCGAAAGGCTGACCAAGGCTAATCTCAGGTTTGTCGTTTCCGTGGCAAAACAGTACCAGAACCAGGGGCTGAGTCTGCCGGATCTCATCAACGAGGGCAACGTGGGACTGATAAAAGCCGCCGAGAAGTTCGACGAAACGCGCGGCTTCAAGTTCATATCCTATGCCGTATGGTGGATCAGACAGAGCATCCTGCAGGCAATAGCCGAGCAGAGCCGCATCGTAAGGCTGCCCCTCAACCAGGTAGGGTCGGTGAACAAGATCAACAAGATGGTCAACAAGTTCGAGCAAGAGAACGAACGGCGGCCGTCACTCGACGAGATATCGGAGAAAGTGGACCTTCCGCAAGACAAAATCGACGATGCAATGAAGGTAAACACACGCCACGTCTCCGTTGACACGCCCTTTGCCGACGGCGACGACAGCAGTTTGCTCGACGTACTCGTCAACAACGACTCGCCAATGGCCGACAAGACACTCGTCATGGAGTCGCTCCGCACCGAAATAGCCAACGCCCTGAACGTGCTGAACGAACGGGAGCGCAGTGTCATAGAGGCCTTCTTCGGCATAAACCAGCCAGAGATGACACTCGAAGAGATAGGGGTAAAGTACGGTCTGACGCGCGAAAGAGTGAGGCAAATCAAGGAGAAAGCCATAAGAAGGCTGCGCAACAGCACCAAAAACAAGATGCTCAAGTCATACTTAGGGCAATAGACACAGGAACAAACAGACCTCCGACGGACAACAAACACACTGTCAATATAGAACAAACACACGACAACAGGAAACAAACCAACCACAATGAAACCAATAAAGTACGCCGTCTGCGCCGCAATCATGGCCCTGGCACTCACAAACACACAGGTTCAAGGCAAAGCAAAGATGGTTCCGAGGCTGTATATGTTCGGTATTTCAGCGTCATTCACCGACTCCGTGGTCTATTTCACCGACGTTCAGCCGGTGGACAGCGCATGGATAGACACCAAAACCGACTTCCTTCTCGGACGCGACAACTACTCTTTGCAACTGAAAAACCACCTTTCGCAGCATCTTTCCATGCCAAACAGAACATGCATCGTGTTCTTCGGCACAAAGAAAAGCGCAGTTGAGAAGGACTATCTCAAGCTGAAAAAGCAATATACCGCCGCAAACAGCCGCACAAAGTACGACGTCCGCAACATCAACTCCGCCGATTTCCGGTTCAAAGGCATCGACATGAGCTTCATAACCGAAAGCGAGACGGAAGCCCAGAAGCCGGAAAAGCCCAATAAAGCCGACCGCAAGAAGCCGGAAAGAGCCGGGATGCCGCAAGGAAACGGCGG
>CAVHML010000033.1:6521-16591 GCA_963636905.1 bacterium
AGGAAACGGCGGAATGCCGCCCGAAAAGCCACGGATGTGACCATGGAAAGCAACCACCTGTTCCGCATAGCAGACCACAATTTGCTCATAAAGTTCACGGATAGTCGTAACGACTGTACAGGTTGTTCTAACAACTGTACGGATTATCAAGACAAATGCACGGATAGCCTTGACAACAGTTCCGATTGTCCCGACAACCATTCGGAAAGCTCTGGCTATGGCATAGACCTGCTGCCTTCACTCAGGCCGTTTGCAGTTGACGGAGAGGCCGGAGACAACCTGCTTTTCACGCTTACAGTACACGAAAGGCTGCAACCTGTGCGCGAATACGAGCCGGTAAGGACGTTCGACACGGGCAACGGCGACACCATAGTACACCGTTTGGGCAACGGAGGCTACCAGTTTATCATCAAAGACCTGTGCGGCGGCAGTTGCTGCCTGTTGCAGACAGACGCCGCATTTGCCCGGTGCGACTGTGCCCTCAACGGCACTCGCACCATGCAACAGTTCGGGTTGAACAACGCACTCATGCTTGTGTTCGCCTTTGCGGCCAGCAAACACTCCACAATCCTTATGCATGCGTCATGCGTAGCCCACGGTGGCTGCGCCTATCCGTTCATTGCCAAGAGCGGAACGGGCAAGAGCACCCACTCAAACCTGTGGTTGAACTACATTGAAGGTACGGAACTCGTGAACGATGACAACCCTATAATACGCGTGAACGGGCGCAAAGCAGTGCTCTACGGGTCGCCCTGGAGCGGCAAGACACCGTGTTACCGCAACGTGAAGTACCCCTTGGGCGCACTGACAAGGATTGACCGTGCCCGAAAGAACAGCATTGAGAGGCTACAACCGGTACAGGCTCTGGCCTCAATCCTGCCGTCCTGCTCGTCAATGAAGTGGGATTCCGCCATCTACAACAACCTTCTGGACACCATAACCGCCCTGATTGAGACGGTTCCCATATACACTTTACACTGCCTACCCGACCGGGAAGCTGCCGAATTATGCCACAAGACAATATCCGAACGAGCAAGATAAGCGTGGCCAACGCCCTGCTCATACCCGAAATACTGTCCATCATCGGCGAGGGACACACCGTTACGCTGCCCCTAAGGGGCTACAGTATGCGCCCTTTCCTTGAGGACAGGCGCGACAAAGCACTGCTTTCGGCGGCGGAAACCGTAGCCGTGGGCGATGTGGTACTGGCCGAAATCGCACCCAAAAGGTATGCCCTGCACCGCATAGTAGGGCTTGACGGCGACAGCGTGACGCTGCTCGGCGACGGCAACCTGGCCTGTGAGCACTGCCAGCGCAGCGACATAAAGGCCAAAGCCCTTGGCTTTTACCGCAAGGGACGCACCGTTCTCGACAGCACAAGCGCACCGAAATGGCGCATATACTCGGCAGTATGGACACGCCTCTACCCCATCCGCCGCTACCTTCTGTTCGCCTACAGGCACCTGTTCGTGCGGAACGGCGGCGGCAAATGAACCGTTTACAAGACAAAACAACCATATAACATGAAGAAAAAGAAAGGCTTTAACCTGCGAAACATTTGCGGTGAGAACATTATCGTGGCCGAAGGCATAGAGAATATCGACTTCAGCAAGATCATAAGCATGAACGAAACGGCGGCTTACCTGTGGAGTGCCGTCGGTGACGGGGCGTTTGACAACGAGCAGCTGGTGCGTCTGCTCACCGAAGAGTATGAAGTTGACGCTGAAACCGCACGCAAAGACGTTGCCGCAATGACCTCTCAGTGGCTGCAAGCCGGCATAGTAGAGGAGTGAAGAACGAAGAGTGAAGAACGAAGAGTGAAGAGTAGCCGGCAAGGCTAATCGGGATAGGCATCCTCACCTGGCTGCTCGCGGCGGCCGATGGTCAGCTTGCGCAGGTCATAGTAGCTGCCGTTGTATATGTTGAAGTCCACATAGCCGTTGATGCCGGGCAACTTGCCGCAGTCAGTGTGCTGCCAGAACTTCCATTTCCCCTTGTATTCCACCTTGTCAACATAGTAGTGGGCTATCCAATACGGGTAGTCGTTGAACACGGAATCGCCCAGATAGGCAGTTTTGAACTTGTAGTAAGTGTAGATAATCGGCTTCACACCGTAGCGTTTCTCCACCAGTCGCAGCCACGTGAGCACGCTTTGCTTGAAGTCATCGGGGCTTTGGTTCTTGGCTTTGTGCTCCACGTCGAGTACAGGAGGCAGGTCTCCCTCCTCCAAATCAACGTTTTTGATGAAGTGTTCGGCCTGTGCCCTGCCCGTAGAGTGCGTGCTCCAGAAGTGGTAGGCACCGCGTATGAAGCCGTATTCGCGCGCATTATAGAAGTTATATGCAAAGTTGCTGTCTATGTTGCTGGCTCCTTCGGTGGCCTTAATCATCACGAAACGCACCGGCCACTTGCCGATTATGCCATTGGCGCGCAGCTTGTCCCAGTCAATCTTGCCTTGATGGTGGCTTATGTCAATGCCATGAATCTCGTAGCCCTCCGGGTAGGAAGCGTCACCGTACAGGGCGCGCCACCTAAATCCGAACGGTTCGACAAAGAAGTAGTTGAATACGGCTACGTAGATGAGCAATGCGCACAATCCACCCAACCACCATGCCCATCCGGGAAGGGCATGGAGCATACGCGAAACAAGCCCCCTCCCGCGGGAAGAGGCTCGTTTGCGACGTTTATTCGGCCGACTGCTCAAGCTCAAGTGTCTTTGTAGGACAGTCACACACCGCAGACGGACCCCAATACTGTATCGGTCCCGGATAGATGTAGGCCGTTTCCTTCGCCCAACGGTCGCGTTGGGCTGCAAAAGCACGGAAAGGTTTGCCGTCCAAATCGACGAGTGCCTTGCGGATAACGGGCTTCATTTCACCGTTGCGGCGTTCGATATTCATCATCATAGTGATGGGTACGCCGCCGGCAACCCACTCTTCGGCAGGTGCGGTGGTGTTCTTCACGATGGCCATATAGCCGGTTTTGCCGTTGGCAATGAGCTGTACGGCACTCGTACCCAAGGCGTAGCAGTAGTCAGCGTCGAAGTTTGAAGGTGCAGCGCAACGGCCTTCGTATCCGAAGAAGTGGTGCAGGGCAGCAAACTTGCCCACATACTTGCCTTCCTTCTTCCACTCTGCCAACTTGGCCTCGCACATATCGGAGAGCAACTTCTCTGTTTCGATGAGCGAAACCTGCACGTTTCCGTGCGGATCACGGTCGAGTGAGAGCTGTCGGGCCACGCCTTCAGGCAGAGTCTCAAAGGTTGCCGCATTCTCAGCGGACAGGTGGGAGAGTATATATTGCCGCTGTGCGTCCTTCTCAAGGTTCTTGTAGTCTGCCCCGTGGGCGGCCAGCAGGTCGTCAAGCTCGCGGATAAGGCGGCCGAGAGCCGGGATGAACTCGATAAGTCCCTCCGGCACAATCACAGTTCCGTAGTTCATGCCGGCAGCTGCACGCTCTGCGATCACGGAGCAAAGGTATTCGACTATCTGATTGAGGGTCATGTCCTTTGACTCGGCCTCTTCCGAGATGAGACAGACGTTGGGCTGGCACTGAAGTGCGCACTCCAGCGCGATGTGGCTGGCGCTTCTTCCCATTACCTTGATGAAATGCCAGTACTTGCGCGCCGAGTTGCAGTCGCGTTCTATATTGCCTATGAGTTCCGAATAGGTCTTTGTCGCTGTGTCAAAGCCGAACGAAGTCTCAATCTGCGAGTTCTTCAGGTCGCCGTCTATGGTCTTCGGGCATCCTATCACCTGCACTCCGTAGTTCTTGGCGGCGTAGTATTCAGCAAGAACACAGGCGTTTGTGTTGGAGTCGTCGCCGCCTATTATGACAATAGCCTTGATGTTAAGCTCGCGTATTATCTCCAATCCCTTCTCAAACTGCTCCACTTTCTCCAGCTTGGTGCGCCCCGAACCGATGATGTCGAAGCCTCCAGTGTTGCGGTACTCGTCGATTTTGTCGGCTGTAAGCTCCATGTAGTTGTGGTCAACGAGGCCTCCGGGGCCGAGAATGAAGCCGAACAGGCGGTTTGCGGGGTTGAGTTTCTTCAGCTGATCGAACAGTCCTGTGATCACATTGTGGCCTCCCGGGGCCTGTCCGCCGCTGAGTATCACACCGACATTCATCGGTTTGCTGTCCGAAACCTCGCCCGGCACGAACTCTATGATGGGCATTCCGTAGGTGTTGGGAAACAGCTTTTTGATTTCATCCTGGTTATCTACACTCTGTGTCGGAGCACCCTCCTTCACCTTAACCGACCCTCTGAGAGCCTTAGGCAGCTTCGGCTGGTAAGCCATACGTGCTGTCTGCAACGCGCTTTGTTCCATAATAAAGTGGTTTATTACTACATTAAATTAAACAATCCATTACTGTTTTGACTGCAAAAATACTAAAATATGGCCTAAAACAAGAGCGTGAGAGAGTCAAAATCAGGCCGTTTAATGTTTTTTCCAATGATTCGGGGACGTTGCAAAGGCCGGTTATGACCACTATCCGCCGCCTCCGGGGATACGGTCTGGCCGCCTGTGAACGGCAAACCGGGCAGTCGGCTTCCGTAAACGGTGCATTTACGACCCGTAAGTGTGGCATTTACGCATCGTAA
Organism: bacterium; assembly: GCA_963636905.1. GTDB lineage: Bacteria > Bacteroidota > Bacteroidia > Bacteroidales > Bacteroidaceae > Prevotella. Next base: position 11,128 of record CAVHML010000033.1, read on the forward strand.
ACACGGCATTTAGCTATCGTAAACGCACCGTTTACGAATCCCGTCCGCCACTTTCCGCAAAAATAATCGGGGTGTTTTGACACCATATCAAATATTTTCCGTATCTTTGACCTAACGTAATAACTCTGAAAAACAGAAAGGAGACTGTCACTATGACCAACAGAAGAGCAACCAAACGGTACATTCACAAGATTTGCACGGAGCTTTGGGCCGAGTGCATAGCCGCTTCGCTCTACGCAAAGCCCGACGACAAGGACGTGGAGGCCATGCTGCACTCCATCATCAAGGTGGAACAGGAGTACATAAGCCGTATGTCGCACTGCGAACCGGGGCTGAAACCGAAGATATACTTCAAGGATGTGAAGGACAAGTTTATGGCTTCTGTCAGCGAAATCATCGACCAGATAAACAATATGGGCTGAACAGAACAGCAAAAACAAACCGCTTACACTACAAAAAGACCAACATCAAGGGGTGCGGTTCGCCCGGTTTCATGCCCTTTCCGCAACCGTTCCGCCACCGGCTGACGGCAGTAGTCCAGAATTACTGCCCTGTACGTTTGCGGAATATAGGCAGGAGCGGCGCCGGAACACGGCGGCACGGACTTCACAACCCCACCCTTAACCAACACTATACCGACAACGACAATGTGGAAATCGCTCTGTTTTTGGCTGTTATACAAACGCCTCGGATGGAAGAAAGAGGTGACTGAGCCTCACCCGGACAAGTACATAATATGCTTAGCCCCCCACACGAGCAACTGGGACTTTGCCATTGGGCAGCTCTATTCGGGCGCGGAAGGACTGACGTGCAACTTCCTTATAAAGAGGGAATGGTTCGTCTGGCCGCTGAAAAGCCTGTTCAAACGGTTGGGAGGCATACCCGTATGGAGGTCGAAACACACGAGTATGACAGACAATCTGGCCGAGACGGCAAGGCAGTCGGCCACGTTCCGCCTGTGCATAACGCCTGAAGGCACTCGCTCGTTGAACCCCGAATGGAAAAAAGGGTTCTATTACATCGCGCTGAAAGCCCAACTGCCCATACTGCTCTATGGGGTTGACTACAAGAAGAAGCTCATACAGTGTACGAAAACCATCGTTCCGAACGGCGACATCGAGGCACAGATGCGCGAAATAAAGCTGTATTTCAAGGATTTCCAAGGCAGAAAGCCGGAGAAATTCACCGTCGGCGAATTGTAGAGAGACATTCCAGATGAAAAGACTCCTATGCCTGATTGCCGCAACGGGCGTGTTGGCCTGTGCCAAGGCGCAGTCACCCGCCCTGGAACAGATGGCTACGGCAAGGATAGCGGAGTACTTTGCAAACAACAAACCGCACGGACAGGAGTTTGCACCGGCCACGAGAGTACTCGGAAACGACTTTGACGACACGGCAAGGACACTGGTCATAACCGTTGACGGGAGCTTTGCCGCACAGGAATTTACGGAGAAAGGCACGCGAACCATATATAAAAGGATAAGGAAAGCCCTGCCCAAGCCCTACGACAAGTATCGGATAACGGTAGTAACCAACGGCCTGGCCATCGAAGACCTCGTGCCCGACCGGCTGTCAACGGCCACTGACAAGATCCGGCTATGGGGGGATATCGAGTACAAAGGCCGCCCCTGGGTGGAGAATGTGTCGCACCCGGCGGCCATAACCCACGGACTCCAGAACCGCCACCTGTCCGTCTGGGCAAGCCACGGCCGCTATTTCAACAGCAAAAGAGGGTGGAAATGGCAGCGACCCAAACTGTTTTGCACCACCGAAGACCTCTTTACGCAGACGATAGTGGTGCCCTACCTCATACCAATGCTACAGGATGCGGGAGCCATAGTGTTCACTCCGCGCGAAAGGGACTGGCAGAAAAACGAGGTAATCGTTGACAATGACGACCCCCAACACGGCACACACTACATAGAAGTCAACGGAAAAAATGCCTGGAGTGATGCTCCCGGCAGGGGATTTGCCCGTCATGCTGGAGCCTACACCGACGGTGAGAATCCCTTTGTGGCCGGTACGGCACGCATGGCACGCACCACTGCGAGCAAAAGCAAGTACAGTCTGGTGTCCTATCAGCCGCAGTTGCCGGCCGAAGGGCGCTATGCCGTATATGTAAGTTACCAGACTCTGCCCAACAGCACGGACTGTGCCAGATACACAGTGTGGCACAAAGGGGAGAAAACCGAGTTCCTCGTCAACCAGAAGATGGGCGGCGGCACATGGGTTTACCTCGGTTCTTTCGACTTCGACAGGGGGTGCAGCGAGTTCAACCGGGTCGTTGTCACCAACCAGAGCGGCGACAAGAGAGTGGTAACTACCGACGCCGTGCGCTTCGGGGGCGGCATGGGCAACATAGAGCGCGGCGGTTCTACAAGCGGACTGCCCCGTTGTCTTGAGGGAGCACGCTACTTTGCGCAGTGGGCGGGTATGCCTTATTCGGTCTATAGCCTCAAGAACGGCACCGACGATTACAGGGATGACGTCAACGTAAGGTCGCTTATGACCAACGAAATGGGCGGCGGCTCGTGCTATATGCCGTCGGTTGAAGGGCGCAAAGTGCCGATAGAGCTGTCGCTGGCGGTACACAGCGATGCCGGATATGCCACGGACGGAGTGGGCACAATAGGCACTTTGGCCATCTGTACCACCAACTTCAACGACGGAAGGCTCAACGCCGGCATATCCAGACTGGCCTCGCGCGACTTCGCAAACGCCCTTCTGGCCAACACAACCGCCGACCTGAAGCGGCTGTACGGGCAATGGAACAGGCGCAAACTGCTCGACCGCAACTACTCGGAGACCCGTTTGCTGGAAGTGCCGAGCGCGATTATCGAGACCATGTCGCACCAAAACTTCCCGGATATGCGCTACGGACAGGACCCGAACTTCAAGTTTACGCTCGCGCGTTCCATATATAAGACCATCCTGCGCTACGTTTGCGACCAGCACGGCAAGCCTTTCATGGTGACACCGCTGGCTCCGGCCAACGTCAGAGTGGAGGTTTCCGGCAACGGAGAGGCGCAGATAAGCTGGGAAAAGACCGAAGACCCGCTGGAAAACACGGCAAGCCCCACAGGCTATATAGTATATACAAGGTGCGGAACAGCCGGATTTGACAACGGCAGATACGTGCGTTCGGCCACAAATCTCAACGTGAGGCTTGAGCCAAACGTGCTGTACGGCTTCCGCATAGCGGCTGTCAACCGGGGCGGAAAGAGCTTCCTGTCGGAAGAAGTGTGTGCACTTTACAGTCCTGAAGCCAAGGGAAGCATCCTCTTGGTCAACGGTTTCCACCGCCTGTCCTCCCCTGCCGTGCGCGACAACTCCGCCGAACAGGGCTTCGATATTGACGCCGATCCGGGCGTAACCCTTGGCTCTACGTTCGGCTGGGTGGGCAGACAGACCGTCTATGACCGCCGTATGATGGGACGGGAAGACGAGACAGGACTCGGATGGAGCGGAGATGAGCTGACGGGAGTGCTGGTTGCGGGCAACGACATGACCCATTTGCACACCCATGCGGAGGCCATAGCCGCCACAAACGGCTACAATATAGCCAGCGCATCGAGCCATGCCGTAGAGGAAGGCCGCGTTTCGCTGGCCAAATACCGGCTCGTTGACCTCGTTCTCGGACTGGAATGTAACGACGGACACAGCCTGAAACACTACAAAACCTTTTCCACTATGATGCGCAACAGGCTGCAAGGCTATGCCAGACAGGGCGGCAACCTGCTCGTAAGCGGGTCGTATATCGGCAGCGACATGGACTCCGGCGATGAACGGACGTTCCTTTCCGACGTGCTCAAATGCCGGTGGAACGGCACCAACCGCACCGCCGGCGACAGTATAACCGGCCTGGGAACGAGCCTGACCTACTACAATACGGTGAACGAAGAGCACTATGCCGCCACCTCACCCGACTGTCTGCTGCCCGTAGCCCCGGCCTTCGCGGCCATGAAATACGCCGACGGACGATACAGCTGCATCGCTTACGACGGTCAGGACTACAAGTCCGTGGCCATGGGAATACCGTTTGAATGTATCAAGGACAAGAGTAAACGCTCGGCAATCATGCGTTCGTTTCTGAAGTTCCTATTGAAATGACACAGATAACCCCTTAAACAACAATACTATGTATAAGATTCAATCCAACCAGTCAGGCACTCGGAGCATAGAAGTGAGCGAGCAGCACCTCCAAACCGTCAAGGACTACCACCTTTTCCGCAACCTTGTAGATAGCAACGGCTACATTGACGAGACCGTACTCGACAAGCTGAAGCTCAACATCCGTTCACTTCTCGAATCGGAAGCGGGCAAAGACAAGGCTCTGCTCGACCTTTGCCTCGACGTAATATACCATCCCAACATGAAAGCCTTCGGACTTCAGCAGTTAGTCCTGCTGTTTATCGATTGGGAAAACAGTGCCAACGACAATGAAGGAGACCACACAGGAGTACAGGCTGACTGACTTTCTGCCCACAACCAAGAAGGAAACGGAACTGCGGGGATGGGGTGAGCTTGACGTAATCCTCTTTTCAGCAGACGCATACGTGGACCATCCGTCGTTCGGAGCGGCGGTTATCGGGCGCACTCTTGAGGCTGCCGGCTACCGGGTGGCCATTGTGCCGCAACCGGACTGGCACGGTGACTACCGTGACTTCAGGAAATTGGGTCGCCCAAGGCTCTTTTTCGGCATCGCACCCGGCTGCATGGACTCGATGGTCAACAAATATACGGCCAACAAACGGTTGCGTTCCGAAGACGCATACAGCCCTGACGGCCGCCACGACATGCGTCCGGAATATCCCACCATAGTCTATTCGAGGATACTGCGCCAGCTTTTCCCCGATGTACCCGTCGTTCTCGGAGGCATAGAGGCGTCGTTGCGCCGCCTTACCCACTACGATTACTGGCAGGACTGCCTGCGTAAGTGCATCCTTTGCGACAGTTTGGCCGACCTTATCATATATGGTATGGGCGAGAAACCCATCGTTGAGTTGAGCCAACGCCTTGCCCAAGGGGAGCCAATCGGGCAGATCCGCGACATTCCGCAGACCGTTTACCTGTCGCATCCTGACGACATTCCGGGTGGCATCGGGCAGGATGACATTGTTCTGCACAGCCATGAAGAGTGCTTAAGGGACAAGAAAGCCGAAGCAGAGAACTTCCGCCACATAGAGGAAGAGTCAAACAAGGTGCACGCACAACGGCTATTGCAGGAAGTGGACGGACTCTATACCGTGGTCAACCCACCCTATCCGCCCATGACAACCGCCGAGCTGGACGCGTCGTTCGACCTGCCGTACACGCGGTTGCCGCATCCGAAGTACAAAGGCAAGCGCATTCCGGCCTACGAAATGATTAAACACTCGGTGAATATCCACCGCGGGTGCTTCGGAGGCTGCGCCTTCTGCACCATATCCGCCCATCAGGGCAAGTTCATCTCGTGCCGTTCCAA
>CAVHML010000034.1:0-1862 GCA_963636905.1 bacterium
GTGACGGGCAGTCGTGGCTCAACGACTGGCCTGTCCACGGGCGCACAAACTATCCACTGCTGTTTGACAGGCAGTATAAAGAGAAGCCGGCGGTGCAGAAAATAATGGAACTATACACACAAGGGACGGACGGGACACGCTTTGCTTGCCGGCAGTGACCCTGTTACAGTTTCATTTGCCTGACCTGAATGTCAAAAGCCCTTTGTTCATCTCCGCCAACTTTGCGGCAAGCCCTTCGATAAGCGGCATTTGGCAGCCGTGGCGGTGGGCTTCTTCTATCGGTTTCTCGTAGAGATAGTGCAGCTCCATGGGCTTGTGGTGGTCGTAGTCGAACTTCATGCTCGACGCGAACGGCGGCATCTTGGCTGTCATCTCCATCATCTGGTCGGCGTAATCCTCGTTTACTCCGCTTGCGCCGCAGGCGTTTGCCGCCGCTATAATCTCGCTCATCATGGCGCGGATGGTGCGTTTGGTCTCGCCGTCTTGCAGGAGACTGGGTGCAGAGGGAGCGTTGCAGGCCACTGTCATGCCGTTGAACGTCATGTTCCACACCGCTTTCTGCCACCTCATGTTGTCGTATGACGGCGCCAGCTTCACTCTCAAACCAACAGAAACCATCTCATTGACCATTGCGGCGAGGCGGTCTGTGTCGCGGCACGAGTAGCTTGCCACGCTCAGACGGCCGAGTCCCATGTGGTCAATGCGCCCCGGTTCCGGCTTGAGTGTGCATATATAGGCCACTCCGGCGGCTATCTGTGCGTCGGGCATGGCCGTCTGCAGGTCGGCTTCCACACCTATGCCGTTCTGTATGAGCAACACTATGGTGCTGTCTGCCGTTATCGGGCGCAGCATCTGCGGCAACTGGTCGTTGGCAGTGGTCTTCAGAGCCACGATAACCACGTCGCACACGGGCATCGTCTCCGTGGTTTTGTGGGCGTTAACCGTAGGCAGAGTGTAGGAACCGTCGCACGAATCGACCCTAAGTCCGTGCTTTTTGACGTGTTCGTAGTCGCTGTGCAGCAGGAAGTGTACCTCTTTGCCGGCCTTGGCCAGCAGTCCGCCGTAGTAGATGCCTATGGCTCCTGACCCTATGATTGCGTATTTCATGTCCTTGTCTTGTGTTTTCTTGTTATGTCTGTCGTGTTTGTGAGGGAAACTTGCGTGCTTCTGCATCGGAAAGTCCGTGCCGTCTCACCTCCAGTTGGGCGCATTGCCGTCGGGTGTGGTGAGGTTGCCGATGCAGAGTCCGGGGTATGCGCCTGCAGCTGTGGCACCGGCGATGGCCTCGGCAATGGAATTGTCGTCGAGACCGTCGAGATAGGTCTCGTATCTTGCGCCGCACACCATCGTGGGCTGTGCCTTTCCCGTGGGCGACACCACCACTGAGGTCTGCAACTCAAACACCTGTCCGCCGCTGTGGGGTATGTAGCGCAGCGAGTCGGCCATGTAGCCGCGTGCAACGAGCGTGTCGAGCGACGCACAGTAGCGTCCTTCGGCCTTCAACCAGCGTTCTTCGGCGGTACGGATGAGCATCAGCCGCTGCTTGACGGCCTTTTCGCGCTCCGTTTTCGCACTGTCGAACCGCAGTGGGGCGGCAATGCTTGCAAAGCAAAGCACGGTCAGAGCCACGGCTGCAGCCGCAAGAATGGCGTTAGTCGCCTTGTTGCCGATGGTTTTCATCCTGTATTGGTGTTGTAGGCAAGCGCAAAATTACCTCTTTTCCGCCATATTGCAAGGGCTGTGCGGTGGTTATTTGCAGCCTGGTGGGCGGGTATTTTTGCATATACGCTCCCTTGCGTTCCGCAACCCGCCCGTTTACGGAGCGTAAATGCCGTGTTTAGCTATCGTAAATGCCGTGTTTA
>CAVHML010000034.1:1867-16440 GCA_963636905.1 bacterium
CGTAAATGCCGTGTTTACGAAGTGTAAACCGCCGCTTTGTGAAACGCGCCCCTGCGGACTGCGCCTGTATGGGCGGCATCCGGCACTTCGGAACAGTGCCGTTCCTGCACCTTTCTGCCGCCATTGTGCCGCCGATTGGCGGAAATGCAGTAACTTTGCGGCGCACTTTTATAAACGGAACGAGTGCGTTTTGACCAAAGAAACGAAAGAAGATACAGATGAAGAAGACCGTTTTTGCGGCAATAGCCGCCGCTGTTTGCCTCGCCGCCTGCCAGGAATCGCTCGAAGACCGGTGCGCCCGCGAGGCCAAGAGCTACACCGAGAAGAAGTGCCCCGCACCGATAGGCGACAATATCACCATCGACAGCGTGGTGTTTGAACGCTCCACGCACACGATGTGCTACTTCTACACCCTCACGGGCGCGGCTGACAGCCGGGAAGCGGTGGAGAAGTCGGACCCACGCAACGCATTGCTACAAAGCATAAGGAACTCCACTGCCGTAAAGGCGTACAAGGATGCCGGCTACAGCTTCAGATACACCTACTTTTCGGGCAGCAAGCGGGGCGAAATCCTGTACTCCGTCACATTCAAGAAGGGCGACTACAAGTCGTAGGCGGAAAGTTTTTGTTGCGGAAAGCAAACCGCTGTTTGCAGGAAAGGAGCTTTTCCTTGCAGAAAAACAGACGGAAGAGCCTTGGAACAGGCCGCACGGACACGCTGTCCGCACCTGTTCCAAGGCTCTTCCTTTATGTTCGGGAAACGGCAAAGGCCGCTTCACGCATCATTCCTCTTCCTTTTCCTCTTCGGGAGCTATGAGTTTGTAGCCCTTACCGTGGATGTTGATGATTTCAACCTGGTCGTCGTCCTTCAGATGCTTGCGCAATTTGGTGATATACACGTCCATTGAGCGCGCGTTAAAGTAGTTGTCGTCAATCCAGATGGTCTTCAGGGCGAAGTCACGCTGCAGGATTTCGTTGGTATGGCTGCACAACAGCGCCAGCAACTCGTTCTCCTTTGTCGTCAGCTTGGTCTGTTTGTCGCCGATAGTGAGCAGTTGCTTCTGCGTATCGAACGTGAAACGGCCGATATGGTAAAGGGTACTCTCCTTTGTCTTCTTTCCACGCACCCGCCGGAGTATGGCTTCTATACGGAACACAAGCTCTTCCATGGAGAAAGGCTTGGTGATGTAGTCGTCGGCGCCTATCTTGAAGCCCTCAAGTATGTCCTCTTTGAGTGTCTTTGCGGTGAGAAAGATGATGGGAATCTCGGAGTTGGCCGCACGGATCTCCTGCGCAAGGGTGAAACCGTCCTTTTTGGGCATCATAACGTCAAGCACGCAGATGTCGAACTTGCTCCTCAGGAAGGCTTTGTAGCCCTCTTCGCCGTCGGGACACAGCTCTGCGTCGTAGCCTTTGGCGGCGAGATATTCGCGCAAAAGCATGCCTAAGTTCTCGTCATCTTCGCACAGAAGAATCTTAATGTTCATGTCCATAGTCTCTAATTTATTGGTTAATATTATAATAATGTAGTCTTTTGCTTGTATGATGTAGCCTTTTGCTTGCCCGCAGGCTGCCTTTTACTTGTCCGCAGGGCGCATTTCTTGGCCTCAGCCGCTGCCTTCGTGGCGGCAGGGGTCAGCTTTTCACCGCGTCGAGCGATATTGTGAAGGTCGTACCCTTGCCGTATGTGCTTTCAACCCTGATGTCTCCCTTGTGCAGATCGACGATTTTCTTCACGTAGGCCAGCCCCAGACCGAATCCCTTTGCGTCATGCAGGTTGCCTGTATGCACGCGATAGAACTTCTCGAATATCTTTTTGAGGTTCTCTTTCTTTATCCCCATGCCCGTGTCCCGTATGGATATGAGCAGCCGGCCGCCGTCATTCCATGTCTTGATGTATATGTCAAGGGGCTTGTCCGGGCTTCTGTACTTCACGGCATTGTCCATCAGGTTGAATATGGCGTTCTGAAAATGGGTCTCATCGACGTAGATGGTGGAGTCAACAGCCTCGATGTCGGTGTAGATCTTGCCCCCCGTGTGCTCCACGCGCAGCGAAAACGAGTTGGCGATGGTCTCCACAAGTTCGTTGGCATCAATCTCTTTCTTCTTGAACACCGCCTTCTTGCGGTCGAACATGGACATCTGCAGCACCTTCTCCACCAGAAAGCGCAGGCGTTTCGACTCGTCGTTGATCACACCGCCCAGGTGTTTCATCATAGTCGGGCTTTTTGTCACGCTTTCGTCGCCCAGCATTTGTGCGGCAAGCGATATGCTGGCGATGGGAGTCTTCAGTTCGTGGGTCATGTTGTTGACAAAGTCGTTCTTTATCTCGGTGTACCGCTTCTGCCGGAATATGACTACGATGGTGAAGATGAACGTTACGAGCAGCACAATGGTGAACACTACCGACGGTATCATGAACCTTATGCTGGAAAAGATGTAGTTGTTGATGTCGGGAAAGTGTATCTTCACCACTCCCATCTTTGACGACGGGTCGTTGCGGAAGAGCACTTGTGAGTAGGTATAGGCCTGTCCCTCGTCGGAATACTCCGGACAACGGTACACCTCCCGGCCGTCTGCTGTGGATACAGTGAAGTGATAGTGTATGCTGACGCCGTTGTTGAGCAGCTCGGCGCGCAGGTCCTGGTCGAGGAGCTTGAAGTTGATGCGCTCTTTCAGCGGTCTGTCGCTCGCAGTGTACAGGATATTATACACAACCTCGTCAAGCAGTGCCTTCTGATACACGTACCGGTTGCGCACAATCTCCTGTAACGACTTGGAAGCCTCGCTTATGGAGTTCTTGTCCGAACGGAGTATCATGGCCTTGGGTATGGTTGAAGGCTTTGTGGTGATGGTTTTCAGCTGGAAAGACGAGTAGATGGTGCCGTCCTTGCCCGCCACTGCATACTGGTGGGAGTGCTGTACGACATCGTTGAGCTTGCCCGAACGGGTGAAAACGGAGTCTTGGCTGAACGCCCGGCGTTCGGTTTCGTTTACGTCCTTTTCGAGATAGCGCAGTGTCTCGTTGAGTTCGAGGTTGCGCGAAGCCTGATAGAGGCTGCGGTTGACCGATTCGTCAAACTGTTCCTTCTTCATCTTTGCCATTTCCTCAATGTATGACAGTTGCAGAAAGAGCAGTGCGAGGAACGAAAGCCCCATGACGATGGCCACAGCCCAAATCATTGATTTCTTCATGGCGGCAAAGATAGTCCAAAAACGGGGACGTTGCCAATGAAAAGTTAACCATTTCCGTTAAATTTAACGTCATTAACAGAAATACAGTGTTTTGTGTTGGTATATGAAACTATATTTGTTCTTGCGCACAACAGCTGCGCTTCCAAATGAAGACCTGCCGGGTTGTTAATCGCAAACGGGCGGTTTGCGGGTCGTAACCGGGCGGTTTGCGTGGCATAAACGCACGGTTTGCGTGTGCCAAACGGGCGGGTTTTTGAGGCGGTGTGTGCGCCTTGTGAAAATGAGGGCATTGGTGCGCCGCTTGTTTTCGGCTTTTTTGCTTACCTTTGCAAGAGTGTTCGCTGCATCCGGGCGTAAAAGCGACAGTGCGAGGGATGCGGCCGACGGTTTTCCGCACCTATATTAATAAGGTATAAGAACAGGAGTCTATGGACGCAAACAGCAATACGGTATCGGCAGGACAGCCGGTTGAGGGGCAGATGGTGCTGCGCACCGAGGGTCTCGTGAAGCGTTACGGCAAGCGCACGGTGGTTAACGACGTGTCGTTCGACGTGAAGCAGGGCGAAATAGTGGGACTTCTCGGCCCCAACGGTGCCGGAAAGACCACCTCGTTCTACATGACAACGGGGTTGGTCACGTCAAATGCCGGCCACATATACCTCGACCAGCTCGACATAACCGACTATCCCGTCTATAAACGCGCCCGTGCAGGTATCGGATACCTTGCCCAGGAGGCCAGCGTGTTCCGCAAGATGAGCGTTGAAGACAACATTCTCTCGGTGCTGGAGATGACCGGGAAGCCACGGGAGTACCAGATGGAGAAGCTGGAAAGCCTGATCAAGGAGTTCAGACTGCAAAAGGTGCGCAAGAACAAGGGCGACCAGCTGTCGGGAGGCGAGCGGCGGCGCACGGAGATAGCCCGCTGCCTGGCCATAGACCCCAAGTTCATCATGCTCGACGAGCCGTTCGCCGGTGTCGATCCCATAGCCGTGGAGGACATACAGTATATAGTCTGGCAACTGAAATACCGCAATATCGGCATTCTGATAACCGACCACAATGTGGAAGACACCCTGTGTATAACCGACAGGGCGTACATGCTGTTCGAGGGACGCATACTGTTTCAGGGCACACCCGAAGAACTTGCGTCCAACCAGATAGTGCGTGACAAGTACCTGACCAACAGTTTCAGCCTGCGCAAGAAGGACTTCCAGACCATGGAGGAGCAGCGCAGGGCGCAGGAGGCGGCGGAAAACGGATGACGGCAGCGGCGCTTGCGCATGGAGACCGGCAGGACGCGGTGCATACGGCGCGCCTCGCCGCAGGGAAAACCGCCTTTCCGGCACCCGTTTCCCCTTGCGTTAAAAATGCCAAAAGTTTAGGCTGTTACGCCATTTATCCTTAATTTTGCAACCCAAAATTTGACATATAATCAACACATTTAATATTAACGATGAATATCTCATTTGAAAATCCCGACAAAATCAACGGCTTGCTTACCGTGACCGTTGCAAAGGAGGACTATGAAAAGGATGTCGAGAAGACACTGAAGGGCTACCGCAAACGCGCAAACATCCCAGGTTTCCGTCCCGGAACGGTGCCTATGGGGATGATAAAGCAGCAGTATGGCGAGGCGGTAAAGGCCGATGTAATAAACAAGCTGGTGGGTGACGGTATATATAATTATGTACGCGAGAACAAAATACAGATGCTGGGCAACCCGATGCCTGACACCGAGAAGCAAAAGCAGCTCGACCTGAAGGGCGACGGGCCGTTTGACTTCGTGTTTGACATAGCTGTGGCTCCCGAATTTAAGGCAGAGCTGACCGCAAAGGACACCATTGACTATTACGACATCACGGTTGACGACAAGTTAGTGGGCCAGCAGGTGGAGATGTTCCAGTCGCGCGGCGGCCACTACGACAAGGTTGAGGCTTACGACCCGGCACAAAACGACATGCTCAAGGGCGACTTGCGCGAGCTTGGCGCCGACGGCAACGCCAAGGAAGGCGGCATTGCCGTGGAGGGAGCGGTGATGATGCCCGAATATATAAAGGTGGAAGACCAGAAAAAGCTGTTTGACGGTGCGAAATTGGGCAGCGTCATCACCTTCAACCCCAAGAAAGCATATCCCGAAGGCACGGCCGAAGTGTCGTCGCTGCTGAAGATAGACAAGGAAAAGGCCGAGTCCATGACCTCCGACTTCACCTATCTCGTCACCGAAGTGCAGCGTTTCGTGAAGGCAGAGCTTAACCAGGAACTCTTCGACCAGGTGTACGGCAAGGACGAAGTGAAGACAGTAGAGGAGTTCAAGCAGAAGATTTCAGACGGGATAAAGGCACAATTGGCCACAGACAGCGACTACAAATTCCTGCTGGATATGCGTGCCTGTCTGGAAAAGAAGGTGGGTGAGCTGACTTTCCCCGACGCTCTGCTGAAGAAAATGATGCTTGAAAACAACAAGGACAAGGGCGAAAAGTTTGTGGAAGACAACTACGAAGCAAGCATAAAGGAGCTGAAATGGCACCTTATCAAGGAGCAACTCGTGAACGCAAACGGCATCAAGATAGACGAAAGTGACGTGAAGGGAGTGGCCAAAGAGGTGGCTCGCGCCCAGTTTGCCCAGTATGGAATGGCAAATGTGCCCGACGAATATCTGGAAAAGTATGCCGCTGACATGGTTAAGGACGGCAAGAACACCGACAGTTTCGTTGACCGCGCCATCGACATCAAGCTGGTTGCCGCCGTCAAGAATACCGTGAAGCTGAAGAACAAGGCCATATCGCTTGATGACTTCAACAAGATGATGCAGGAAAAATAAAGCACTGCGATAAAAAACCTCGCGAAGTAAGGAGGTTATCGACTTTTTTTATTAATTTTGTTCCTACGAACGGAATGAAAAAAGAGAAAGCCGATAACCTCCTTATCGTGTCTTGAAAGAACTGAAAGAAATAAACTACCGTACAATGAACGACTTTAGGAAGTATGCCACAAAGCATTTGGGCATAAACGGACTGGTGCTTGACGAGGTGGTAAGCTCACAGGCACAGTATCTGAACCCGTACATTCTTGAGGAACGCGCGCTCAATGTAACACAGATGGACGTGTTCTCGCGCCTGATGATGGACCGCATTATATTCCTCGGAACGCAGATTGACGACTACACCGCTAATATATTACAGGCACAACTGCTCTTCCTCGACTCGCAAGACCAGGGGAAAGACATATCCATATATATAAATTCGCCCGGCGGAAGCGTCACTGCCGGTCTCGGAATCTACGACACGATGCAGTTCATCTCCAGCGATGTGGCCACGCTCTGTACGGGTATGGCAGCGTCAATGGCTGCGGTGCTGCTCGTGGCAGGGGCAGAGGGCAAACGTTCGGCGTTGACCCACAGCCGCGTAATGATACACCAGCCGCTCGGAGGCGTACAGGGACAGGCCTCAGACATAGAGATAGAGGCGCGGGAGATAATGAAATTCAAGAAAGAACTATATACTATCATAGCCGATCATTCGCACACACCGTTTGAAAAGGTATGGAATGACTCCGACCGCAACTACTGGATGACAGCGGAAGAGGCCAGGGAGTATGGCATGATAGACCGGGTGATGGTCAGAAAGACCGACCCGGCAGGTGACAACGATACCGCCGCCGACGCTACAAACGACAAAAAGGACAAGGAATGAAGAAGGTTTGCAGCTTTTGCGGACGCGAAGAAGGAAGGGTAAGTCTGCTCATAACCGGCATCAACGGCTACATCTGCAACGACTGTGTCATGCAGGCGTACCAGATAGTGAACGAAGCACTGCTGCTGGATGCCGATACTGAAGACAAGAACGAGCGTTACAAACCGAAAAAGGTACCCAAACCGAAGGAGATAAAGGCTCATCTGGACCAGTATGTAATAGGACAGGACGAGGCCAAGCGCCATCTTTCGGTGGCCGTCTATAACCATTACAAGCGGCTCCAGCAGCCTGACGACCCCGAAGGCGTGGAGATAGAGAAGAGCAATATAATAATGGTGGGAAGCACCGGTACGGGCAAGACCCTTCTGGCGCGCTCCATCGCCAAGCTACTTGACGTTCCGTTCACGATAGTCGATGCCACGGTGCTCACCGAGGCCGGCTATGTGGGTGAGGACGTGGAGAGTATTCTGTCGCGACTGCTGCAAGTGGCTAATTATGACGTGCGTGCGGCAGAGCGGGGGATAGTGTTTATCGACGAAATAGACAAGATTGCGCGCAAGAGCGACAACCCTTCCATCACCAGAGACGTGAGTGGCGAGGGCGTACAGCAGGGTTTGCTGAAGCTGTTGGAGGGAACTGTGGTCAACGTTCCTCCGCAGGGAGGCCGTAAACACCCCGACCAGGAGTACATACACGTGGACACACGCAACATACTGTTCATCTGCGGCGGTGCATTCGACGGCATTGAGCGCAAGATAGCCCAGCGTATGAACACGCACACGGTGGGTTACAACTCAATACAGAACGTGCGCAAGATAGACAAGGCCAACCTTATGAAGTATATCATGCCGCAGGACTTGAAGTCGTTCGGCCTTATACCTGAGATAATTGGCCGTCTGCCGGTGCTGACATATCTGCATCCGCTCGACAAGGAGGCCTTGTCGCGTATTCTGTTCGAGCCTAAGAACTCGATAGTCAAGCAGTTTGTCAAGCTGTTTGAGATGGATGGCATAAAGCTGACGTTCAGTGACGATGTTCTGAAGCTGATTGTTGACAAGGCAGTGGAGTACAAACTGGGCGCACGCGGCTTGCGCTCGATTGTGGAGACCATTATGACTGACGCCATGTTTGAGTCTCCGTCCAAGAGAGCAAAGACTTTCAACGTGACACTCGACTATGCGCTGCGGCAACTGGACAAGTCCAACCTCCAAAGGATTGGGGCTTGACCCTCAAAGACATAAGGTTTGACCGCAAAAGGCTGGAGGTTAACCACTCAAAGGACGGAGTTGGCTACTCGAACGGCTGGAGGTTAGCCGCTCGAAGAAAGGATTCTTGACCGCAAACCCTATAAGGACGAACCCTCAAATACAGGCGTTTGCCATTCAAAGGCCGGGGTCTTGACTACAAAACCTATAAGGATTGACCGAAAAACCATAAGTTAGCATGACATACACGGTAGATCTTTTGGCAACATTAAAGCGACATTTCGGCTTTGACAAGTTCAAAGGCGATCAGGAAGCCATCATCCGGAACGTGCTCGATGGGCGGGACACGTTCGTGCTCATGCCGACCGGTGGCGGCAAGTCGTTGTGTTACCAGCTTCCGTCGCTGCTTATGGAGGGAACAGCCATCGTTATATCGCCGCTAATCGCCTTGATGAAGAACCAAGTCGATTTCATAAGCAACCTGAGTGACGTGGACGGCGTTGCGCATTACCTCAATTCTTCGTTAAACAAGGCGGCCGTTGACCAAGTACGCCGCGACATACTTGAAGGACGTACCAAGTTGCTGTACGTAGCCCCGGAGTCGCTGACCAAGGAGGATAACGTTTCGTTCCTCAAATCCGTTAAAATTTCGTTCTACGCCGTCGATGAGGCACACTGTATATCCGAGTGGGGACATGATTTCCGCCCGGAATACCGTCGCATACGCCCCATTATCAACGAGATAGGCAACGCTCCGATTATCGCGCTTACGGCCACCGCCACCGACAAGGTGCGCACAGACATAAAGAAAAACCTCGGGATTGTTGACGCAAAGGAGTTCAAGAGTTCGTTCAACCGCCCCAACCTTTACTATGAAGTGCGCCCCAAGACCAAGGATGTCGATAAGGAAATAATAAAATTCATCAAGAACAATTCCGGGAAGAGCGGCATTATATACTGTCTGTCGCGCAAAAAGGTGGAGGAACTGGCCGCCATCCTGTGCGCAAACGACATCAAGGCCGCCCCTTACCACGCCGGTCTCGACACGTCAACGCGCTCCCAGACGCAGGATGACTTCCTGATGGAGAAGTTCGACGTCATAGTTGCGACCATCGCATTCGGCATGGGCATCGACAAACCCGACGTGCGCTTCGTGATACATTACGACATTCCGAAGAGCCTGGAGGGCTATTACCAGGAGACAGGGCGCGCCGGGCGCGACGGAGGCGAGGGTCTTTGCATCGCGTTCTATTCGTATAAGGATCTCCAGAAGCTCGACAAGTTCATGGAAGGCAAACCTGTGGCCGAGCAGGACATAGGCCGGCAGCTGCTGCAGGAGACCGCTGCGTATGCGGAGACCTCGGTTTGCCGCCGCAAGATGCTGCTCCACTATTTCGGGGAGGAGTACGACAAGGACAACTGCCACAACTGCGACAACTGTCTGCACCCGAAAAAGAAGATAGAGGCCGGGCGCGAGCTTGCCATAGCCCTGCGTGCCATTGCCGCAATCAAGGAGAATTTCCGCACAGACTATGTGATTGACTTCATATTGGGGCGCGAGACGGACGAAATCCTTGCCCACAAGCACAATGAACTTGAGGCTTTCGGCTCCGGGGAGGACGAGGACGAGAAGGTGTGGGCGCCGCTTTTGCGCCAAGCCCTTATCGCCGGCTACCTCAAGAAGGAGGTCGAGAACTACGGTCTGCTCAAGATAACCGCCGCAGGGCGCAGCTTTATGAAGGCCCCCAAGTCCTTTATGATAGTCGAAGACCAGGACTTCAACTGCGAAGACGGGCGTTCGGCCGACGGCGACGGCGGCACCAGTGCCCTCGACCCCACGCTCAACGCCATGCTGAAAGACCTCCGCAAGAAGGTTTCCAAGGCATTGGAGCGTCCCCCATACGTCATTTTCCAGGACGTATCGCTTGAGCAGATGGCCACAGACTACCCCGTTACGCTCGAAGAACTGAAGAATATACAGGGAGTAGGGGAGGGTAAGTCCCGCCAACCATACGCCCAGAAGTTCGTTGACCTTATAAAGAAGTACTGCGAAGAGAACGGTATCGAGCGGCAGACCGACCTCAGGGTGCGCACGGTGGCCAAGAAGTCGGTGCTGAAGGTAAGCATCATACAGAGCATAGACCGCAAGGTGGCTCTCGACGACATCGCTACCGCCAAGGGAATAGACTTCGAAGAGCTGCTCAACGAGCTTGAAGCCATCGTCTATTCGGGCACTAAGCTCGACATAGACTACTTCCTCAACGACGTAATGGACGAGGACCACATCAACGACATCTACGATTATTTCCGCGAGTCGGAGACTGACGACCTCGAAGCCGCCCTGAAAGAGCTTGGAAACGACAGCTCCGAGGACGAAATACGTCTGGTCCGCATCAAATTCATGTCGGAAATGGCCAACTGAAACGCCCTTTCCCAACCATTCAAAACATCATTTTCCATATCTGAAACTGCGTTTACCAGGCTGCCAATAGGCAGTTTGGCAATGCGCAGCCGTGTGCTTGCCGGCCAAAACCGTGCCGCTTGTAAAACGCAAATGTGCCATTTGCGATGCGTAAGTGTGCCGTTTACGATAGCTAAATGCCACGTTTACGATGGCTAAACACGGCATTTACGAGTGCTAAACGTACCGTTTACGAAAGCCACCCTGCCAACTTACGCATCCCGCTCCTCCGTTTTTCTGCCGCAACCGGGCCGGATTGGCTCGTTTTTTTGCCCAAACGCTTGTGGAAATGGATAAAAACGAGTACCTTTGCAGCGCTTTTTCAAACATCAGTAAAGGTAAGTGTGATGGCGAATTGAGCATTTGAACAAACTTAATTTTAGAGTAACACATTAAAAGACAATGAAAGAAATCGAAGTAACAGGCAAACTGCGCACCGAGGTGGGCAAGAAAGCCGCAAAGAAGTTTCGCAAGGAGGGAATGGTTCCCTGCAATCTCTATGGCGAAAAGCGTGGTGAGAACGGACTTCCCGTTGCCACATCCATCGTATGTCCCATGAGCGAGCTGCGCAAGGTGGTGTTCACTCCCCATATCTACGTAATCAACCTCCTGATAGACGGCGAGAGCCACACCGCAATCCTCAAGGAGCTGCAGTTCCATCCCGTTACCGACGCACTGCTTCACGTTGACTTCTATGAGGTGAACGACAAGAAGCCCATCACAATCGGCATACCTGTGAAGCTCAACGGTTTGGCACAGGGTGTACGTGACGGCGGTCGCATCAACCTTTCCATCCGCAAGATCAACGTTACCGCACCGTATCAGATCATCCCGGAGCACCTTGACATCGACGTAACGTCGCTCCAGCTCGGCAAGAGCATCAAGGTCGGCGAGCTTAGCTTCGAGGGTCTTGAGATAGCAACGCCGGCTGAAGTGGTAGTATGCTCGGTTAAGACCACCCGTGCCTCCAAGTCGGCAGCGGCAGCAGCGGCAGCTTCTGCAGAGGCAGCAGCAGAGTAATGGACAAGTACTTGATAGTTGGTTTGGGCAATGTCGGCGACGAGTACGACATGACCCGCCACAATACAGGGTTTATGGTATTGGACGCTTTCGCGAAAGCGTCCAATATTGTTTTTGACGACCGGCGTTACGGTTTCGTTGCCGAGGCGAGCGTGAAAGGGCGCAAGCTGTTTCTGCTCAAGCCGAGCACGTTTATGAACCTCAGCGGCAACGCTGTGCGCTACTGGCTCAACAAGGAAAACATCGACATCAGCCGCCTTCTCGTCATTGTCGATGACCTTGCGCTCCCCTTGGGCGCGCTCCGTCTCAAGCCTTCGGGCAGCAATGCGGGGCACAACGGGCTGGGACACATCCAGTCGGTGCTCGGTACAGACCGCTACAGCCGTCTGCGCGTGGGCATAGGCAACGACTTTCCGCGCGGAATGCAGGTGGAATGGGTGCTCGGACGCTACAGTCAGGACGAGCTAAGTGTGCTTCAGCCGAAGATAGAGACGGCCTGTGAGATAATCAAGAGCTTCGTCCTGTCGGGTATAGACATCACGATGAACGCTTACAACAAGAAGGGATAGTATGGCCAGTGAGGCGAGAGTTGACAAGTGGCTGTGGGCGGCACGGATCTACAAGACCCGTTCCATAGCCGCCGATGCCTGCAAGAACGGGCGCATCACGGTGAACGGCGCCAACGTGAAGCCCTCCCACATGGTGAAAGCGGGCGAGACGGTCAGCGTGCGCAAGTCGCCCGTGACCTATTCGTTCCGTATTCTCCAGCCCATAGAGCAGCGTGTGGGGGCGAAACTCCTGCCGCAGGTATATGAAAACGTCACTCCGCCCGACCAGTACGAGCTGCTTGAGATGACCCGCATCAGCGGTTTCGTTGACCGGGCGCGCGGAACAGGCCGCCCAACCAAGAAGGAACGCCGCTCGCTCGACGCCTTCTTCGACCCCACGGGCGACGGTTTCGACGGCTGGGACGATGGCTCCGACGACTGACAACCGCCGCTCCCGCACGTCCGCAGCGGCTTCCGAAGCATACAAAGCGGTTTTCGGAACATCCCGCAGCGGCTTCCGAAGCAAACCGAGAGGCGGTCTGAACCGCCGGAACACAAAAATGGAACTTATGAAAAGGTGTTGCTATATAAACAATGTGTAACATTCTAACAGAAAGGAAAGACTTATGAGAACACTAAAATCATTGTTCGCCGTTGCCGCACTGGCAGTTGCGGTGGTGTCATGCAGCCCTGTCAGCGACAAGTATGCCGGCTTCACAAGCGCAAGCTACACTCCCACGGCCTACGCCAACACCAGCCACGGCTACATAGCCTTTGCCAGCTACGGCAGGTGGGCGCTTGAGAAGAGCGCAAGCAGCGACTGGTGTACCGTAAAGGTGACGGGCGGCAGTGCCATGACCTACAACTACATCCCCGTTTTCTACGCCCGGAACACCACAGAGAGTGCGCGCCAGTGCCAGATCACGGCGCGTGACGCTGACGAGAGCAGCGCCTACGTGTCGTTTCCCCTCGTCCAGTATGCCACGCGCGGCGACGGAAGTCTCGGCACCGCACCTCTTGTGAGCGGCATAAAGGGCGACGACGGCAGCGAGATAACCATTGCCTACGACACACTGTGCCGCCCCACGTCTGTAAAGATAGCCAATGGCGAGACAGTCTATCGCAATATGTCCATCGTATGGGGCGACACCACGGTGACAATAGCCGGTACATCCGTGAAATTCAACGTCGGCTACCAGCCGAACACCATCGTTTCGGCCACTGACACGGTGGGTTACTCCAACAACTACGAGAGTAACACGCTCTGGTCGTTCATTTTCCAGGACCGACGCGCCAACGACGACTACAGCGGCCACAGTTTCCTGTTCACCAAAGACCTCGACAAGGTGTCAAACCCCGACACCGACACACGCTGTCCCGACAGTCTGCGCTACCTGCACCACTACTCTGACGGCACAACGGTAAGGAATTACCTCCAGATGAGCTACAGTACCGCCGACAACCGCCGCCAGTCGGTTGACGCCAACCAGCTGCTTTTCGGCGCAAAGGAGTGCAGCCCCTACCTGCTGCTCGGCCTTTTCCGCCACGCAAGGGCAACGAAAGTGGTGTCTGAAGCCTCCGCTTCCGACGGCAAATACACCGTGGAGACCACGCTCAATGCCGACAAGAGCATCAACACCATGACCGTTACCGACAAGCAGGGCGGCAAGGTGACATACACGTTCAGCTACGTTACCACCGCATAAGGCCATGAACATAGCCGTATTCGTGTCGGGCAGCGGCACCAACTGCGAGAATATCATACGCCACTTCGCCGCCGGCGGAGCGTCGCGCGTGGCTTTGGTGGTCAGCAACCGCCCCGACGCCTATGCCATCAGGCGCGCCGAGGCGTTGGGAGTGCCCGTCGAGGTTGTGTCCAAGGCCGACTTCAACGACGAGAACCGCCTTATGGCTGTGCTCGACGCCCGCCATATCGACTTCATCGTGCTGGCCGGTTTTCTGCTGATGGTGCCCTCGTTCCTCCTGCACCGCTATCCGCGCAGGATAGTCAACATCCATCCGGCTCTTCTGCCCAAGTATGGCGGTCGCGGAATGTACGGTCATCATGTGCATGAGGCCGTCTTTGCCAACCGCGAGAGCGAGACGGGCATCACCATCCACTACGTCAGCGAGGTGTGCGACGGCGGTGAGATACTCTTTCAGGCCAGGACAGCACTGTCGCCCGGCGATTCGCCCGACGAAATAGCGGCAAAGGTACACCGTCTGGAGATGGAATACTATCCCAAAGTGATAGAACAGGCCATCGAAAACGCCGCCAAGGCATAGCCGGAGCGCAACCCTTACACTCCGTGGAGCGCCGGTCTGCCACAGGCCGGCGCCACGTTTCGGGTTCCAAACATTCCCCTTTCGGGTGCCAAACATTCCCGTTCAGGGTAGTCAAAGCCCCGCTTCGGGATGCCAAATATCCCGTTTCGGATACACATATTATATA
>CAVHML010000035.1:0-16125 GCA_963636905.1 bacterium
CGCCACTGTTTGTATGTCCATTGTTTACAATCTTTTATCCTGCTGCAAAGTTACGGTTTTTCGCCTAAACACCATGCTGACAAGGCGGTTAAATCATTGCCGGTTGTGGCTTTGCGGACGGCAGATGGCGCAGTCGTATTCGTAAACACGGCATTTACGGGCGCTAAATGCCGTGTTTACGTGTGCTAAATGCCGTGTTTACGATGCGTAAACGGGCGGTTTTCCTAATGCACAGTGGCAGAGTGTCTTGCAAAAACGGTCGGGACAGTGCCGGCAGATGCCAATAAAAACCGTGCAGACTTGGGCTGTTTCAAGTTTTTTGCACTACCTTTGCATAAGAGAAAGTAACGGTCTTGACAAAAGATACAACCAATATTATGACCAAGAACCCAAGCGACAGCATTGTCATCATTCCTACGTATAACGAGAAGGAGAACATCGAGAAGATAATCCGGGCTGTGTTCGGACTCGAAAAGTGTTTCCACATACTTGTGATTGACGACGGTTCGCCCGACGGAACGGCGCAGATAGTACACCGACTGATTGACACGGAGTTTGCCGACCGGCTGTTCATTCTGGAGCGCACGGGCAAACTCGGTTTGGGCACGGCCTATATCACCGGGTTCAAGTGGGCTTTGGAGCACAACTACGAATATATATTTGAGATGGATGCCGACTTCAGTCACGACCCCAACGACCTGCCGAGGCTCTACAGCGCGTGCCACGACGAGGGCTACGACGTGGCCATAGGTTCGCGGTATGTGTCGGGCGTGAACGTGGTCAACTGGCCCATCGGTCGTGTTCTGATGAGCTACTTTGCGTCTAAGTATGTGCGGATGGTCACAGGGTTCAAGGTGAACGACACCACGGCTGGCTTCAAGTGCTACCGCCGCCGCGTTTTGCAGACCATAGAGCTTGACAAGATTCGCTTCAAGGGCTATGCCTTCCAGATAGAAATGAAGTTTACGGCCTACAAGATAGGTTTCAAGATAAAGGAAGTGCCTGTGATTTTCGTCAACAGACGCGAAGGCGTGTCAAAGATGAGCGGCGGCATCTTCAGCGAAGCCCTCTTCGGAGTGATGCGGTTGCGCTGGGACGGATGGACACGCTGCTATCCCAAGCTCCCGAAGTAGGCTTGCTTAATAAGAAACAACAGATTTGCCATAAGAAGCAACTGGCTTGTTCATAAACCGGAGCAGGTTTATGAACCTCAAAAAAAACAGCTTTTGAGCATAAAAGGGTAGGGGCTTTGTGGCCGACTTACTGGTCGGGATTTTCCACAAAGCCTTGATATTCTTTGTCCAGCGCCGACATTACCGAGTCGTAGCTCTGGCTCATCGTTGCGCGAATGTTGGAATTTCCCTTGTCAACTGGGTATATCGGCGGGTGTATCGTGAGGCGCAGCGGATGCCAGACAGCCCAGCGGCAGTCGTTCATGCGCGGCATCACGTTGAACGAACCGTTGATTGTCAGCGGCACAACGGGCAGTTGCAGCTCATCGGCCAGCATGAAAGCACCTTTCTTGAACACTCCCATGTGACCCGTAAAGGTGCGTGCGCCTTCGGGAAACACCACCACGCTCATGCCGCTCTTCAGCGTTGCGCGCGCTTTGTCGTAGGTTTCCTTTATTCGGCTCGGTCCCCGCTTGTCCACAAATATCTGGTGCGACATCTTGCAGGCAAAGCCTACGAACGGCACTTTGCGCAGTTGATACTTCATCATCCACTTGAAATTGCGCCCGAGAAAGCCGTATATGAGGAATATGTCGAACGCTCCCTGGTGGTTGGCCACAAACACGTATGAGTGACCCGGCTCTAAATTCTCACGTCCCTCCACGGTTACGGGCAGCAAAAAGGCTCGCGTGATTATCCAAGCCCACCATCTTCCGGGATAATAGCCCCAGAAATGGCCGTTGCCAATGGTGCATCCCACCGCAACAACAAGGGCGGTGAGTATCGTGGCGACAATTGTTATGGGCAGTGCCACAAAGAGTTGGTAGATTCGGTAGAGATATTTCATAGTCCTTTGTTTGTCGTTTCAGTCTGTCCGGCAGTTCTTTCCTTATCCAGAGTCGGTTCTTTCTTCTTCTTTATGTGCAGTGTTATCACCACAATCTCGCCAGGCACACCGAAGCGAAACGGCATAAAGCCTCCCAAACCAGTGCTCACGTTGATGGCACGCTCCCCTTCGTAGAACATGCCTCCCCATTCCTTATATATAAGTGAGGCCGGCGACCATCCGAACAGTTCGAACTGCATGGCGTGGGTGTGGCCGCTGAGAGTCAGTTGCGCCTTGCTCTGCGGCAGTATCTTGCGCCTCCAGCAGGTGGGGTCGTGCTCAAGCATTACCGTAAAGGGTGCGTCCGACAGTCCGCTGAGCGTCTTTGCCACATCGCCGCGCTTGGGTGCACGCATGCTTTCGCCGTCGTTTTCCATGCCCGCAATGACGATTGAATCGTTGCCACGGCGTACTATGCGGTGCTCGTTGAGCAGCAGAGTCCATCCCATCCGTCGCTCCAGGTCTATCGTCTCGCGGTTGTTGGCCGCCTTGGTCTTGTCGTCAGCGTTGACATACACGGCATAGTCGTGGTTGCCGAGTATGGACACCACACCGTCCTTGGCGTGTAGCTTGGAGAGAATGGGCATAAGGGGACGTATTTCCGACGGTCTCATGTTCTGCAAGTCGCCCGTGAACACTATCATGTCGCCCTTTTGGCTGTTGATGGAGTCAATGGCTTTCTCCAGAAGATGCCGCTTGCCGCCGGTGTAGGTGCCCACATGAGCGTCGGAAAACTGTACGATGCGGTAGCCGTCGAACTCCACTGGCAGATCCTCCGAGTAGTATTCCACTTGGCGCACGTCCAGTTTGCTGAAGCCAACGGTAGCTCCATAGATGAGGATGTACCACGTCAGGAGCACAAGTGCCGCTCCCACATAGTGCCCATAGTTGCGGTGTATGCGGAAACCGCTGAGTTTGCGCACCAACCAGCCCGCTACGGAGCAGAAAGCGTACTCGAACTTAGGCACAACAAGGAAACCTAAGAGGAACAGATAGGTGTTCAGTGTGCCCGCTTCGGCCGGTGCGAAGTCGGGAAGCATGGCCATGTATATGGTAAATACGGCCATGACAGCTCCTGGAAACCACCATATCAGTCGTTTCAGCCATCTCCGGTGTGACGCACGCCGTATGTAGTGATGGTCAATGAACAGGTCTGCCAACAGTATGGCGAGCAGTATCGGTATAAAAACCCTTGCAATCATCTTGATTATTCTTGTATTTATGCTTTCTTTACCTTAGACTTGCGCCAAGAAACCGCCGCATTATCTCTACGGGAACGCCTCGCCGACGGGCGTAATCGTGCAGCTGGTCGTTGCCAATCTTGCCAAGCGAGAAGTAGCGAGCCTGCGGATGGGCTATCATAAGGCCGCTCACACTGGCGTGAGGGCGCATGGCTCCGCTCTCAGTAAGCCTTATTCCTATGTCTTTTGCCCCGAGAGCGTCGGCGATAATGAAGTTCAGACTCGTGTCAGGCAGCGATGGATAGCCAACGGCAGGGCGTATTCCCTGGAATTTCTCGGCGTGCAGCTCGTCCATAGTCAAGTGTTCGTCGGGCGCATAGCCCCAATATGTCTTCCTCGTGTCTTCGTGCAACTTCTCTGCGGCGGCCTCTGCCAGACGGTCAGCAAGCAACTGGTGCATCATTTTCTGGTAGCCGTCGTTGTCGAAGTCGGTCTCCATGCCGATGTCAACCGACGTGGCAAAGAGTCCCATGCGGTCTGCTTTGCCCGACGACAGCGGACGTATGAAGTCGGCAAGACACAGGTTGGGCTTACCGTCAGGCTTCTCCTGCTGTTGGCGGAGCATGGGTAGCCTGATGCTGCTGCCGAGGATGATGTCGTCACCGTCGCTGTTGGCCGTCTCAAGTCGCAGCACCGCATGCACACGGTAGCGGTTTTCGATGGCAGCCAGAGCCTGTTCCGCCTCGTGGCGCAGCTTGTCCTGCTCCTCACGGTCGCGGATTTGCCACGCAAAGTAGTAGTATATCCAGTTGATATACGGCACCAGTTCGCTGATACTGTATGTGAACAGCTTTCTCATCGGAGCGTTTGGATTGAATACTCGTGCTTGTTTTTGTGAACAGTCAGACTCGTTCTGCTATCTGAAAGCCACCTTTTGTCCTATGTAAGAAAGGTCTACGCCCTGCTTACCGTACACTTCGTGGCCGTTGCACAGTGTGTGTTCCACTTTCCAGCGGAACATGTGTCCCTCCAAAGGACTCCATTTGCACTTGCTTTCAATCACGTCTTTGCTGACCGTCCATGGCTCTCCTTTGCGCACAATGGCTATATCGGCCTTGTAGCCGGGGCGAATGAAACCTCTGTCTCTCACGCTGAACAACCGTGCGGGGGCGTGACACATCAGTTCAATCATGCGCTCCACGGTCAGCACTCCCTCATCCACGAGTTGCAGCATGGCCGGTAGGGAGAACTGAACCATAGGCATGCCCGATGCGGCAAGGCTGCATCCGCCCTGTTTCTGGGCAAGTTGGTGAGGAGCATGGTCGGTAGCCACGGTGCTGATGCGCCCGTCGGTAAGTGCAAGGCGCAGTGCGTCGCGGTCAGCGCGACTCTTTATGGCCGGGTTCACCTTTATCTTTGCGCCGAGAGTGGCGTAGTCTTCGTCGGTGAAGAGCAGATGGCCTGTCACAGCCTCGGCCGTTATGCGCTTGTCGTCGGGCGAGAACAGCTCCAGCTCGCGTGCGGTTGTGATGTGCGCCACGTGCAGTTGCGCTCCGAAACGCTTGGCCAAGGCAACGGCGGTGGCCGTGCTGCGATAGCAGGCTTCCACGCTTCTTATGCTTGGATGCAGCGTCACGTCGGGGTCGTCGCCATACTTTGCCTTGGCTTCCGCCATGTTGCGGTTGATGACGGCTGTGTCTTCGCAGTGCGCCATGATGGGTAGCGGCGACGTGCTGAACAACTTTTCGAGTGCATCGGTGCTGTCCACGAGCATGTTCCCTGTGGACGAACCCATGAACAGCTTTACTCCCGGCACTTCGTGCGGGTCTATCTGTGACAGAAGTGCGGTGTTGTCGTTGGTGGCACCGAAGAAAAACGAGTAGTTGACGTGGCTTTTCGTGGCAGCCAAGGCAAACTTTTCGGCCAGCGTCTCCGGCGTTGTCGTCTGCGGAACGGTGTTTGGCATGTCGAAAAACGTGGTCACTCCACCTGCCGCAGCGGCTCTGCTCTCGCTTTCGATGTCGGCCTTGTCGGTGAGACCCGGCTCGCGGAAGTGTACGTGGGTGTCGATTACGCCCGGTATAACGACACAGCCCGAAGCGTCAATCGTCCTGTCGAACGACGCTTCGGGCTGTGTCATGCTGTCGGATATGCCGGTTATTGTCTCGTTTTCGATGGCTATCGAGCCTTTGTGTGTATGCCCTTCGTTTACTATCAGTGCGTTTTTTATCAGTGTTCTCATCCTTTTCCTTATTGTTGCGGTGCGGTCAGCTCCGGGTGTTGCGGCAACTGTGGCGACGGAGGTTGCGGCATGGTCTGCTCCTGAGGCTGTTCCGGCCCCATTCCCTGCATCCTTGCCTCGTTCTCAGTGGCCGTCTGATAGTAGTCTCTCACGTATGGGTTGCTCTTGAACTTGGCAGTTGCCTTGCTCATTATGTCCTCTATCTGCGGTGTGAGTATAGGATACTTGTAGCCGCTGGTCAGCATCATGAACACGCCCGGGCCGAGTACGTTGTCGAAGTTGTCTATTATAAAGGTAGTAACCAGCCGGTCTTCCTGCGCAGCTATCCTTGCCGCTTCGGCAGAGAGGTGCTCGTTGATGGTGTCCTCGTCAATTCCGTCGAGCAACATCTGGCTCTGCTTGTGTGAAAGCTCCGTCAGCTGATTGTCGAGCTGCTTGTGCTTGTCGAGAAACTGGTAGAGCTTGTCGTTGAGTGGCGTTCCGCTGACCGTCTGGCTGGCGTTGTCTATCTTTATGGTTATCTCTCCGCCTTCGAGAACGATGGGCATGAGACTCTCGTCGCCCATGAACAGGTTGGCCATGCGCACGGTGTCGAGCACTCCATTGAAGTTAAACTGCCCGTGAACGACATCGCAGGAGTCAAGACTCTTCAGTTCGTTGTCCTTAATGACCCGCAAATAGAGCTTGTTCCCGTCGAGTGACGACACTGACGAGGAGCCTTGTACGCTGAACGAGCTGACACACGAGGTGAGAACGGCCGCCATGGCGCACAGGAGAATGGATTTGTTCATGGAAAGTTTACGCTTCATCATTGCCGCAAATATACATTGATATATTGAGGGGATGAAATAATTTCAGTCAAATTAAAACTAAGGCCGCCTCTTTTAGCGTTTTTTTTCCTCTTTCTCAAGCTCCCGCCCTATGCGGTGGGTGGAGTAGAGCTGCAAAACCGCCGCCACGAGCAGCGCCACCACCCAGTTGTTGTGTACATACTGCACATAGAAGAGCAGGGGGAGGCCGAACAGGTTGTCCAAGTCGGCGAACATGAGCAGTGCGGCAAGCAGAAAGAAGAAGTCACTCACCACCGTGATGTGGCGCAGACGGCGTATGGTGAAGTTGTCGCCTTCATATTTCTGTTTCAGCTGCATGAGTACGAAGGCTATTGCGCCCATTGCAAACACGTAGGGCGACCACGGGAGCGCAAAGACCCGCGCTCCGCTGCCGACAACCATCAGCACTGCGCCCAGAAGGAATATGATGTTTTCGGCCTTATTCAGTTGTTTCATAAGATTGCTGTTGCGTTTGCTGCACGTCGTCGCTCAAGACAAAGATGTCCTCGTCGTCGGTTTTCATGAAGTAACGCTCCCGTGCTATCTTCTCAATGGCCTTCGGGTTGTTCTCAAGCGACTTCAGGCGCGCCACGTCCTGCTCGTACTGGCTGCGGAACCGGCCTATCTCGTCTTGCAGCTCCGCTATTTTCCGCTTGTTGCGGTAGTGGTTCCAGATGCTGTTCTCGTCGGCGAAGCCCACTATAACGGCTCCTGCGATGGCTACAACCACATATTTGAGCGGTTTGGAGCGGCTGATTCTCACGAGAAAAGTCTTGATGCGTTTCATAAACGTGGCATTGTCATTTCATGCAAAGGTACGCATAAACGCGGAATATGCGGCAGAGCACCGTGCTGTTTTTGCTTTTTTTTAGACAGGAAGCCCCGTTTTTCCAACCGTTTCATGCCGTTTTTATGTGGCAAAACGACGCGGCTGTGTAAGTCATTGGCGGCCAACGGCTTTCAAAACCGGGCGGTTTACGACCCGTAAATGCCGTGTTTACGCCCCCTAACCCGGCCACTTTTAGTGCGTAACCCGGCGGTTTATTGGGTGCGATTTATTAACTTTGCACACATAACAGACCAACTATACTATATTATAATGGAAGAATACATCGTTTCGGCGCGCAAGTACCGTCCGGCAACCTTTGACTCTGTGGTGGGTCAGTCGGCGCTTACCACAACGCTGAAGAACGCCGTGAAGAGCGGAAAGCTGGCACACGCCTACCTTTTCTGCGGCCCCCGTGGGGTGGGGAAGACCACTTGCGCCCGCATATTCGCCAAGGCCATCAACTGCCAAAGCCCCACTTCCGACGGCGAAGCGTGCAACCAGTGCGAAAGCTGCCGGTCGTTTAACGAGCAAAGGTCGCTGAATATCTTTGAGCTGGACGCCGCCAGCAACAACTCAGTGGAGCATATAAAGACCCTAATGGAGCAAACAAGGATACCGCCGCAGGTGGGTCGCTACAAGGTGTTCATCATTGACGAGGTGCATATGCTCTCCACAGCGGCGTTCAACGCCTTCCTGAAGACCCTCGAAGAGCCGCCCGCACACGTGGTGTTCATCCTTGCAACCACCGAAAAGCACAAGATTTTGCCCACTATCCTGTCGCGTTGCCAGATCTATGACTTCGAGAGAATGACCGTGCGCGATACGGTTAACCACCTGAAACGTGTGGCCGAGAGCGAGGGAATAGCCTGTGAGGACGAAGCACTCGCCGTGATAGCCGAGAAAGCCGACGGAGGTATGCGCGACGCACTGTCCATTTTCGACCAGGCAGCGAGCTTCTGCCAGGGCAAAATCACGTATGACAAGGTCATTGAAGACCTCAATGTGCTCGACTCGGACAACTATTTCCGCATCATAGACCTGTGCCTTGAGAACCGCGCGGCGGACATTATGGTGCTGCTGAACGGCATAATAAACAAGGGATTCGACGGCGGACTGCTCATAGCAGGGCTTGCCAGCCATGTCAGAAACGTGCTTATGGCCAAGGATGACAGCACTTTGAAACTGCTCGAAGTGGGGGAAAGGCAGTGCGAACGCTACCGTGAGCAGGCAAAGAAGTGTGACACGCGCTTCCTCTACCGGGCACTGAAGCTGATGAACCAGTGTGACATCAACTATAAACAGAGCGGAAACAAGCGTCTGCTCGTCGAGTTGACGCTCATAGAGATGGCCCAGCTGACACAACCCGACGACTCTCCGGCAGCGGGGCGTAGCCCCAAGAGACTGAAATCCCTGTTCCGAAATCTCATCCAGCAGCCCCGGCCTGCATCAAAGGCTCAGCAGGTGGCCTCGGCCGGGCAAGTTAGCAATGCCGCTGGACAGGTTGCAACACCTGTGGCGTATGCCGCGCCGGGAGAAACGGCATCAATGGTTCGGGAAACCGAACATTCTGGAAGCATAACTGCAACTACTGGAAGCATAACCACACCGACTGGAAGCATAACTGCACCGACGGCGGGAGCAAGCGAGGCGGTGAAGGCCGAAAAGCAGCCCACTGCCGTGTATAATGCGGCCACCCGGCCTGTGCTGAAGGGCGACAAAGGCACGATAGGCTTCTCATGGAGCAACATGAAACAGCAGAGTCGGCAGTCGAAAATGGTCGTTTTGCCAGGCACACTCGATGCCAATGACCCCAACGCACGGCCGAAAGACGAGTATAAAGAGTTCACCCAGCAGGACTTGGAGTACCAGTGGATGGCCATGTGCAACCGTATGCCGCAGCGTATGTGCGGTCTTGCCGCCCGAATGAAGAACATGATACCGAAGATAACCGCCATGCCTGCGATAGAGGTGTGGGCGGACAACGGGTTGATACTTGAGCAGATGGAGGGCATAAAGGGCAGCATTGTAAACACGCTGAAGCTCTATCTGGGCAACAACTCGATAACCGTTGACTTGAAAGTGGCCGACAAGCCCCAAGGCATACGGATACTTACACGGCGCGAACAGTACGAAGAGCTGAGCAAACAGAACCCCGCCGTGGCGAAACTGCAGGAGATGTTCGGCTTGGAGCTGGCTTAATCAGTCGCAACCCATCAATATATAAGAAACAATAAGCGGAACTTCCGTGCCACAACGTGGGCTTTCGGTAGTTCCGCTGGTGTTTTCTTCAGTACCAAATAGTACTTTATATATAGGCTAAATGAGCGTCATGCCCATCTCTTTGCACTCCTTTCGCATCTCGTCAGGCCAGATGCTTGCCTGAATCTCACCGATATGGCCTTTGTGAAGCAGCACCATGCACAGGCGGCTTTGGCCTATTCCGCCTCCGATACTTAGCGGTAGCTCACCGTCAAGGAGTTTTTTGTGGAAGTAGAGTTGCTCTCTTTCCTCCTCGCCCTCGGCCTTCAGTTGGCGCAGGAGGGCTTCCTTGTCAACGCGGATGCCCATGGAAGAGAGTTCAAACGAGCGTCCCAGCACCGGATACCACACGAGTATGTCGCCGTTAAGCCCTGCATGGCCGTCGCAAGTGGGCGTTGACCAGTCGTCATAGTCGGGTGCGCGTCCGTCATGCTTCTCTCCGTTGGACAGCCGGCCGCCTATTCCGATGACGAACACGGCTCCGTATTTCTTGCAGATGGCGTCTTCGCGCTCGTGGGGCGACTTGTCGGGATACATTTGGAGCAGGTCTTCGCTGTGTATAAAGGTGATTTTCTCCGGCAGGAAGGGCTTTATCCGGGCGTAAGTCTCGCATGTGAGATACTCGGTGCGGCGTATGGCGGAGTAGATGCGCTCCACTACGCTCTTCAAGTAGTCCACTGTGCGCTCCTTAGCCGTTATGACAGCCTCCCAATCCCACTGATCTACATACAGCGAATGGAGGTTATCCAGTTCCTCGTCGGCGCGTATGGCGTTCATATCCGTGTATATTCCGTAGCCCGGTTCTATGCTATACTCGGCCAGAGACAGGCGTTTCCACTTGGCAAGCGAGTGTACCACTTCGGCCTTTGCGTCGTTCAGGTCCTTTATGGGGAACGTTACCGCCCGCTCAACGCCGTTCAGGTCGTCGTTGATGCCCAGTCCCTTGAGTACAAAGAGCGGTGCTGTGACGCGCCGGAGGCGCAGTTCGGTGGAAAGGTTCTGCTGGAAAAAGTCCTTAATCAGCTTTATTCCCTGCTCTGTCTGCTTGGTATCGAGCAGCGGCTCGTAGCCTATTGGCCTGATAATGTTTGCCATGCGATGCTTGTCTTTTTGTTTTTGTGGTTCATGTTGCCCTGTTGTGCCGCCCGGATGCTCCGTTTGCGGTCGGGTGCGGCTGCGTTTCCGTTGCGCAACAGGTCTTGCAAAGGTACGCTTTTCGTGTTAAAATGCACACAAAACCGGCGGTTTATTTTGCAAAAGGTTCGCGTTTTCGTCTTTTGGCTTTCCTCTTTTGCACGTTTTGGCGGCGGTTTGCGACAAAGAAGAAACACGGAAACGGCCGGCAAGAACCGCATTTGGGGCATGAAACCATGCCTTCAGGTTCTTGTCGGCCGCCTCTTTCGTGTGCCCGACGGCACTGTCAGCCTGTCCGCAGAGTGCCGTTGCGCCCCGCGACTACTTCTTTTCCTCCATGTCACCCTCCACGTAAAGGCGCGTCATCTCCACCTTTCCGTTCGTGCGGACGGTGATTGACTTCTTGAAGGGGCCGGGAAATTTGCCTGTACCGTTGTATGTGACCTTGATTTCGCCCTTTTGGCCGGGCAAAACGGGCTTCTTTGTATATTCGGGCACGGTGCATCCGCAGCTGGCAACGGCCTGGTTGATAATCAGAGGAGCGTCTCCAGTATTGGTAAAGGTGAACACTCCCGACACTTTGGGCGACGCTTCGGAGAATTTTCCGAAGTTGATAACAGTCTTGTCAAACTTGATTTCGGCTTGTTTCTGCCCGTCTGCGCTTTGTGCAAAGGCGGTTGCCATACTGCAAACAAGCAGGCAAATGGTAAGAACAATCTTCTTCATTGTATTCTTCTTTATGTTTTGACGTGGCAAAAGTACTCCCTTTTTCTTGTTAACGGTGACATGACACCCGTTATTTGTCTTATTTTAACATAGTACACACGCGCTTGCGTACCTTTAATGCAAGCGTTTCCGCCGCTTTCCCCTGTGCCGGAATGATGCGGAGGGGGCATATCGACCGGCAAAACGGACTCCTTTCCAACGCCAAACGGGCGGACTGTTTTCATGCCCCGGCGGGTTGTGTTTCATAAGTGGGCTGTTTAAGCATCGCAAACGGCCTGTTTACGGGTCGTAAATGCCGTGTTTACGGGTGCTAAACGGGCGGTTTACGATGCGGAAGTGTATGGTGTTGTAACTGAAACTGTTACGTTGTGTGGCAAAAAGCGGCTCTACGGTTGGCGCAAAAAGGCAAATTCTTTGATTTATGCGCTTGTCTGTTACAACATTTTGGCTAACTTTGCATTGATATACTAACAACTAACCGATTATGAACAAGTCAAAAATCTACGCATCTTTGGCCGTTATGGCAATGTGGGCCGGCTCTTTGTGCGCCCAAACCGCAGTGTCCACATGGCCTGAACGCCTCAATCGCGGTCTGGTGGCCGTGCCTTCGCAAAAGGGAGGCAGCAGTTATTTCCTGAGCTGGAGGCTGTTGGCAACCGACAACGACAACACTACGTTCGACGTGTTGCGCAACGGGGAACGGATAGCAAGCAATCTGGATAAGAAAACAAGCTGCATTGACAACTATGGAGCTGCATCGAGCAAGTATCAGGTGGTGGTTAAGCAGGACGGAGTGGCCGTTGACACCACCGAAGCGGTCAGTCCGTGGGGCAGTTTGTGCCTTCAGATACCGCTCGACAAGCCCGCAGGAGGAACAACTCCCGACAAGGTTGCCTACAACTATACTCCCAACGACTGTAGTGTGGGCGATGTGGATGGCGACGGCGAATACGAAATAATCCTGAAGTGGGACCCCTCCAACTCTAAGGACAACTCCAACAGCGGCTATACGGGCAATGTCTATCTGGATTGCTATAAGTTGAACGGCACAAAGCTGTGGCGTATAGATCTCGGCAAGAACATTCGCGCCGGCGCACACTACACCCAGTTCCTCGTATATGACTTCGACGGCGACGGCAAGGCCGAACTTATCTGCAAGACAGCGCCCGGTTCGCTTGACGGACAGGGCAACTACGTGAACACAGTGGCCACTGACGATGCCATAAAGAGCGCGTCCAACACTCAGGACTGGCGCAATTCGAGCGGAAAGATAAAGGGTGGACAGGAATATCTGACCGTGTTCAACGGCGAAACCGGTAAGGCCATACACACAGTGTTCTACAATCCGAACCGTGCAATGGGCTATGGCGGCGCTCCGGGCTGGACTGTCAACTGGGATGACCGCAGCGGCAAGACCGATACCGAGTATGCAAACCGTGGAGAACGCTATCTGGCTTGCGTGGCCTACCTTGACGGTCGTGACAAAAAGCCGAGTGCCGTGATGTCGCGCGGCTATTATACCTATGCATTCATGTGGGCCGTGGACTTCGATGGCAAGGAACTGAAGACAAAGTGGTTTCATGCGGCCAAGTCAAAGACTTCCTACACTCTGACAGATGCCGACGGCAACACCCAGACCATAACTCCCAAGAAGGCTACACGCGGCTCCGGCAGCAACACAATCTATGGCAACGGCAACCACAACCTGTCGGTTGGCGATGTTGACGGCGACGGTTGCGACGAGATTGTCTATGGTTCTTCGGCCGTAGATAATGACGGCAAGCTGCTCTATGCCACGGGGTACGGCCACGGCGACGCCATCCACATGAGCGATCTCATACCCGACCGACCCGGACTTGAGGTGTTTGAGGTGCACGAGGACAGCCCATACGGATGGGATGTGCACGATGCAGCCACAGGAGAGATACTTCACAGTGCCACAGGAGGAAGTGACAACGGACGTGGATTGTCTGCCGACGTTTCTTTAGACAATCGCGGCTTCGAGTTCTGGTCGTCTAACGACAGGAATATACGCAGCGCAACGACAGGAGACGTGGTGTCAGACAAGCAAACCTCGGTGAACTTCCGTGCTTATTGGGACGGTGACTTGCTCGACGAGATGCTTGACGGCAACACAATGGACAAGTGGAACTCCACAGGCGTTACCCGCGTATATCCCATAAGCGGCAAAAACTTCTACGATATAAACAGTTCTTCCACCTGCAACAGCACCAAGAAGACTCCAAACCTGGTGGCTGACATACTTGGCGACTGGCGTGAGGAGCTGATATTGTGGGACAGCCGCGACTCAGCCCACCTCAATCTGTTCACAACCAACGTGGAAACGAGTTTCCGAGTACCCACTCTGATGCACGATCCAGTCTATCGCATGGGCGTGGCATGGCAGAATGTGGCCTACAACCAGCCGCCTCACTTGGGCTACTATCTGCCCGACTTGTTCAAAACCGAATACATAAAGCTGGGAAATGGTGACTTTGTGCAGACCGTAATGCTCGGTGACAGCATACAGACGCTGGAGTACAAGTACAAGAACTGCGCCCGTCCCACTATTCTCCAGTCCATTGCTCCCGACGGAACCGTCACTTCAAGCAAGGTAATGGACGGATTCTCATGGCGCGCCGGACTCGCTTCATCCAACCCGACGTTCACCCTTGAGGGCAAACCGTCGGTGGCAGGAACGTATAAGATTATAATAAAGAGCGGCAAGAACACCGTTGACGAATCGGTACGCAACGATACCGTGCTTATAACCTGTGTTGACCCAACGGCGATAGATGCTGTTTCGGACAATGATGCTGAATGGGTGAAGCTGCAAACCAACGTGATAAGCGACCGCATCGTGCTGACTCTTAACTCTGGCAAGACCAACAGCGGCAAGGTGAGCGTGGCTCTGTATAACGCAGCCGGTGCTCAGGTTGTGGGTCGCAGCCTCAATGGCGGCACCAACGGCAGTCACACGATTGGCGGACTCGGTCGTCTGGCCGACGGAGTGTATCTGTTGACTGTGAAGTCTGCCGAAGGTACATACACGCAAAAGCTGATAAAGCGGTAGAAACGGTACGTTTTTACTAATTTAAGTACAATATTCCCATATCTTTTGTGGCTGTGCGGCATAACTTTGTGCCAAACTTAAAGACCACAAAAAGATATGGGAATGTTTTTTAGACAACTACTAATCGCCGGAGGCTTGGCCGCAGTGGCCAGCGCAACGGCAAGAGACACCTACAACTTCAACTCCAACTGGCGCATAGACAAGCACAAGCAGACCGTCACCCTGCCTCATGCATGGAACGAGGACGAGGCTTTCAAAGTGCCAATAGCAGAGTTGAGCGACTCCGTCATCTGGTATCGCAAGGCGTTCCGTTTGCCTAAGGAGGCTGAAGGCAAGCGCGTGTTCATCGAGTTTGAGGGTGCCAGACAGAGTGCCGAGGTCTTTGTCAACGGCAAAAACGTTGGACTGTGCGAGAACGGTGTCATGGCTTTCGGTTTCGACCTTACGCCTTACCTCAAGAAAGGCAGCAACCAGATAGAGGTGCGCACCGACAATAGCTGGAACTACCATGAGAAAGAGACAAACTCACCGTTCCAGTGGAACAACAAAAACTTCAACGCCAACTACGGCGGACTGCCCAAAAACGTCAAGCTCCACGTCATGGGCGATGTCTATCAGACCCTTCCTTTGTATAGCAACCTGAAGACAACGGGTGTCTATATCTACCCCAAAGACTTCGACATAGCCAACCGTCAGGCCACAATCTGTGTGGAGAGCGAGGTGAAGAACGAGACCGACCAGCCCGTTACGCGCCGTTTGCAAGTGTCAGTTGACGAGCTTGACGGCAGCCAGCTGTGCGGTTTCAGTGGCCAGACGGTTACTATTCCTGCCCACAGCACCGCTATCCTCAAGGCTGAAGGACGTGCCTACGGTCTGCACTTTTGGTCGTGGGGCTACGGCTACCTTTATAATGTGAAGACAACCGTCGGGGATGATGTGGTAAATACCACCACCGGCTTCCGCAAAACGGAGTTTAAGAACGGCATGATCTACCTCAATGACCGCGTGATAATGATGCACGGCTATGCCCAGCGCACCAGCAACGAGTGGCCTGGCGTGGGTATGTCGGTGCCGGCGTGGCTTAGCGACTATTCCAACGACTTGTTTGTGAAGAGCGGTGGCAACATCGTTAGGTGGATGCACGTGGCTCCTTGGAAGCAGGATGTTGAGTCGTGCGACCGTGTGGGACTCATTCAGGCCATGCCGGCAGGCGATGCCGAGGCCGACGTGACCGGTCGACGTTGGGAGCAGCGCACGGAGGTGATGCGCGATGCCATCATCTACAACCGCAACAACCCCAGTGTGGTGTTCTATGAGTGCGGCAACCAGAAGATAAGTGGCGAGCACATGGTCGAGATGAAGGCCATACGCGATATGTATGACCCACACGGATGGCGTGCCATCGGTTCGCGCGAGATGCTCGACCGGCCGGAAGCCGAATACGGAGGCGAGATGCTCTATGTCAACAAGAGTCAGGACAAACCCATGTTCATGATGGAATATTGCCGCGATGAGGCTCTCCGTTGGTATTGGAACTCATGGAGCTATCCGTTCCACAAGGAGGGTGACGGTCCGCTCTATAGGAATGCGCCAGCTCCTTCATACAATCATAACAACGACGAGTTTGTTCGCGAGCTTGTAGAACGCTGGTACGACTACTGGTTGGAGCGTCCCGGAAGCGGTACGAAGGTGAACTCCGGCGGTACGAAGATTGTGTTCAGCGACACTCAGACCCACGGACGTTCTGCCGACAACTATCGTGTGAGCGGCGTTGTTGACCCGATGCGTGTGCC
>CAVHML010000036.1:0-16067 GCA_963636905.1 bacterium
TGTCCTCGGAGTGGGTGTAGATGAAGTGGCCGTATTTGGAGTGGTTCTCCATGCCTGTGCCCACGCAACACCACATAGCCTGGTTCACTTGCGAATAGATACGGTAGCCCTGTGGGCGCAATGTGGTGAAATACACGTAGCCTCCAGTCTCCGGGTCTTGGGTTGAGAGTATGTGGTTCCACATTGTAGCCTCGTAGAAGTCGGCATATTTGGCGTCATGTGTCTCATCGAAGAGGTCTTCCGACAGCTTTAGCATGTTGTTGGAGTTGCAGCTTTCAGGGCCGTCAAGGTTGGATATGTACTGCTCCGACTTGTTTGCGGGCAGGAAGTGCTCGCTTACGCTGTTGCCTCCGATGCAGACAGTGCGGTTAGTGGCCACGTCGTCCCAAAAGTTGTGGGCAGCTTTCTGGTAGCTCGCCGTCGTTGAGCCGCCGTCACGCAGCTCTTCCTGATATACACGCTCAAATCCGATATACTTAGGTACTTGGGTATTGGCGTGTTTGCTGTCCAGAAACGATGCGTTGAGCGTCTGCATACCGTCAATCATGGTCTGGTGGCTGTACTTCTTTGCCGCATCCAGATACTTCTTGTCGCCAAACAGGCGGTATGCATCGGCCAGTGTCTCGTTCATGCCGCCGTGTTCCCAACCGAGAATGTCCTGCATCTGACTCGTAGAGAGGTTGCTCACCACGTCAACGCTCCAGTCGCACAGCTTTTGATACAGCGTTTTTGCCAGCTCACTGTCGGTGTAGAGCCACGCATCGCGCAGTCCAGCAAGCACTTTGTGTTCGCAATACAGCGGCACCCAGCCGCCATACTTCTTAAATTCGGTCAGGTTGCCGGCGTAAAGTCCCGTCCATATCTGGTTTATGGGCTGCCCTCCGAGAAATCCCTTCATGCCTTTCGTGTCGCTGTCGAACGCCTTTTGACAGTCGTCGAGCACGTTCAGCATGTAGTCCAGCCGCTCTTTCAGTGCGCTGCGCGTGGTTTCGTCGTGCTCAGCGGCGTATGCCAGAGCCAAAGCCGTAAGGTAGTGGCCTCCTACATGACCCTCCAGCGACCAGTTGGACAGCCCCCAGTTGGAGAAAGTCGGGTGGTTTGTCTGCCATTTGTAGTACTTTGACGATGCGTCATCGGCCAATCCGGCCTGGCGGATGAACGGGGTTAGCAGTCGGTCAACGTCATATTTCAGCAACAGACTGGTGTTTATGTCCATTGCTTTTTTGAACGGTCCGTCAAGCAGAGTCACCTGTTCCAGGTTGAAATGCTGCGGATAAATCTCCTGTTGTGCCAGCGTTGTCTGTGCGGAAAGGCCGCAAAGAGCCAGTGCGAGCAGCGCTTTTGCCTCCTTTCGTGATGGTTTTGCCATAGAATTGTTGGTTTTAAGTTAATTGTAGTGTATCATTAGGCTTGCCTCAATAGGCAACATTTGTATGCAAAAATAGGCATAATCGTGATAAAATCCAACCTGAAGGCCTGAAAAAGTTGTCCATCGGCGGTGCGGAACGGTCGTGTTTTCTGCGGCAAAACGCCGCTTGCCGGTGTGAAGGCATTAGGGTAGCTGTTGTAAAGTGCCGCTTTACGCATAACAAACGGGCGGTTTACGACTTGTAAACCGCCCGTTTACGGGGCGTAAACCGTCTGTTTATGATGGCTAACCTGTGCTGTAGCCATAGTCAACTGGCGCACAGCGCATTGCAGATCTGCCTTTTCGGCTGTGCCGAAGCGTGGGTTTCAACACAGCAAACGTTGCTTTTCAATTCTGCAAATGTTGCTTTTCCAAGCGAAAAGCATTGCTTTTCCATTCTGCAAATGTTGTCGTTTCACTGCCTGTCCGGCGCATACAGCCGGTGCTTGGGGCACGGTTGGGAGGGAATACGTGCCAGGATTTTCCTGCCGAGCCTTGCCTTCAGTGCCGTTTCGAGGCTTTCAAGGTCGTGCAGGTCGGTGGCTGCATAGTCGTAAAGTCCATTCTTGAGTATGAACTCAGCATTGTCCTTCACCCGTCTGCCGTACATTCCTATGAGCGAAAAGAGGTTGAGCTGCAGCTCTATGCCTTTCTTCTTGAGCCGGAAATAGTCCTGATGGCCAAGATAGACATAGCGTTCGGGGTGGGCGAGTATGGGGAAGAAGCCCTTTGACTTGATGCTTTGGAGTGTGGAAGCGAAGTTGGCGGGAGCCGTAAAGTAGGAGGTTTCCACCAGCAAGCGGTCGCCCTTGTCGCCCCAAGGCAGCAGGTCACCGGTCTTTAACCGCTCGCTGAACACGCTGTCGAGCATGTTTTCGGCCGAGAGACAGAGCGTTATCGGCCCATGATAGGCAGCCTTGAGTGCGGCGAAACGCTGTCGCAGGGAGTCGGTAGTGTTGGGCATGTCCTCCATAATGTGTGGGGTTAGCCACACTTTCCGTATGCCTGTCTGCTCGTAACGGACAAGGATGGCAAGTGCGTCTTCCATGGTTTCCACCCCATCGTCAACGCCCGGCAGTATGTGACAGTGGCAGTCGGTGAAGCCGTTGAGCAGTCCGCTCTTGCCCAGTTGCCTCTTGGCGTTAAAAAACCACATGCTTTTCCTCCTGTTTTGCCACTCTTTTCAGTGGCTTTATATACTCTTTTCGGCTGCTATAGCTACTTTTTTTAGAGAATATATCCACTCTTTTCAGCTGTTTTATACTGCACTTTTTATTTGTATGTCTTTTCTATTTAGCTGATGTCCAACCACTTACCCCCCCCGTTTCTTATTGTGCTTGCCACCGTAGTGGTATCCGTAGCCGTAACCATAGCCATAGCCGTAGCGATAGTAGCCGTATTTGCTGTAATAGTGCCCGCCATTATCCTCCGTACCATTGAGGATAATGCTCATGTTCTTATGCTTCTTGTCGTCGTATAGCTTCTGTAGTTCCTTGACCATCGACCGTTCAAGCAGACCGGCACGCACCACGAAGATCACGCGGTCGGCATATTGCTCGAGTATCTGTGCGTCTGCCACAATCTCAACGGGCGGACAGTCAATGAAAATGTAGTCGTACTGCTTGCGGAGCGTGTCGAACATTGGGGCGAGACGCTCGCTGTAGAGCAGCTCAGTGGGGTTCGGAGGCATCGTACCCATAGGCAATACGTTCATTCCCTCGACGTTCTGGTCGGCGACAATTATCTCGTTAAGGTCAGTAATCTTGCCGCTGAGATAGTCGGTAAGACCTTTTTCGGGACTGTCAACATACTCCGAGGCAGAGCCGCGGCGCAGGTCGCCGTCGATAACGAGCACCTTCTGGTCGCGTATGGCGAACGATTTTGCTATGTTGACGGACAGGAAGCTCTTGCCACTGCCCATGTTGAACGACGTCATCAGTATCACGTTGGCATTGCCGGGCTTGTTTTGCGACACGAACTCGATGTTTGTACGCAGCACACGGAACGCTTCGTTGATCACATCCCGCTTGCCCGGCTTCACAACCACACGCCTCTGCTCCGCCGGACGCTTGACTTGCCACCAGCGGCGCTTCGAGTTTCCACGGTGTTGCGGTATCTCTCCGAGGAACGGAACGCTCAGCATGTCAAGGTCTTTGCGCCCACGAACCTTGGTATTGGTCGTTTCGCGGAAGTAAATGACGGCAAGCGGGATGGCCAGACCTATGGCAAAGGCTATCAGAAGTATCACGTTGCGCCTTGGAGCCACGGGACTTAGATTGCCGCTCGGTTCGGATATGACACGTGTGTTGTAGGCTGTGAAGGCCTGTGACAGCTCGTTTTCCTCACGTTTCTGCAACAGGAAGAGATAGAGAGCCTCCTTTACCTTCTGCTGGCGACCCACAGACTGCAGGTATTTGGCCTGGTTGGGGTTTGAAGCTATCTGCGATGTGGTGCGGCTCTCGCTCTGTTCCAGATGGTTAATCTGCGTGTCAAGGCTCATGATGAGGTTGTTGATGCTCGAAAGGATGGCACTCCGCTGCGACGCAAGGTTCCTGTCGAGGTCCTGAACGAGCGGGTTGCTCTCGCTGGAGTTCGACACAAGACTGTTACGTTGCAGCAACATGGTGTTGTAGTCGCCTATCTGTCGCTCGATAGCGGCGTTCTCTACACCCGAATTGACTGGCAATACCTGGTTTTTCTTGCTCTCTTCCGTGAGGTAACGCTTCACGTAGTTGCATATAGACCGCTGGGTGCTGAACTGCAAAATCTTGGTTGCGTTGTCCTTGGACTGCTGCATATACAGGTTGGATGCAGCCTCCACGTCGGGCAGAAGGTGCGAACTCTTGTATGAAGAGATGTTTTCGTCAACGTCACCCAGCTCCCTTTCTATCACGCCGAGGCGTTCTGTGATGAAATTACTGGTCGCTACGGTGATGAGGTTCTTGTCTTCTATCCAGCTTTCCTTATAGACTGTGATGATCATGTTGAGGATATCCTCGGCCCGTTGGGGCAGTATGTCTTTGTAGGTAAGCTCTATGGTGGTCGATTTCTTGTCGGTTATGTCGCCCGTGAGGCGGCTTTTTATGATGCCGGCCATGCTGTTGAGGCTCATACGTCTTACGAATACGGGCTTTGAACTCTTTGCAAATTCGGCGAAACACGTTGCCGGAGCTATGGTGATGCGTCCGATGGGAGTCTTTATCTGCTTGTTGTATTCGCCTGTGATGGGCTTGTCGGATTTGGCGGCCATTGTCTTTTGGCCGCCAAACAGCTTGGCTCCGGTCGTGTCCTGGGGTGCTGACGCTGCAATGTCGGTGAGTCGGTACTTGTTGTTGCCCATCGGAGTGACTGTAACCATCGCCCTTTGATACGGTTCAAGGTCGTGGAAGATAACCTTAATGGGCAGTGTCTTGCCGTAAAGTGCTTCCTTGTGGAACGTTCCTGACACGAAATACTCCACGTCACAGTTCAGTCTTTTGCCAGCTTCGAGCAGGGTTGCTGGCGACTGGATGGCATAAAGCTCGTTGTAAACGTTGTCCTGACCGCCTGAAAAGCCCATTTCCGAGAACATTGAAGACACGTCGTTCGATGCGGTTCTCGACTTGCTGTCTCTCTTTACGAGGAATGATGCGGTGCGCTGATAGGTCGGTGGTGTCCGCAACAGGTACATTACGGCCACTCCGAGGCAGACTGCAAGTGAGATAACGAACCATTGCCAGTGCGCAAGGCACAGGAATGCTATCTCTCTCATGGAGAGTGTTGACTCCTCCGAGCTGGTATTTGTTTCAAAAGAGGGTTGGTTGTTCATCGTTGTACCTTATTATATAAGTGTCTGTCTGATTGTTTCGGTTGTGCCGGTCGTGTGTTTATTTGAACACGACGACCGATATGGTGGTCAGAAGTGATATGAGGCTTATCCAAAACGAGGATGTCAAGACGTTGTTGCCGTTGACTGTAGATTGTCTTTTCCTGACATTGTTGGGTTCCACATATACGATGTCGTTCTGCTGAAGGTAGGCTACGGGCGAGTTCATTATGCTGTCTGCGCTGGTCAGGTCAACCTTGTAAATCTCTTTCTTGCCGTTCTGTTCGCGCATAACCATCACGTTGTCGCGGCGACCCAGTATGCTCAGGTCACCGGCACGGCTTATTGCTTCGAGCAGGGATATGTTGTCGCGGTCGATAGAGAACTGTCCGGGACGGCTAACCTCACCCAATACAGAGTATTGGAGGTTCGCAAACTCCACCGTAACG
Source organism: bacterium (assembly GCA_963636905.1). Taxonomy (GTDB): domain Bacteria; phylum Bacteroidota; class Bacteroidia; order Bacteroidales; family Bacteroidaceae; genus Prevotella. The sequence continues at coordinate 5,663 of CAVHML010000036.1, forward strand.
ATGGGGTCTTTGACGAGATCTTCGGCTATCAGTCTCTCCTGGATCATGTTTACGATGTCTTCACGCGACATTCCCGCCACCTTGAGCTTGCCTAACACAGGGAAATCGATGCATCCGTCAGCCGTAATGCTGTAGTATGACAGCACCCGTCCGCCCGATACCGACGAGCCGCTGCCTGCGTAGCCTATAGACTGTGAGGTGGTTGCGAGGTTGAAAAGCTCGGTCAGCTGTGGGTCTTTGCTCTTTACAATGATTGAAATCTTGTCTCCCGGCTGCACTCTGATGGTCTTTTTCATGTCGTTAAAAGCCTTTTCCTCAGTCGCATCCTGCATGTAACTGATCTTTTTGGGGGTCGCACACGAAAACAAAACGATGGACAGAAGAAGCATCAGTCCGTAACTTGTCGTTGACTTTAAGTTCATATAGGATAAAAAGTTTCTTTCTTTGGTTAATAAAAGGCTGCGCCCAGTGGTGCTAAAGCTGCACTTCAGCACTGTTCCAGCTGACCGAATTGTTGCGTGGAAACGCTGGAGACGTAATATGTAACATGTATTTTCTATACATCTCTTGTGCAAAGATAATGCAAACGAGGGCAAAAAGAGCTTGCTCATGATTGCCCGAGTGCAGCTTATCCTATGCAAAGGTATAACAAAAATTTAGAACTTGGCTTAATAAAATCAGCGAATTATAGGACTTACAACTTTATGAGACATACCGCAACCTGACGCTTGCAGTCTGTAAACCGCTGGTTTGTGCTCTGTAACCTGCCGGTTTACAGGTCGTAAAAGGCCTGTTTACGGGTGCTAAACGGTCGGGTTTTGTATGCGGTTGAGGGAGTGGAAGTTACAGGGAGAGGACTTTGGAGAGTGACAAGGATGGGCTTTAGTAAATAAAAAAGTGTACCTTTGCATAACATTGGCTGCACTCGGGAAACAGAAAACAAGTTTTCTTTCCTCTCGTTTGCACAATCTTTGCACAACATTCGTGCTATACATTATTATATAATATGATAGATACATCAGCCTTTCAGGGCAAGAAAGCGGTGTACTTCACCCTTGGCTGTAAGCTGAACTACTCCGAGACATCCACGTTCGGGCAGATGCTGCGCGAAATGGGGGTGGCCACGGCACGCGAAGGAGAGAAGGCCGACCTCTGTGTGATAAACACCTGTTCGGTGACGGAGGTGGCCGACCACAAGTGCCGCCAGGCCATACACCGTCTGGTGCGCAACAATCCGGGTGCATTTGTTGTGGTCACGGGATGCTATGCGCAGCTTGAACCAGAGAAAATCAGTCGTATGGACGGCGTGGACCTCGTGCTTGGAGCCAACGAAAAGGCCGGACTGGTGCAGTTCCTCTCTGAGAAATGGAGTGAGGCGGCCGCCGGCAACGAACATTTGCACCAGCACTTCGCCGTGAAGACCAAGGATATACGCACGTTCTCGCCGAGTTGCTCGCGGGGCAACCGCACGCGCTACTTCCTGAAAGTACAGGACGGGTGCGACTGTTTCTGCACCTACTGCACCATACCCTTTGCCCGTGGTTTCAGCCGCAACCCTTCGATAGAGTCGCTCGTGGCTTTGGCGGAGCAGACCGCAAGGGAGGGAGGCAAGGAGATAGTGCTTACGGGAGTGAACATAGGCGACTTCGGCAAGACAACAGGCGAGAAGTTCATCGACCTGGTTAGGGCGTTGGACGCTGTGGAGGGCATCAGCCGATACAGAATCAGCAGTATAGAACCGGATTTGCTCACAGACGAACTCGTGGACTACTGCGCCGGCAGCCGTGCCTTTATGCCCCACTTCCACATACCGCTGCAAAGCGGCAGCGACACAGTGCTCCGGCTGATGCACCGACGCTACGACGCTGAACTGTTTGCCCACAAGATACGGCTGATAAAGGAGCGCATGCCCGACGCGTTCATCGGGGTTGACGTGATGGTGGGGTGCCGTGGCGAAACTCCAGAGTGCTTTGAGGAGACCTATTCGTTCCTTGACGGTCTGGATGTCACCCAGTTGCACGTGTTTCCCTACTCTGAACGCCCAGGAACAGCCGCTCTCAAGATACCCTACAAGGTGGACGACAGGTCGAAAAAGCAGCGCAGCAACCGCCTGTTGGCTTTGTCGGAACAGAAGACCCACGATTTCTATGCCGCGCACATAGGTCAGGATGCCGAGGTGTTGTTTGAGAAAGCACCGCGCGGAAAGGCCATGCACGGCTTTACACGCAACTACATAAGGGTGGAACTGCCCCCGTCTTTGGCTCGCGAAGAGTATGACAACCAACTGCTCAAGGTGCGACTGGGCGGTTTCAACCACAACAACACTGCATTAAAGGCGGAGATATATGGATAAGACAGCGATAGTGATACTCAACTGGAACGGGGCTTCTATGATGCGCCGCTACCTGCCTGGGGTACTGAGGTATTCGAAAGATGAGGCTGTGGTGTATGTTGCCGACAACGCTTCGACCGACAACTCGGTGGAAATGCTGCGTAGGGATTTCCCGGAGTGCCGCACTATACAGCTCGAAAAGAACTGGGGCTTTGCCGAAGGCTACAACAAGGCACTGGCACAGGTGGATGCGGAATACTACGTGTTGCTCAATTCCGACGTGGATGTGACCCACCACTGGCTCACACCGCTCGTGGAGTTTATGGACAACCACCCCGATGCTGCGGTGTGCCAGCCCAAGTTGTTGTCGGTAGCCGACCATGACAGTTTCGAATACGCAGGCGCAAGCGGCGGCTTCATCGACCGTTACGGCTACCCGTTCTGCCGTGGAAGGATATTCGACACGGTGGAAAAGGACGACGGGCAGTATGACTACCGCCAGCAAATAGACTGGGCTACGGGGGCTGCGCTGATGATTCGCGCTGCCGACTATAAGGCTGTGGGCGGACTCGACGGCCGCTTCTTTGCCCACAACGAGGAAATTGACATGTGCTGGAGACTGCGCATAGCGGGGCGACAGGTGTGGTGCGTACCTGAAAGCCGGGTGTATCACGTTGGTGGAGGCACGCTTCCCAAGGGCAATCCCATGAAGACGTTTCTCAATTTCCGCAACAATCTGACCATGCTCTACAAGTGTTTGCCCGACAAAGACCTGAACAGCGTCATGCGGATGCGCCGTCTGCTCGACTATATAGCTGCGTTTGAGATGCTCATACTGGGGCGTAGCTTCGGTGATTTCAAGGCGGTGGTGCGTGCCCGCAGGGCTTTCCGCAAGTGGAAAAACGATTTTGCAGCAGATAGGGAGGCTATACAAGCCAGTAGGCGCGGCGGTTCTGAGACGGAATGTCGCCCGTATTCAATCCTTTGGCAGTATTATGTAAAAGGAAAACACACGTTTTCGGAACTGCCGTAAGTGGGGTTGGGTAGGGGATTTTCTCTGATTCTTGAACGGAAGAAAACCGACTCGGTCTTCACCATTGAGGTATAGGGTGATTGAGGTATAGGGTGGTTCTATAAATTACCACCATAAACAAAATGCGGATTGGCGTTGCCCGAAGCAGGCAGTGCCAATCCGCAGTAAGTATATATTAGTGACAGGTGATGGTGACGTCGCTTTCCAATTGCTTCTTCCACTCCTTCAGATAGCCGAACCATTCCTTTGCGGAGTGGTAGCCGAAGGTTTCGTTGTCGGAAGCGAACGTGATGTTGTAGTGCAGACCGTCATCGGCGTTGCCAACCACAAAACCGTAGTTGTCCTTGTCGGCCGGCAACTCCTTCACAATGTAGCGTTCAGGTATGCGGATGCCCATGCCGACGGTTTCGGGCTTATGGCCTACGGAGTCTTTCAGAGCCACTGGCCAGTCGGTACCCCAGCATCCGCGCAAGCCATGCTTGTCGCTCGTTTCTTCAGAGCCTTTCACGTTGATTACGCCTGTGGAGAACAGATAGTCAGATGCCGGCTTGTTGAACCGTATGTCAACGAAACAGTCGCGGCGTCCGGCATAGACGGAATATCTTGTGGTCATGTAAACAGGTTCCTTGCCGGCGTTTCCGGTGTTCCAGTTCTTGTCGTCCACCTCAACAATGGCTCTGACTGGGCCGCTCGCCACAATGCGCATGCCTCGGTAGTCGGCATCGTCGAACATGACAGGGGCCGTTCCGTTCCATCCGCGCAGTGCTCCGAGACCGAACGAGTTGCCCACCCACAGCACGTCGTCGCCGTAGCCGTCGGCAAGTTGCTTAGAGTCGGGATAGAATTGCGTGTCCTTTATCTCCAGTCCCATGCGGCGTTTGCCGTACATATCGACTGTCTGACGATGGTCAAAGTACAGGCGGAAGGCGATATACTCGTTTTCAAATGCCGGGCCGTGGTGGTGTAGCGAACTGTAGGTGTTGCCTCCACGACAAGCCGAGATGCTGTTTATAAACAGGTTCTGCTTGTTTTTTATCTTCACGTTCTTATTCGGCAGCAGCATTTCAGCATAGGTCTTGGCCTCATACTGGCGCGGTTTGCCGGTCTCGTCGAGCCGCACACTGAACGAAAGGCTTTGCTTCTTGTCCACGTCAGCCACGAAACAGAGTTCGTCGTTGCGCCCGTCGGTGTCCAAATCGTCAAGCTGCGACGGTATTTCATTGCCGTTCAGCGTGACCAAAGCCGACTTCACTTCAATGCCGTATTTGCCCAAATCGATTACTACAGGCACGGCTTTCAGGTTGTTTTTCGAGTTGTTGCTGACCGTCACTTCCACGGTCTTTTGCGCCGTTGCCGCCGTCAAGGCAGCAAACAGCAGCGTCAGTGCAGATAAGTTACGTTTCATAGTTTGGTCTTTTGATGTTTTCGATTAGTTATGGAATAGTGTTTCATTGGTTGCAATGGTTGCTCTTGTAGCCGTAACGGCTACGTCTGTCTGGTCGCAACGGTTGAGTTTTAGTGCAAAACGAGAGGCGTTGCTGCAATCAAAAAAAGGACTTCAACCGAAGTTGAAGCCCTTTAATGTTGCATGTCTTCGTGAGTATCCCTTTCTGCAACCGTGGTTTAGTATGCGAAAAGAGGATAGTCCTTCATCGTTTCGTTGACCTTTGCGCGCACTCGTGCAATCACTTCCTCGTTCTCGGGGTCGTTGAGCACTTCCTCGATGAGTCCTGCTATCATGACCATCATGTCCTCCTTTGCACCGCGTGTTGTCATTGCGGGAGTGCCAAGACGGATGCCGCTGGTCTGGAAAGCACTGCGTGTGTCGAACGGAACCATGTTCTTGTTGACCGTAATGTCAGCAGCCACGAGGGCGTTCTCGGCCACCTTACCTGTCAGTTCGGGATATTTGGAGCGCAAGTCAACCAACATAGAGTGGTTGTCTGTGCCACCGCTGACGATGGTGAAGCCGCGTTTGATGAGTTCTTCGGCCAACACCTTGGCGTTTTTCTGCACCTGCTTTGCCCATTCCTTGAACTCTGGCTGCAACGCCTCGTTGAATGCCACGGCCTTAGCGGCTATGACGTGCTCCAGAGGACCGCCTTGCTGTCCGGGGAATACGGCAGAATTGAGCAGTTCGCTCATCTTCTTCACCACGCCTTTCTTGGTCTTCAGTCCCCAAGGATTGTCGAAATCCTTGCCCAAAAGGATTATACCACCACGCGGACCGCGCAGGGTTTTATGGGTTGTAGAGGTGACTATGTGGGCGTATTTCACTGGGTTGTCAAGCAAACCTGCGGCAATGAGTCCTGCCGGGTGAGCCATATCAATCATCAGCAGTGCGCCTACCTTGTCGGCAATCTCGCGCATACGCTTGTAGTCCCACTCGCGGCTGTATGCAGAACCACCACCAATAATCAGCTTCGGCTTGTTTTCGATGGCCAACTGCTCCATTTGGTCGTAGTCAACGCGGCCTGTCTCCTTGTTAAGGTCATAACCTATGGCGTGATACAGTATGCCCGACGTGTTCACAGCCGAACCGTGAGAGAGGTGGCCGCCGTGGTCAAGGTTCAAACCAAGGAATGTGTCGCCCGGTTTCAGCACTGCCAGCAGCACTGCGGCGTTGGCCTGTGCTCCCGAATGGGGCTGTACGTTGGCGTATTCGGCTCCGAAGAGCTTTTTTACACGATCGATTGCCAGTTGTTCCACCTGATCAACCACACCGCAACCGCCGTAGTAACGCTTGCCGGGATAGCCCTCAGCATACTTGTTGGTGAGCCATGAACCCATGGCTTTCATCACGTCGTCGCTGACAAAGTTCTCAGATGCAATCAGCTCCATGCCTTTGAGTTGGCGTTGGTGCTCCTTCTCAATAAGATCAAAAATCTCTTGGTCTTTTTTCATCGCTTGTTCTATATTCGTTAAGTATCTAAATTCCAGTTTGTCGTCAGACGAGTTCTACCTTCGACATACACTGCTCCTTCTCGCAGTAGTGGCACTTCAGCACCCCATGCTCTTTGTCAACCACATGAAACAAGGTTGGCATCGGCTCGTTGTTGGTTATGCACTTGGGATTATTGCACTTCACTATGCCCTTCAGGTCGTCCGGTGTTGTCACCGTTTTCTTCTCTTTAACTTCGTAGTCCCTGATGATATTGAGCACAATGTTGGGCGCCAGCACTGACAGACGCGATATTTCCTCGTCGGTAAAGAACTTGTCCTCCACCTTTATGATGCCCTTTCGCCCGAGTTTCTTTGAGCGCAGGTTGTAGCCGATGGTCACTTGGGTGGTCAGTTGTTCCAGTTTGAGCAGGCTAACTACCTGATATGTCTTGTCTGCCGGTATGTGGTCTATTACGGTGCCGTTCTGTATGGCGGCCACAAGCATTTCATTCTTGTTCATAGTCTGTCACTGTATTATTGTGCTGTCGTTCTTTATCTGCTCAAGCGAGATGCCGAGTACGTCGCAGAATATGGCTTCGCGTGCAAACAAACCGTTGCCGGCCTGCTGGATATAGTAGGCGTGAGGGTTTTCGTCCACGTCGTATGCAATCTCGTTCACCCTTGGCAGCGGATGGAGAATCTTCATGTTGGGCTTCGCATTGGCCAACATGTCATTCTTTAATATGTATATGTTCTTCACTCTCTCATACTCCATCAGGTCAGAGAACCGCTCCTTCTGCACGCGCGTCATGTAGAGGATGTCGGCGTCGGCTATTGTCTTTTCGTTGAAAGCGGTGTGTTCCTGATACTTTATGCCGTTTTCGTCGCAGTAGATCTTGTACTCCACGGGCATGGCCAGCTCCTTCGGCGCAACGAAGTGGAACGTCGGGTTGAAGTGGCGCATGGCCATGATGAGCGAGTGCACCGTCCGGCCATACTTAAGGTCGCCCACAAGATAGATGTTGAGGTTTTCGAGCGTGCCCTGTGTCTTGTATATCGAGTACAAGTCGAGCATGCACTGTGACGGATGCTGATGTGCGCCGTCGCCGGCGTTGACGATAGGTATCGGAGCCACCTCTGCCGCATATTGCGCTGCGCCCTCTATGTGGTGGCGCATGACTATTACGTCGGCGTAGTTGGACACCATGAGTATCGTGTCCTTAAGGGTTTCGCCCTTCGTACCGCTCGTTACCTTGGGGTCGGCGAACCCTATGACGCGCGCACCGAGCCGGTTGGCCGCCGTTTCAAAGCTGAGTCTTGTTCTGGTTGACGGTTCGAAGAACAGCGAAGCCACCACTTTGCCTTTAAGAAGCTCCCTGTTGGGATGCTTTTCAAATTCCTGCGCCATCTCTATCAAGCGTATTATCTTCTCTTTAGTGATATCCGCAATGGTTACAAAATCATGCTTTTCCATCCGTAATCTGTGTATGTCTTATACGTTTTCGACCGCTAAGTTACGCATAATTTTGCATTGCGCCAATGTTAACCCGATTATTTTGACAGGCCGTTGCCGCATTGACGTGCAACAAACAGGCCGTTTACGATGCGTAACCCGGCCGTTTGCACATCGTAAACCGCCCGTTTGTGATGCGTAAACGGGCGGTTTGTTGTGAGGAGGGCATGGCTCTGCCGGACAGAAAAACGGGCCATTCCTTCCTTGTCTTGCCGAAAAACCGTATTTTTGCAGCGCATACATTAACAGGAAACAGACCTGTCAGTCTATTTATGAGAAAGATTTTCGTGCGCTTTTTGTGGGCTTTGCTTTGTGTCGTGGTGCTTTTTTCCGCACTCGCCTTCACAGCTATATATAAAGGTTGGATTGGTTACGTGCCGCCGGTCGAGGACTTGCAAAACCCGATAAGCCGTTTCGCCACCCAGATTTACTCTTCCGACGGCAAAATCATCGGCACTTGGAACTACAACAAGGAGAACCGCATCTGTGTGGACTACAGTGAGCTGCCCCAATCGCTCGTCCAGGCTCTGATAGCCACCGAAGACGTGCGCTTCAGAGACCACTCCGGCATCGACTTCATGGCTCTTGGGCGTGCTGTAGTCAAGCGTGGCATCTTCGGACAGGTCAATGCCGGCGGCGGTTCCACCATCACGCAGCAGTTGGCCAAGCAGCTATACTCCGAAACAGCGTCGAACGTCACCGAGCGATTGTTGCAAAAGCCGATAGAGTGGGTGATTGCCGTCAAGCTGGAGCGCAACTATACCAAGGACGAAATCATCGCTTTGTATCTCAACTACTTCGATTTTCTTCACAATGCGGTCGGAATCAAGACAGCATCCAACACCTATTTTAATAAGGAACCCAAGGATTTGAGCGTAACAGAGTCCGCCATGCTCGTGGGACTGTGCAAGAATCCGTCCTATTTCAACCCTGTGCGCAATCCCGAGCGGTGCCGTGAACGCCGCAATGTGGTGCTCTCGCAGATGGAAAAGGCCGGCTACTTGACCCACGACCAGTATGTGCGCTACGCAGCCGAACCGTTGAAGCTCGATTTCCACGTGGCTGACCACAATGACGGCATCGCCACATACTTCCGTGAGTTCCTCCGGCGCTATCTCATGGCCAAGAAACCGGATGCTAAGGACTATCCTTCGTGGAACAAGGTGAAGTATTACAAGGACTCGATTGCCTGGGAAACCGACCCGTTGTACGGCTGGTGCAACAAGAACCGTAACAAAGACGGTCGCCCATACAACATCTACACCGACGGACTGAAGGTGTTCACCACCGTGGACAGCCGGATGCAGATGTATGCCGAGGCCGCCGTGAGGGAACACATAGCCCGCTTCTTGCAGCCGGCGTTCAACCGTGAGAACCGAACCAAGCCAACCGCTCCCTATTCCGGCGCACTTTCGTCGGCTCAGGTGAAGGAGATACTGATGCGCTCGGTGCGTCAGAGCGACCGATACCGTGGCATGAAGGCGGCCGGAGCCTCGGAGAGCGAAATCAACAAGGCGTTCCGCACTCCCACGGAGATGTCCATCTTCACCTATCACGGCGAAGTGGACACCACAATGACCCCACTTGACTCCATACGCTACTACAAATCGTTCCTCCGTTGCGGCTTCATGAGCATGAGTCCCAAGGACGGAGCGGTGAAAGCCTACGTGGGAGGCCCCGATTTCGTACACTTCAACTATGATATGTGTATGGACGGAATGAGACAGGTAGGCTCCACGATAAAGCCTTTCCTCTATTCCCTGGCCATGGAGAACGGTTTTTCGCCCTGCGACAAAGCCCCCAACGTGCAGCAGACATACATAGTGGCAGGTCAGAGGTGGACTCCGCGCAACGCGAGCCACAGCCGTTACGGACAGATGGTCACGCTGAAGTGGGGACTCGCACAGTCCAACAACTGGATTTCAGCCTACCTTATGAGCAAGCTGAGTCCGCAGGCTTTCGTCACTCTCTTGCAGGCCTTCGGCATACAAAACCCGGAGATACATCCGTCAATGGCCTTGTGTCTCGGTCCGTGTGAGATAACTGTGGCCGAAATGGTGAGTGCCTACACCGCCTTTGCCAACCACGGAATACGCTGTGCGCCGCTTTTCGTCAACAAGATAGAGGACAATGAGGGCAACGTCATCGCCCGTTTCCAACCGAGGATGAACGAGGTGATAAGCGAGGAGAGTGCCAACAAGATGCTCTATATGCTCATGGGCGTTGTCGATGGCGGTACTGCCGGGCGGCTGCGCTACAAGTTTGACCTGAAAGGGGCTATCGGCGGCAAGACCGGAACCACCAACGGCAACAGCGACGCATGGTTTATGGGCGTCACTCCCGACCTTGTTAGCGGCGTATGGGTAGGCGGTGACGACCGCGACATCCACTTCGACTCCATGCGCATGGGTCAGGGAGCCACGATGGCCTTGCCTGTTTGGGCCTATTACATGCGCCGTGTATATGCCGACAAGCAGCTCGGCTACGACCCGAACGCCCAGTTTGACTTGCCGTCTGGCTATGATCCCTGCATCGAAGTGGTCGATAGTCTGGAGCAGACCAATGGCATAGACGAGATATACGAATAGGCATAGACAAACATTTCTCCGTTTGACGAAATGAACGCAAAGAACAAAGACATATT
>CAVHML010000037.1:0-15937 GCA_963636905.1 bacterium
GGCTCTATGGGTTGCGATGTGCCTTGATGCCGTTTCTCACGTGCATTTATACCGCATTGCCCGTGTTTTTGTGCCGTTTTCGCTGTGCATTTGGTTCTTCCGTCAAATGCATAGATGCCGCACTTTGCAGCAGAATGAAGCGCTTGGCGGGTACGGCATAGGGCATAGCCTCGAAGAGGCTGCACCTCAGTAACCCCATGTGCAGCGTTAGCGAAACATGGGGGATTGAGACACAGAATGAAAATCGGCTTCGAAGATGCCGCACATAAGGCTATATGGGTTTTCTCCGCACGGATAAACTTGCCTCTCCGCAGCTGTGCGGCATCTTCGAAGCCGGCATTGCCACTGACATCCGCACCCCATGTTCCGCTAACGCTGCACATGGGGTTACTGAAATGCGGCCTCTTCGAGGCCAAGACGACTCCGTACACCGCTCCGTCCGGACTTGCGGGTCTCTGAAATGCGGCCTCTTCGAGGCCAATATGGCAAGACACTATCCGCAAATTTGGCGGAATAACCGTGTTTTTGTGCCGTTTTTGCTGTGCTTTTTGCCGGAAAATAGCTTACTTTGCACTGACTATTGTTCATCAAAGTGTCCGTTTCAGCATGACCAAGAAGATATTACGGTGGACGGGAGTGGCCCTTTTGGTCCCGTTTCTGCTCTTTGCGCTGCTGGCAGTGCTCCTTTATCTGCCGCCGGTTCAGGGCTGGGCGGTGCAAAAGGCGGCCTCATACGCGTCGGAAAAGACGGGGATGGACATCAGCATCGACCGCATTGCGCTCGGTTTTCCGCTCGACTTGAACCTCCAGGGCTTCAGGGCGTTGCAGCCAAGCGGCTCTCTGAAGCAAGCGCGCGACACGGTGGCCGACGTGGGCAGCCTTGCCGTGGAGGTAAAACTGTGGCCTCTTCTCGGCAAACGGGTGGTGATAGACGGTCTCGACCTGCGCGACACCAAGTTCAACACGGCCGGTTTCGTGGCCTCGGCGCACGTGAAAGGGCGGCTGAAGCGGCTGTATCTGTCGGCCAAAGACATCGATTTGGACAAGGAAACGGTCGATGTTGGCAACGTACTTCTGACTGACGCGCAGGTCAGCGTGGCCGTCAGCGACACCGTACCGCCCGACACTTCCACCGAAAAGTCGCGGTGGAAGATAGCCGTGGCACGGGTTGAGGTGAGAAACACCGCCGTTTCGGTCAGTCTGCCCGGCGACACGCTCGGCATAAACGCCTACATGGGGCGGCTGACAGTGGCAGACACACAGGCCGACCTGGCGGAAGAGACCTACCGGGTGGGCACAGTGGAGTGGCGCAACGGCCGTCTGGCCTACGACAACCGCTTCGAGCCGCACCAGAAAGGGTTTGACTACAACCATATCTCGCTGACCGGCATCAGCCTGACCCTCGACACATTATTATATAAGGCACCGCTCACGGAGCTGAACGTGCGCCATTGCGCCTTCAGGGAGCAGAGCGGCCTGGCCGTAAGCGACCTCCGCACAAGCCTTAGGCTCGACTCCACGTCCGTCAGCCTGCCGTCGCTCACCCTCCGCACGCCCGATTCCGACATCGAAGCCAGCGTTTCCACAGCCCTCAACCTGACGGACAGCAGCAATCCGGGCACGCTCCGGCTGCGCCTGAAGGCGGCTTTGGGCAAGCAGGACATCATGCTGTTTGCCGGAAACCTGCCCCGGAAGTTCGTGCAGGGCTATCCCAACCGCCCCCTCTCGGTCACTTGCTCCATGAACGGCAGCCTGAAACACATGGAAATCACAGGCTTTGACGTGGCTCTGCCCACCGCTTTCAGCCTGTCAGCCGGCGGTTGGGCGGAAAATGTCACCGACACAGAACGCCTGAACGCCGACGTCAGCTTCAGCGGAAGCACCGGCAACCTCGCCTTTGTCACCGCCCTGATGCCGCAATCGGCTGCCCAGACATTGCGGATACCGCAGGATATGGCCGTAAAAGGCAACGCCCAAGCCAGCGGAAGCCGCTACACAGCCGACATAACCGTGCATGAGGGCAACGGAACAGTACACGCCGCAGGAAGCATAGACACCAGACAGGCTGACTACAAGGCCAAGCTGGACATACGGGAGCTGCAAGTGCGCCACTTCATGCCACGGAATTCCATCGGGAAAGTGAGCGGCAGCGTCAGCGCAGAGGGGCGCGGCTTCGACCTGACCGACCTGAAAAGCCGCACAGACATTGCCATGAGCCTCGCAACCGTGGAATACGGCAGCTGGAAAGCCGACAGACTGACGGCCAAAGCGGTAATGAAAGACGGCGTGGCCCATGCCGAAATAGACAGCCACAACAGGCTTCTCGACGGTGTGGTGGCCCTTGACGCACTCGTAAGAGGCAAGACCGTACAGGCAACGCTCAACTCTGACATCAGAAACATTGACCTCCACGCCCTGCATCTGGCCGCCTCGCCTATAACGATAGGTCTCTCCTCACACCTTTACATGGCCACAGACCTGCAAGAGAAGCACAAGTTGCAGGGCGCAGTCAACAACCTGACAGTGACAGCACAGGGAAAAACGTTCCGTCCAAAGGACCTTCTCATGGACATATCCACCGCCCGCGACACCACATGGGCACGGGTTTCGAGCGGAAGCCTCGGCCTCGACATGGAGGCACAGGGCGGTTACGTCCGCCTGATGCGCCAAGGCCAGCGGCTGATGGCGGAACTTGAGAGCCATTACCGCAACAAAATCATAGACCAAACCAAACTCAAGGCACTGCTGCCCACCGCTTCGGTGAACTTCAAGTGCGGTAGCGACAACCCTCTGGCCAACTTCCTGCGCATGAAAGGCATAGTGTTTGACGACATGAACCTGAACCTTTCCGCCTCGCCGGCCGACGGTCTCAACGGGAAAGGCCACGTCCATTCGCTCACAACCGGCAACACCCGCATAGACACAGTGGCGTTCTGCATGGTGCAGGACTCCGCTTCGCTCCACTTCAACGGCAAGGTTCAGAACAACAAGCGAAACCCCCGGTTTGTGTTTACCGCCCTGTTTGACGGCGAAATCCTGAACAACGGAGCCGGTATCTCGGTGCGTTACCTCAACGCAGACGACCAGTTGGGAGTGTCACTCGGCGCGAAAGCGGAGATGGTGGATAGCGGTATTAACATCCACCTGTCGCCTTACCGCCCGATACTGGGCTACACAGCGTTCAATCTCAACCGGGACAACTACATTTTCTTTGGCCGTGACAGGAAGGTACAGGCCAAGATAGATCTCGTGTCCGATGAAGGTACGGGTGTGAAAGTGTCGTCAGAAGACCGGGATGCCGACCTGTTGCAGGACATAACCGTCAGCCTCAACAAGTTCGACCTGGCCAAAATCACCTCCGTAATACCCTATGCGCCGCGCATGACCGGCCTGCTCAACGGCGATTTCCGACTGCTTCAGACCAAGGAAAGGCGCATCTCGGTACTGTCAGACCTGCAGGTTGGCGGCATGACCTACGAGACTTGTCCCATTGGAGACCTCGGTTGCGAACTCGTATATCTGCAGAAAGACTCCATATCCCACACGGTTGAGGCACGGATGAGCCAGAACGGCAACGACGTAGGCGTGGTAAAAGGCACGTATTACGGCGGCAACGGTGGCAAAAACGGCGGCAACGGAGGCAAAAACGGCGGCAACGGAGGCACAATCGACGCCACTGCGGAGCTGACACGGCTACCCTTGTCCATCGTAAACGGCTTTATACCCGACCAACTGTTCGGTCTGAGCGGCTTTACCGACGGCAATCTGACCGTAAAAGGAACCGTCTCCGCCCCGGAAATCAACGGCGAACTGTATCTCGATTCGGCATTTCTGACAAGCGTACCCTACGGTTTGCGAATGCGAATGGACAACGACCCGGTAAGAATCGTGGGGAACAATCTGCTGTTGGAGAACTTTACAATGTACGCCCATAACGACAACCCCCTGAATATGTATGGGAAAATCGACTTCACCGACCTGTCTGACATGAAAATGTCGTTGAGAATGAGGGCGCAGGACTACCTCCTGATAGACGCAAAGAAGTCACCGAAATCTGTAGCCTACGGGAAAGCATACGTCAACTTCCTCGGTAACATATCGGGAGCGGTCAACAATTTGCAGATGAGAGGCCGCCTTGACGTGCTTGGAAGCACCAGTCTGACATACATACTCAAGGACTCGCCGCTCAACACCGACGACCAATTGAAAGGTTTGGTGACCTTTACCGACTTCCGGGACAGCACCCTGCAGGCCGAAACCGCACGCCCTGCACTGGGCGGACTGGACATGCAGCTGATGGTAAACATCGAGTCAGGGGCACGAATCAACTGTGCCTTGAACTCCAACGAGTCCAACTACGTCAACGTGGAGGGCGGCGGCGAACTGCGAATGAACTATTCAGACATGGACGGACTGCAACTTTACGGTCGTTACACGATAAACGAAGGTCAGATGAAGTACGCTTTGCCGGTCATACCCCTAAAGACTTTCAGCATAGGACAGGGCAGTTACGTGGAGTTTAACGGCGACATGATGAACCCGACGCTGAACATTATTGCCTCGGAACAGGTGAAAAGCCTCGTGTCAAGCGGCGGCGGTGCAAGCCGGAGTGTCAAGTTTGACTGCGGCGTAAAGGTGACTAAGACTCTGCAGGACATGGGTCTGGAGTTCACACTTGACGCACCTGAAGACCTTAGCATGAAGAACGAGCTTGCGGCAATGAGCGTTGAACAGCGCGGAAAGCTCGCGGTTTCGATGCTTACCACGGGCATGTACCTGTCGGAAGGCAACACCGGCGGAGTGTCAATGAACAATGCGCTCAACTCATTCCTGCAAAGTGAGATCAACAACATAGCCAACAGCGCCATGCAGACCATCGACCTGAGTGTCGGACTTGACAAAAATTCCGACGGTACGGGCAACACTTACACCGACTACTCGTTCAAATTCGCCAAAAGACTGTGGAACAACCGGGTCAATATCGTTATCGGCGGCAAGCTGTCAGGGGCAGGCAACACCGCCGGAGGCACGCAAGACGAGATGTTTATAGACAATGTATCACTCGAATACCGCCTTGACCAGACAGCAATGCGTTACGTCAGGCTGTTCTACAATAAGGAAGCGCAGGATTTACTGGAGGACAGAATATCAGAATACGGCGGCGGCTTCGTGTGGCGCAAGAAGATAAACAAGCTAAGCGAACTGTTCACGTTCGGCAAGGGGGACAAACTGCCCGGCAAGCCGGACGGACAGACAGCCATACCGGCAAGACAAGACTCGGCAAGGCTTGACAAAGGCAACCAATAACCACCTGACAGCACTCGGAAGGCACGATGAAAGCAACAAGAAGATACCTGACAGCAGTCTTTACGGCCATGCTTGCGGCCGGCTGCTCGACCACCAGCAACCTGCCGGAGGGCGAGACGCTATACACAGGCATCAAGGAAATAAAGTACACCGATGCCTGCAAGACCGAGAACTGGGCCGATGTGAGCACGGAAGTCGAGGCCGCGCTGGCCTGTCCGCCCAACGGAGCCATACTCGGAAGCTCGTCTTTGCGCTCTCCGTTACTGCTTGGGCTGCGCGTTTACAACAAGTATTCAGGCTCGGAAAGCCGGTTCGGGCAATGGATGCTGAACCATTTTGGCAGCAATCCCGTACTGACAAGCAGCGTAAACCCCGAAGTGCGCTCGCTCGTTGCGGAAAATGTGATGAAGAACAACGGCTTTTTCAATGCGGAAGTGACCTACAAGACTTTCCCGAAGGGCAAGAGAAAGGCACGGTTGGGCTATTACGTCACCGCCAACAGCCTCTCGCGCATAGACACCCTGCTGTATCTGGGCTACCCGGCCACGGTTGACAGCCTTATAAAGGCCTCCTGGGCGGAGCGGCTCGTCAGACGGGGCGACCCGTTTGCCGTTTCAAAGCTCGAATCGGAGCGCACCCGCATAAGCAACCTGATGCGTGAGAACGGCTACTACTACTTCCGCCCTGCCTATTCCGCCTTTACAGCCGACACAGTGTCAGTCCCAGGCCGCGTGGAGGTACACGTCCAGCCCGTTGAGGGGCTGTCTCCTATGGCAACACGCCAATGGTATCTGGGGCGGTTGAGCATAGATATGCGCAGGAACATGACCGACCGGCTCACCGATTCGCTCGTTTTCCGCATACTCACCGTGCGCTATTCCGGCAAGAAGCCGCCTGTTCGTCTGCGCGCATTGCTGCGTGACATGAAGCTGAGGCCGGGTCAGCTGTTCCGACAGAGCACCTATTCGGAAACAGCGGCCATAATAAACAGAATGGGGCTGTTCTCCATGTCCGATTTCTCGTTCACTCCGCGCGACACGACGGCCACTTGCGACACTCTGGACATGACTTTGAACTGCGTATTCGACAAGCCCTACGACGTATCCATAGAGGCTAACTACAAGCTGAAGAGCAATGACCGCACGGGACCCGGCCTTGTACTGGGGCTAACCAAGCGCAATGCGTTCCGTGGAGGCGAGAAACTGAGCGTCAATCTCAAGGGTTCATACGAGTGGCAGACCGGGAAACAGGTCGGAGGCAGCAGCTCTACGATCAATTCCTACGAATACGGCGCCGACATCTCCATTGAATACCCCCGGCTGGAGACCCCTTTCGGACTCTTCAAGCGGCACCGCTTCCATGCTCCCCCCACCACTTTGTTCTCGCTGTCGGGCGATGTGCTCAACCGTGCGGACTATTTCAAGATGCTGACCGTTACAGGTGCGGTAACATACAAGTTCCAGACGTCGGCCAACTCGCGCCATGAGCTAAGCCCCTTCCTGCTTGACTACAACATACTGCATCGGACAACGGCCACATTCGACTCCATAATGAACGCCAACCCGGCCATCTACGTGTCGATGCGCAACCAGTTTGTGCCCAAAATCAAGTACTCCTACAACTACACCAGCCCCTCGCGCTACAACAACCCGATAGCCTGGGACATATCACTCACCGAGTCGGGCAACCTGCTGTCGCTCCTGTATATGGCAGCCGGCAAGAAATTCAACGAAAAGGAAAAGGATCTGTTCGGCAACCCGTTCGCACAGTTCCTCAAAGTGAACACAAGCCTGCGCAAGACGTGGCAACTGAGCCGGAAATCGCAGCTCGTGGGGCGCGTGGCGGCAGGACTTCTATATGCCTACGGCAACAGTGAGCGTGCGCCATACAGCGAGCAGTTCTACGTGGGCGGTGCCAACAGCATACGCGCATTCACCATCCGCAGCATAGGACCGGGCAAGTACGTGGCCTCATCCTCGCGCTATTCGTACCTTGACCAGACCGGTGACATAAAGTTTGAGGCCAATCTGGAGTACCGGTTCAACCTGTTCGGCAGCCTCTACGGTGCGGTTTTCCTTGACGCTGGCAACATCTGGCTGCTGAAAAAGGACGGGAGCCGCCCCGATTCCGAGTTCAATCCGGCCACTTTCCTTACGCAATTGGCCACGGGAACGGGCGCCGGACTGCGCTACGACCTCGACTTCCTCGTGCTGCGCCTCGACCTTGGAGTGGCCATCCACGTGCCTTACGAGACGGAGAAGGGCGGTTACTACAACATACCCCGCTTTAAGGACGGACTCGGACTGCACTTTGCCATCGGCTACCCGTTCTGACACGCACCGCAACAGGCCGTGTTTTTCACAAAACAAGCCGAGTTTCAGCCTGCAACACGTCGTGTTTTTTCACAAGACCAACCCCCTTTTCCACAACGACCCCACGGTTTCCGTTTGACAAACCGCCCGTTTACGATGCGTAAATGGTGCATTTACGAGTCGTAAACACGGCATTTATGACCCGTAAACAGGGCATTTACGCATCATAAACGGTCTGTTTGCAAAAACCTACCCTCATTCCGCCGGTCTAAAACCGCAGTTTTCCGCTGAGAAAGCTGAATGTTTGCCATAAAGCAACCGCCTGTTTGCTCCATAAAAACCGCCCTTTCGTTTGTCTTTGACCGCTGCTTTACTTGTAGTATATCGCTCGTTACCACACAATTACAGTACGTTATTATACCAAAAGACCGACGGGTTTTACCTCAAATCCTATCTTTTCCTAAATTATAAACAGTACAAATAGAAAAATATTCCATAGGATTTTGATTGCCCGATTGGATTTTATTCCTAACTTTGTTGCCGACAAGGAGGTCAAAAAGCATCCGTTAAAACTAAACAAGTACCGTTTATGACAAAAAAATTCATTTGCTCTGTATGTGGTTACATCCACGAAGGCGAGTCGGCACCCGAGCAGTGCCCCATCTGCAAAGCACCGTCTTCAAAGTTTGTCGAGCTGGTTGACGACGGCCAAGCCTCGTTTGCCACCATGCATATCCTCGGTGCGGCACGCAAGGAAGGTGCGTCTGAGGAGATGATAAAGGACCTTGAGGCCCACTTCAACGGCGAGTGCGGCGAGGTGGGAATGTACCTTGCGATGAGCAGACAGGCCGACCGCGAGGGCTACCCGGAGATTGCCGAGGCGTATAAGCGCTATGCGCTGGAAGAAGCCGAGCACGCTGCAAAGTTCGCGGAGCTGCTTGGCGATGTCCTGAAGGACACTAAGAGCAACCTTCAGGCACGTATAGCTGCGGAAAAGGGCGCTTGCGAGGACAAATTCCGCATCGCCAAGAACGCCAAGGCGGCAGGCATGGACGCAACCCACGACACTGTACACGAAATGGCCAAGGACGAGGCTCGCCACTGCGCCGGTTTCATCGGCCTGTACGAACGCTATTTCGGCGAGAAGAAATAGCCTTCCGATGCAATAATAGGCACATAAAGCCGTTTTATCAGTAAGTATGATAAGACGGCTTTACGCTTTTCTGGCGGTCACTGCGGCGGTTGCCCTGGCCGCCTGTACCGCCGACGACTCGTTCACCACGAGTTCGTCGGCGCGACTCACCTTTTCGGCAGACACAATCAGCCTCGACACGGTGTTCAGCACCGTCCCCACGTCAACGCACACGTTCCTTGTGCGCAACAACTGCGGCAGCGGGCTGCGCATACGCACCGTCCGGCTCGCGCGGGGCAACCAGAGCGGCTTCAGAATCAACGTGGACGGCACCTATCTGGACAACACTACCGGCAGCGTGGCCAACGATTTCGAGATACGGAAAGGCGACAGCATACGCGTATTCGTTGAACTTACCGCACCCGTAAACAACGCCGACGAACCGCAAACGGTGCAGGACGAACTGGTGTTTGCCCTTGAGAGCGGCGTGGAGCAGCGGGTGGTGCTGCGCGCATGGTCGTGGGACGCACTGATAATCGACACCCTGGCCGTAAAAGGCGACACGACAATAGCCGCAACCAAGCCGGTGCTGGTGCGCAGGGGCATCTCCGTTGACAGTGCGGCCACGCTTACCGTGCTCTCTCCCACCCGACTGTACTTCAGAAGCGGCGCCGGCATCGACGTATATGGGCGGCTCAAGGTGCAGGGGTCGGCCGGTGACGGCGGCGATGTGGTGTTCCGGGGCGAGCGGACCGACCGTATGTTCAGCTATTTGCCGTATGACAGGGTAAGCGGACAGTGGCGTGGCATACGTCTGCACCCCACTTCCACGGGCAATACCATCGACTTCGCCGACATACACAGTGCGGACTACGGCATCCAGTGCGACTCCGCCGCCTACGATTCCACCGCTTTCCGCCTCGTGTTGAGCAATTCCACCATACACAACTGCAAGGGCTACGGACTGGTGGCGACCAATTCCAACATAGCACTGCACAACTGTCTGCTCTCAAACACCCTCGGCGACTGCCTTTACGTGGCGGGCGGCAGGGCGGAAGTGCTCTATTGCACACTCGCACAGTTCTATCCGTTCAGTGCCAACAGGGGAGTTGCGCTCCGTTTCTCCAACTTCAAGGGCAACGCAGACATACCTTTGCACGGCTTCGTGTGCTACAATACGCTCATAACCGGCTATGCTGAAGACGAAATCATGGGCGAATCCAAGGACTCAACCGTGGCTTACGCCTACTACTTTGCTAATTGCATAATGCGCACTCCGCCCGTCACGGACTCCACCAAGCTGGTTCCGTTTGACAACGTGCTGATGGAGACTCCGAAAGACAGCGTGCAAGGCAAGGCACATTTCCGGGTTGTGGATGAAGACAACCTCTATTACGACTTCCGTCTCGACAGTATTTCCACCGCAATAGGGCGCGCCACGCCAATCTTCTGGCTGCCAAGCGACCGGCGCGGACGGCTTCGCGGCGACAAACCCGACATCGGCTGCTTCCAACACGACGACAACTGACAGGGAAACGCAGCACAGGCAGTTTCCAATGTATCGGTAAAGAAGTGGAAACGCAGCTCCTGTTGTTCCCAAACTACGGGAAACAGTGGGAAAACGCACGACAAACAGACAATGACAAGCCAATTTGACATAAGAGTGCTGCCGCAAACGGCGGCCAACGAGGAGAGTATCAAGGCGTATATAGCCGAGATGCAGGGGCTGGATGTACGCACCATCAACGCCATACGTATAATTAGGAAGAGTATAGACGCACGTCACCGCACGATATACGTCAACTTGAAGGTCTTAACATATATAAATGAGATGCCAGAAGCCGACGCTTACGTCCGCACGAGGTACGGTGACGTGTCGGAAGCGCGCCAGGTGGTGGTCGTAGGCGAAGGTCCTGCCGGACTGTTTGCCGCTCTCCGCCTCATTGAACTCGGCCTCCGCCCTGTGGTAATAGAGCGCGGAAAGGACGTAAGGGAGCGCAAGCGCGACCTGGCCGGCATAACCAAGGAGCAGAAGGTGAATCCTGAGAGCAACTACTGCTTCGGTGAGGGCGGCGCAGGGGCGTATTCGGACGGAAAACTCTACACACGGAGCAAGAAGCGCGGCAACACAGACAAGATACTCAACGTGTTTTGCCAGCACGGCGCACCCATTTCCATCCTCTACGACGCCCATCCGCACATCGGAACAGACAAGTTGCCCAAGGTAATCGAGGCAATGCGCAACACCATACTGGCTTCCGGCGGCGAGGTGCACCACCAGACACGCATGGAAAGGCTCGTGGTTGAGGGCGACAAAGTGACTGGTATTGAGGCCACGGAGCTGACTTCGGGCAGGGAACTGACTTTTTCCGGCCCTGTAATACTGGCAACCGGCCACTCCGCAAGAGACGTTTACCGCTATCTGAGCAGCGAGAAAATAGAAATAGAGGCCAAGGGCTTGGCCGTGGGAGTGCGCCTTGAGCACCCTGCGGAGCTGATTGACCGTATGCAATACCACAACCGGCAGGGACGGGGGCGGTGGCTTCCCGCCGCAGAGTATTCGTTTGTCACCCAAGTGGACGGCCGTGGAGTATATTCGTTCTGCATGTGTCCGGGCGGATTCGTTATCCCTGCGGCCACAGACGCCAGGCAAATAGTGGTAAACGGCATGAGTCCGAGCAACCGTGGGGGCAAGTGGTCCAACAGCGGGATGGTGGTTGAGACCCGCCCGGAGGACATTGAGGGCGACAATCCCCTGCGGATGATGTTGTGGCAGGAGCAGTTGGAGCGCGACTGTTGGCAACAGGGCAACATGAAACAGACCGCTCCGGCTCAGCGCATGGCCGATTTCGTCAACGGGCGTTTGAGTTACGACCTGCCGCCCAGCTCCTACGCACCGGGACTCATCTCTTCACCACTCCATTTCTGGCTTCCCCCATTCGTAACCAAGCGGTTGCAGGAGGGCTTCAAGGCGTTCGGGCGTTCCTGCAAGGGCTTTCTCACCAACGAAGCGGCCATGATAGCCGTGGAAACGAGGACTTCATCGCCGGTACGCGTGCTCCGCAGCAGCGAAACCCTGATGCACGTCAGGCTGGAGGGACTGTTCCCCTGCGGCGAGGGTGCCGGTTATGCCGGCGGAATAGTCTCCGCAGGAGTGGACGGCGAGCGTTGCGCGGAGATGTGCGCGCAGTATATGGACGCTATACAGTGCGGCAAGACAAGCTAAAGCAAAGAGTAACATGGATTTAGAGCACATAAAGAAGATTATAAACGAGCGTCCCAACATGATTACCGCCCTCGGTATTGAGCTTGTCTCAACGCCTGAGCCCGACGAATGTACCGCCACGATGCCCGTTGACAGCCGTACATGCCAGCCATACGGCATCCTGGACGGCGGAGCATCGCTTGCCTTGGCCGAAAACCTGGCAGGTGCCGGGTCGCAAGTGCTTTGTCCCGACTGCCAGTGCATGGGTATCAGTGTGAGCGGGCAGCACTTGAAGTCCGCAAAAGTCGGGACTACGGTCACAGCCGTCGCGCATTTGGTTCACAAGGGGCGCACTCTCCACAACTGGACGGTCACTATTACTGACGAACAAGGCGACACGGTGGCTACTGTGAGCGTCACCAACTTCATAAAGCACCCGGACAGTGGAGGCAACGCCCGATGACAGCCTTTGCAATATACCGCCTGCCGCTGTCAGACCGCTGCATAAAGGTGGAGCAGACAGCCGGCGAGCCTGAAGAGATGCAGTCGTTGGCAGGCCTGAACGGGCGCCGGGGCTTTGTCATGTCACCGTTCGCACCGTCAGAGGACTGCCCCATACTGCTCATACGCCCCGACAAGACAAGCGAAATGGCCGTTTCCGACCTGCCGGACTGTGGCGAAACCGCTCCCAAGGCCGTGCTTGCGGAAGCCGGCCACAGCAATTACGCCGCCGATTTCCGACGTTTCCACTCCGAAATCCTTGCCGGCAAGTTCCAGAAGATAGTGCTTTCGCGGTGCTCCACGGCCATTGCTGTGTCAAAACCGTCGCTCCTGCAACTCTTTTCAAGGGCATGCAGGATGTATCCGCGCCTGTTTGTCGCCCTCGTAAGCACCGCCCGGAGCGGCACATGGCTTACGGCTACGCCCGAAATACTGCTAAAAGGCGGACACAGACGGTGGGAAACGATGGCTTTGGCCGGCACAATGTCTCTGTCTGACGACCAACTGTCGTTTGACAATCCACCCGTTTCCATGGGCGAGAGCAACGACAAAGGCATCGACTGGAGCGCGAAAAACATACGCGAACAGCGGTTTGTAGCATCGTACATAGCCGAAAGCATAGCCCCGTTTGCCGCCAATGTGACTGAGAAAGGCCCATATACGGTCAGAGCGGGCAACCTTGTTCACCTGCGGAGCGACTTTTCTTTCACCCTGAACCATACGGAACAGCTTGGCAATCTGCTCGATGCGCTCCACCCGACGCCCGCTGTGTGCGGTCTGCCAAAACGCTCGGCGCTACAATTCATATTGGACAACGAGACCACACCGCGCCGTTATTACAGCGGACTCATCGGGCCGATAGACGCAGACGGGCTTACCAACCTGTGCGTCTCGCTGCGTTGCATGGAGATACTGGACAACCAGTACCGACTATATGCCGGCGGAGGACTCGTGGATGCCAGCACCGAGACTGCCGAATGGCTCGAAACAGAGGCGAAAATGGATACAATGGGCAGCGTAATCGGACTGGAAACAAGTCTGTAACCATACGTTAGCAAGTCTGTAACCATACAACAACCGACTGAAAACCATACGTTAGCAAGTCCACAACCATACAGTAACCGACTGAAAACCATACAGAAAGAATCGAAAAGGATGTATTCTGACAAAGACAACGTAAACATACTCACGGCACTACTCGTGGCTCACGGCATTGAAAAGGCCGTGGTTTGCCCCGGCAGCCGCAACGCTCCGATAGTCCACAACCTCACTGAGTGTAAGCAAATAGAGTGTTTCCCCGTCACAGACGAGCGGTCTGCGGGGTTCTACGCTTTGGGACTGGCACTGCAAACAGGCCGCCCCGTGGTGGTATGCGTCACCTCCGGCTCCGCAATGCTCAACGTTGCGCCGGCTGTGGCCGAGGCTTTCTACCGCCATGTGCCGCTGATAGTGGTGTCAGCCGACCGCCCTGCGGCATGGATTGGCCAGCTCGACGGGCAGACAATGCCCCAGCCGGATGCACTGGGCGGCCTTGTGCGCAAGGCAGTGAGTCTGCCTGAACCACAAAACCCCACTGAACGCTGGCACTGCAACCGCCTTGTAAACGAGGCACTGTACCTTTCAACCCTCCGAAGCGGTGCTCCCGTACACATCAACGTGCCTATCAGCGAACCCCTGTTCAGCTTCTGCTCCGGCAAACTGCCGCAGGAACGGGTGATAAGGCGCACATCCACGGATTTACAAGCGGAGGTTTCCGATTTCAAACAGGAGGTTTCCGATTTCAAACAGGCACTCCCCTCCCCTCTGCTTGCCGCTTTCCTGCGGTCAAACAGGCCGGTGGCGGTCATTGGACAGATGCCTTACAACGCCATCAGCGACAGTACGATAGAGAAACTCGCCGGGTGCATGACCGTAATACGCGAGCCGCTGAGTAACGGGTGCGGAGTTGCGCACTTCGACGAGACCGTCTGCCGCATCAAAGAGGCCGAAGAGTACCGCCCGGACTTCGTTCTGTATGTCGGAGACACGATAGTAAGCAAGCGCATACGGCGGTTTCTGCGCCAGGCACAGGCCGAAACGTGGCTGCTGACAGCCGATGCAGGAGTGCTGACCGACCCGCTCATGTCACTCACGCAAGTGGTTGAGTACAGCAACAACCGCCATCTCAACGCCATTCTCACGGCTTTGACCGACGCAACCGCCACGTCTGCCGACAGCGAAGCCGCCACTGGTCTATCGGAAACGGGCACTGCCCTATCGGAAACCGCCGCCATTTTATCTGAAACAGCCCGGAACAGAGCCGCATACCGCACACTTTGGAGCGATGCACTGGCCGAAACCGACCGCCTAACAGCCGACTTCGAGCCTGAATACTCGCAGATGGCGACAGTCAAATACCTCGAAGAGCAGCTGGAAGACATGGACTATCCGCTGCAAACCCATTACGCCAACAGTACCGCAGTGCGCCTTGCCAACATCTATGCCGGCCGTTACGTGTGGTGCAACCGTGGGTTGAACGGCATCGAAGGGTGCCTCTCCACAGCGGCGGGCTTCTCTTTGGCCACTGCGGACAGGGTGTTTTGCGTCATCGGCGACCTCAGTTTCTTCTACGATCAGAACGCCTTGTGGAACACAAACCTAAGGGGCAACCTGCGCATACTGCTGCTCAACAACGGCGAAGGCGGCATTTTTCGCCAGCTCAACGGGCTGTCCGACAGTCCTGCGGCGCACGGTTACATAGCCGCCGCCCACACTTCCGGCGCACAAGGCATCTGTACGCAAAACGACATCGGCTACATTAAGGCCACCAATATGGCCGAAATGCAGATGGGAATAGTGACCCTGCTCACACGGGAAGCCGCCCGGCCCATGCTCCTTGAGGTGGTTACAGACGCAGAAGCCGACACTAAAGTTCTGAAAGATTACTTTGGGCGGCAACAATAGGCAGACTGCGCATACAGCAAAGCGGCTGGCGGACACCTTCTGGTGCGTTCCGTCAGCCGCTTTGGCTTTTTCTGAATGATGGGTGAGCCTCTTGTCGGATTCGAACCAACGACCCCGAGATTACAAATCACGTGCTCTGGCCAACTGAGCTAAAGAGGCGGGGTGGGTAAGCTACTTGCATCGCGCCGCTACAACCGACTACCTTTGCTGCGTTCCCGCCCTGGAGGATTTGAAGGGAGCTGGCCGTGCAAGACTTACCCGTGTTTTTGCGGGTGCAAAGTTAGTGATTTTATCGAATACTCCCAAACGTTATGCGAAGTTTGTTGCGGCATTTGTGTTGTGGAAGTGCCTTTGTAAGTTGTGAGTAAGCACTGGTGAATGTTACGAAAACGATGATGGAAGAGGAGTGGAAGTGCTGGTGAATGTTACGAAAACGATGATGGATGTTTGTAGAAGCCCCGTCGGAACACGCTACTCCGCCTTCAGAGTGATGCAGTCAAGCGGAGGCAGCAGGGTCAAAGGGCTGTAAAGGGTAAT
>CAVHML010000038.1:0-15630 GCA_963636905.1 bacterium
GGACTGCCAACTTTTTTGCTATGTATTTTATCTCTTTCTTATCCCGAACTGGGGTAATACTTGCGCCAGCGACCAGATGGATTCGTCCCGGCATCATACGCTTCGTTCTGAAAAAGCGAAACGCTTCGTTTTATGAATTATAGGTTTGTGTTTGGCAAACCGCCCACTTGTGTCTTGTAGAGCGTATGGTTGTTTTATCTAATGCTTTCCTTGTACCACTGGAATAGCTTGCGCACACCGTCTTCAATCTCCACCTTGTGTGTCCATCCGAGCGAGTGCAGCTTGGAAACGTCTATCAGTTTGCGTGGAGTGCCGTCGGGTTTCGAGGCGTCGAACTCTATAGTTCCGTTGAAGCCAACGGCCTTTGCCACAAGCTCCGATAACTGTTGTATGGTCAGTTCCTTGCCCGTGCCGACGTTGATGTGGCAGTTGCGTATCTCACCGAGCGAGGGTATGGCTCCGCCGCGCCCCTCGCTGTTGTCGCGGTCCACCTTGCCTGTGGTCGTGGCTCCGTAGAACACGGAGGAATACTTGTCGATTCCGATGATGTCCTTGAAGTCAACGTTGAGCAGAACGTGTACGCTTGCGTCGGCCATGTCCTCGCTCCAAAGGAACTCGCGCAGCGGCTTGCCCGTGCCCCAAAGCACCACCTTGCCGTCGCTTATGCCGTATTTGGCCAGCACTGCGAGTATTTCCGCCTCGCTGCAACTGCCGTTTATGCCCTCCACGGGTCGCTTGTCCATGTCGCGGCGTATTCTGTCCCACTGTCTGTCGTGTATCAGCTGTGCCAGATACACCTTGCGCATCATGGCCGGCATCACGTGGCTGTTCTCAAGGTGGAAGTTGTCGTTGGGACCGTACAGGTTGGTGGGCATCACGGCAATATAGTTGGTGCCGTACTGCAGGTTGTAGCTCTCGCACATCTTCAGTCCGGCAATCTTGGCGATGGCATATTCCTCGTTGGTGTATTCGAGCGGCGATGTCAGCAGCGCATCCTCCTTCATGGGCTGCGGTGCATTCTTTGGATAGATGCACGTGGAGCCGAGGAAAAGCAGCTTCTTCACGCCGTGGGAGTAGGCGTTGCCTATCACGTTGCACTGCATCTGCATGTTCTGCATGATGAAGTCGGCACGGTAAAGTGAGTTGGCCATGATGCCACCCACAAAGGCGGCGGCCAGAACAACGGCATCGGGACGTTCCTCGTCGAAGAACTTGGTCACGGCAACCTGATTGGTGAGGTCAAGTTCCTTGTGGCTACGCCCGACAAGGTTGGTGTAGCCGCGTCCCAGAAGGTTGTTCCATATAGCGGAGCCTACCAGTCCGTGGTGGCCGGCCACATATATCTTTGAGTCTTTGCTTAGTGTTGCCATGATTATTCTGCTACTTTAGCCTTTAGGAACAGTTTCTTCACGAACGTCATGTCGTGCTTCACCATAATCTTGACAAGCTCTTGGAACGAGGTCTTTGTCGGGTTCCAACCCAAAATGTTCTTTGCTTTTGTCGGGTCGCCAAGCAGTTGGTCAACCTCAGCGGGGCGGAAATACTTCGGATCAACCTCCACGAGAGCCTTGCCCGTGGCCTTGTCGTAGCCTTTCTCGTCAACTCCTTCGCCTTTCCACTCCAGTTCGATACCCACTTCCTTGAATGCGAGGGTGGCAAATTCGCGCACTGTGTGATACTCGCCCGTGGCAATGACGAAGTCATCGGGCTGCGGCTGCTGCAGTATCAGCCACATACACTCCACGTAGTCCTTGGCATAGCCCCAGTCGCGCAGGGAGTTGAGGTTGCCGAGGTACAGCTTCTCCTGGTAGCCCTGGGCTATGCGCGCTGCGGCAAGCGTTATCTTGCGTGTCACGAAGTTCTCGCCCCGGCGCTCGCTCTCGTGGTTGAAGAGTATGCCGTTGCAGCAGTACATTCCGTAGCTCTCGCGGTAGTTCTTCATAATCCAGAAGCCGTAGAGCTTGGCCACGGAGTATGGCGAGCGCGGATAGAACGGTGTGGTCTCCTTCTGCGGCACTTCCTGCACCTTGCCGAACAGTTCGGATGTGGAAGCCTGGTATATGCGGCAGCTCTTCTCCAGTCCGCAGATGCGCACTGCCTCAAGTAGGCGAAGCACACCCACAGCATCGGTGTCGGCGGTGTACTCCGGCACGTCAAAAGAGACTTTCACGTGGCTCTGTGCCGCCAGGTTGTATATCTCGGTAGGCTTTGTCTCACCGATAATCCTTATGAGCGACGATGAGTCGGTCATGTCAGCCCAGTGCAGGTTGACCAGACGCGCCTTCTTCATGTCGCGTACCCATTCGTCAAGGTACAGGTGCTCTATCCTTCCAGTGTTGAATGACGATGAGCGGCGCAGCAGTCCGTGTACTTCATATCCTTTTTCAATCAGAAATTCGGCCAAGTATGAACCGTCCTGTCCCGTAATTCCTGTGATGAGTGCTATCTTCTTTTCCATTGTTTTGTAGTTGTTGTATTTGAAAAATATTGGTTGTCTGTCTTGTGTCTTGCAGTTGCTGTCGGAAGGCGGTCTGCGGTCAGTCCTGTGTCTTGCCGCCGTGTCGGCAAAATGCCGGGCGGTCAGTCCTGTCCGGAGAATTGCTTGATGCGCTGTTCCTCTGACAGCTTGCAGATCAGCAGTGTTCCGTCATGCTCGGCAACGATATAGCCGTCAAGCCCCTGCACTACGACCTTCTTTTCCTGTGCGGTGTGTATTATGCAGTTGTTGGTTTCAAACAGACTGATGCCGTCCCCGATGCAGCTGTTGCCGTAGATGTCTTTCTTGGTCTGCGCCAACAGCGAACCCCAAGTGCCGAGATCGCTCCATCCGAAGCTGGCCGGGCACACGAAAATCTCCTCAGCTTTCTCCATTATTGCATAGTCCACGGATATGCTCTCGCACTCCGGGAACGTCTTGTCTATCATTTCCTGCTCCTGCGGCGTACCGTAAAAGCCGTTGAGCGACTCGAACAGCTTTGCCATGGCCGGCTGATACATCCTGAAAGCGTTGACAATGGTGCTGACATTCCACATGAATATGCCGGCATTCCAAAAGTAGTGCTTCTTCTGAATATACAGCTTTGCGGTTTCAAGGTCGGGCTTTTCGCGGAAAGAGTCAACGCGGAATATCTCGCTGTTGCGCAGTGAGCTTGACGAAAGGTCGGCCTGGATGTAGCCGTAGCCCGTTTCAGGCCGTGTGGGTGTCATGCCCAGCGTCACTATGGAGTCGGTTTCCGACGTGAATTTCATGCAGGAAAGCACCACGCGCTTGAACTCTGTCACGTCGGTAACGATGTGGTCGCTCGGCGAAACGATGATGTTTGCATTGGGATTTGCCGCCTTTATCCTCCAGCTGACATAGGCTATGCACGGTGCGGTGTTGCGTCTGCACGGTTCGCACAGTATGTTTCCAGCCGGCATCTGCGGCAGTTGTTGCCTCACGAGGTCAACATAATTCTTGTTTGTCACCACCCAGAGATTTTCGGGAGGGCATATTCCGTCGAAGCGGTCGGCGGTGAGTTGCAGCAAAGACTTGCCTACGCCGAGCACATCGATGAACTGCTTTGGCTTTTCGGCCGTGCTCATGGGCCAGAAGCGGCTGCCTACGCCTCCTGCCATTATGACAACGTGGTTGTTGGTGTCTGCCATTTGCATCATTGTTTTTGTCGTTTTTTTATATGATCCCGTGGACACAAGACAGTGAGTCCTTTACTTTTTGTGTCCAAGCAGATCTGTAAAGTATGAATAGTAGTCAGCCGGGTTCATCCCTTCGGGGAACAATTCACCCAAAACGCTCTTTGCCTCCTTCGGATTGCGCTCACATGCGAGTTTCAGATAGTGCAGAAACTCCGAGCCTTTCTTCAGGTCGTGGCAGCAAAGCGCCAAGTATGAGTAGCCGCAGTCGATACCTTCCTCATCGTGTTCCAGCAGTTTTTTGAGCATGCTGTATGCCATTTCGACATATTTGTTGTCGTATATCGACACGATAATCCTCAAGAAAGTGTGAGGGTCACAGTCCGTTTGCCTTATAACCTTGCGGAACAATCGCATTGCCTCCTCGCCATGACCGTTCTCAAGCAGTATGTGGCCGTGCAGAATGTCCATGTCCGTGGTGTCGCTGTCCAGCTTCCGTGCCTTGTCAATGCAGCCCATGGCCTCTTTGTAGCACTTCTTCGCACTGTATGCAAAGGCCAGTTCCTGATATATCATGTGGAGTTGCTGTGGTGCGGAGCCTGTTTCCGACAGGGCTTCGAGCAGGTGACTGACGGCTTCGTCATACTTGCCGATGCTCACAAGGCACATGCCGATGTTCAGTTCGCCGAGTCCCTTGTCTGCAACCGGGCTTTTGATGTAGCGGCCATAGTATTTCAGGGCTTCCGTGAAGTCTTCCGTCTTGTGCAGACAGTTGGCTTTTGTGAGCAGTCCTTCCGCATCGTTGGGGTCAATGGCCAAGGCATACTCGCTGCTTTTGACGGCTTCGTCGTATCTCTCGGCAAGAAATTGGGCGGAAGCCAGTGCGTTCCAGTACTTTTTCGAGTACGGGTCTTGGTCAATCAGCCTGTCGATGATGCCTATCCCCTCGTCATATTTCCCCAGACCTACCAGTGTGCGTGCCATAAGCTCGTCGTAGTCGGGCGAAAGCCGTTCTGTGCTGCGCGCCAACCATTCGTATGACAGGTCATATACGCCGTAGTCCAGATAGATGTTGGCAATATCAAGGATAAAATCCTCCCTGACATCTTCGCCGACGGTCTCGAAATGCTCTTTGAGGATGGCATCAGCCCTTTCCACCTTGTCGAGTGCGATGAGTATCTCGGCCTTTATGAAGAGGTATTCCTTCTCGCTCTTGTCCGTTATCTGGCTTGCAAGCAGTTTTGCCTTGGCAACATCGTTGCAGCCCAAAGCCTCTCTGGCCTTGAAAGCGAGTGGGGCTGCGGCTCCTGGAAATATCTCCAACGCCTTGTCCAAGGCCTTTTCAGCTCCTTTCTCATTGCCGGTTGTCATGTAATAGTCGGCAATGTCCGTGAGTTCTTCGGCATCCAGAAACACTGGCAAGCCGGAGTTTTCAGCCGTTTCATAGGTTGACAGTATTTCCAAGAACTCATCGCTGTCGAAGAAGTCGTCGCCTGTCAGCATTGGATGTTGCGGTTCATTTGTTTATCTTGGCCCAAGTGTCCTTCAGACCTACCGTCTTGTTGAACACGAGGTGGTCTTTCGTTGACCGTTTGTCGGGCGTAAAGTATCCTATGCGCTGGAATTGCAGGAAGTCGCCCGGCTGTTTCTCCTCCAGATAGTTCTCCACGTAGCAGTTGGAGAGCACAGTCAGCGACTCCGGGTTGAGCAGTTCGTGGAAGTCACGCTCGTCGGCAGACGGGTTTTCCACGCTGAACAGCCTGTCGTAAAGCCTCACTTCTGCGGGCAGACAGTGGTCTTTGCTTACCCAGTGGAGCGTTCCCTTGACCTTGCGGTTGGCTCCTTCGAGTCCGCTACGGCTCTGCGGGTCATACTCGGCATATATTTCTTCAATCTCGCCGGCCTCGTTTTTCTTGCAGCCGGTACACATTATTATATATGCATTCTTCAGACGCACCTCCTTACCGGGGGTCATGCGGAAGAATTTCTTGGGTGCGTCTTCCATGAAGTCATCGCGTTCTATCCACAACTCACGGCTGAACGTGATGGTGTGTGTGCCGTCGGCCTCGTTCTCCGGGTTGTTCACGGCCTCCATCTCCTCGGTCTGTCCTTCGGGATAGTTTGTTATAACGAGCTTTACGGGGTTGAGCACAGCCGACACACGGCACGCTTTCTTGTTGAGGTCGTCCCTTACGGCAGCCTCAAGCAGGGCGTAGTCGTTGAGGGCGTCAAACTTGGTGTAGCCTATGGAGTCGATAAAGTTGCGTATGCTCTGTGCCGAGTAGCCTCTGCGGCGCATTCCGCACACCGTAGGCATACGGGGGTCGTCCCATCCGTCAACGAGATGCTCGTCAACAAGCGTGTGCAGCTTGCGCTTACTCATCACAGTGTAGGTAAGGTTGAGGCGGTTGAACTCTATCTGCCTTGGGCGATAGTCGGTGTCGTTGTCCTTCTCCTCTGCCTCATACTGCATGAGCAGGTCAACGAACTTGTCATATAGCGGACGGTGGGGCACGAACTCAAGGGTGCAGATAGAGTGGGTCACGCCCTCGAAATAGTCGCTCTGCCCGTGGGCGAAGTCATACATGGGGTAGGCGTGCCACGTTGTTCCTGTGCGGTGGTGCGGTGTTTGTATTATTCTATATATCACCGGGTCGCGGAAATGCATATTCGGATTGGCCATGTCCAGCTTGGCTCGCAACACCATCGAGCCTTCTTTCGCCTCGGGAGTGTTCATGCTGTTGAACAGGCGCAGGTTCTCTTCCACCGGCCTGTCGCGGTATGGACTGGGCGTACCCGGCGTTGTGGGCGTGCCTTTCTGCTCCGCTATCTGCTCGGACGTTTGCTCGTCGATATACGCAAGCCCTTTCTTTATCATCCAGACGGCGAAGTCCCACAGTTGCTGGAAGTAGTCTGAGGCGTAATACACGTTGCCCCATTGGAAGCCGAGCCACTGTATGTCGTTGAGAATGGAGTCAACATACTCCGTATCCTCCTTGGATGGGTTTGTGTCGTCGAAGCGCAGGTTGCACACTCCGCCGTATTTCTTCGCTGCACCGAAGTCCATGCATATAGCCTTTGCGTGGCCTATGTGTATGTAGCCGTTGGGTTCCGGGGGAAAACGCGTCTGTATCCGGCCGTTGTTCTTGCCTTCCGAGAGGTCGTTCTCCACTATCTGTTCAACGAAACTTAGGCTTTTCTTCTCTTCAATGTCCTGAGTGGTCTTTTTCTCTACCATAATTATGCACTTTCTAATGCTTCTTTTGCATATAAAAAACGGTCATTTCCGGGCTTAAAGCATACTCTTTAACCCAATATTTATGCAAAGATACACCTTTTATATTATATAGTTTGTATCTTTGCATCTAAATTTTATGCATGATGAAAAAAATGCTTATGGCCGTTTTCCCGCTCTTTTCTCTATGCGCAACAGCCCAGAACGTGGATGTGCAGTGCGAGGATACGTGTTCCCATGTGCACGGAATTGACATGAGTCACTACCAGGGAGAGGTCTTCTGGGAGGCAGTAGGGCAGAACGCCAAGATGGCTTACGTATATCTGAAGGCCACTGAGGGCGGCGACAGGATTGATGACATGTACGAACAGAACATCCAGCTGGCTCACAGGCATGGCTTGAAGGTGGGCAGCTACCACTTCTACAGGCCGAAAACGGAGCAGAAAAAGCAGCTGGACAACTTCATGGCGCAGTGCAGACCGGGCGAACAAGACCTTATTCCCTTGATTGACATCGAGACAACGGGCGGTTTGCCTTCCGAAGAGTTCCGAGATTCTCTTTTCAAGTTTCTTTCTCTTGTGGAAGAAGCGTACAGACAAAAACCTTTGCTTTATACAGGTACCAACTTCTACAACCGCCATCTTTGCGGCGAACTGGATGCCTATCAGCTTATGATAGCCCAATACAGCAGCAACGAACCTGTGCTTGCCGACGGGCGCGACTACGCCTTGTGGCAATATACGGCCAAGGGGCGCATCGCAGGAGTCAACGGCTATGTTGACAAGAGCCGCTTTATGGGTCGCCACGGTCTGCGCGAGATACGTTTCAGGCACAGATAGACCGGCCTGCGGGCGGTGTTCCTTACCCAATACTGCGGAGTTCCCGTCAAATATTGCACCATTCCCGCTCAATACTGCGGCGTTCCCGTCCAATACTGCAACATAAACCAACAACAAACGAAATAGAAACAATATGGCAATAATCAAGTGTCCTGAGTGCGGCCACCAGGTTAGCGACAAGGCAGAGACCTGTCCGAGCTGCGGTGTGCGCATTGCAGGGAATGTAACGAAGTGCTCCCGCTGCGGAGCGGTAGTGTTCAAGGATCAGACATTGTGCCCGGAGTGCCACAGCAGCCTCCACTGCGACGGCACAAACGCCGGGGTTACGGCGGAAAACCGGGCGGGTTGTGACAGCCAGACCGCCGGGTTTTCACCAGAAAGTGCCGGGGTTAATTCCTCCGCCGGGCGGCAAACGCCACCGCAGGAGGGCAACGGGACTGGCGAAACGGCGGAGAAGCCGCGCAAAAAGGCTCTCGTCGCCGTTGTCCTGACAGCGGTTGTCCTGGCCATAGCGTGCGCCGCCGGAGTGTATCTCTACATGACTTCGCAAAGCAACGACGAGCTTGCGGCCTACGAAACGGCCATGGAAAGCTCCGAACCGGCAGTGCTCCAGAACTTCCTCGACCTTTACAAGGATGCTCCGGCGGAGCACCGCGACTCGATACAGGCGCATTTGAACCTGCTGGTTCAGGCAGACAGGGAGTGGACGGATGTGGTTTTGAGCGGCTCGAAGACCGCCATAGAACGCTATTTGCAGATGCATCCGGGAAGCATCCACGCCATCGAGGGCAAGATAAAGATTGACTCGCTCGACTGGCTGGCCGCTTCAAAGGCCGACACTCCCGAGGCTTACCAAGCCTACATGGCCGCCCACAGCGACGGCCTGTACTATGACCAGGCCAAGGACGGCTTCGAGAAGTCGGACGCGCGGCAGGTGACGGCTGCGGACAAGCAGGATATAAGCCGGCTGTTCAACAGTTATTTCAACGCCCTGGCCGGAAACGATGCGGATGCGCTTGCCGGAACAGTGGCCAATGTCATGGATGACTTCCTCCACAAGGCGAACGCCACCAAGAACGATGTCATCTCCTATATGCACAAGCTGCATTCTGAGGCCGGCGACGGTGCGTTGGAGTTCCGTACAAACAACGACTGGAAGATAGAAAAGAAGGAGACGCAGGACGGAGAGGGCTATGAGTATGCCGTAGCGTTCTCCGTTGACCAGAAAAATCCGGGCAAGGACGGTGCTCCTGCCACCATTGTTTCATATAATGTAGAGGCCAAAGTGTCGTCAGACACCAAGATTACATCGCTCAACATGAAGCGTATGGTGCAATAACCATACGGTTTCCGGGTCAAAACCACGGCATTTAGTTACCGTAAAGCGGCTGTTTGCACTGTGCAAACGGCCGCTTTGCTATTTGGAACTTAATGCTTTGTTGTCGCAACCTGAATGTTTTGGCTTCCACAGCAGGATGCTTCGTATGTGTGGGGCTTCCGGCTATAGCCATGGAAAAGCCCGCCTGTCCTTTGGCGGAGTGCGGTTGGCTATTGTTTTTTCTCCTCTTTATAGATGCGTTCAAACGCATTTCGCAGCTTTTCCGTATCGGCTATGATGGAGCGCAGGGCGGTCAGCTTGCGCTCGTTGTCGGAGTTGGCAATCCAGAGGCGTATGTAGCCGTGCTCAGAGTACTTGCTGTCCATGTGGCTCTTGAAGCGTTGCCAGTGGTGTTCGTCGTCCATTTCGGGATAATTGGCCAGTCCGAACTGCACGGTGCGCCGGAACACGATGTCTGAGTCAAGGTCGCGGTCGGCCTCGGCCACTATTTTCCCGTAGATACTGCGCGGTGCGTGCGACGCAGATGCCCTGTGGTCCTCTACCGCCTCCTTCATTATCTTTATCTGTTCGGGCGAGAACCACCGTTTGAGTCGTGCGTCGCGCGAAAGGATCTTGCCTCCCGTGAGGTGGTGGATGGCTCTCGGACCAGACATACCGATGTCGTGGTAGGCCGCAATGGCATACACCATGTCGGTGTTTGCCCCGGTTATGCGTGCCAGGTCGAGCGAACGGCGTATCACTCTTATCGCATGGCCGAGGTCATGCGCCTTGTCGAAAGAAGTATATTGCGGAAGTATGTTCTTTTCCACGAACTCTACCAGATCCAAACTTGCTGTGTTGTTTACCATAAAGCGACGTTGTTGCTTGCAAATATACTCAAATTTACTTACTTTTGCAAATCATATAGTATTTGTAACTATGGGAGAAGAAGCTGCTATGCCCGATGAAAAAGATACCGTAAGACCCAATTCTTTCAGAGCATGGTGGCTTGCTGCGCGCCCCAAAACGCTGTCCGGCGCGGCAGTACCCGTGATGATAGGCGTGGCGTTGGCATGGGTTGACGCGTCTGAAGCCTCCGGCGGTTTCAGCTTTACGGCTGCGTTGCTCTGCTTCTTGTTTGCCTTTGTAATGCAGATTGACGCCAATTTCGTGAACGATTTGTTTGACTTTCTCAACGGAACCGACGACAAGAGCGTTCGTCTGGGGCCTCCACGCGCTTGCTCAGAGGGCTGGATTACGCCCAAAGCCATGAAGACGGCCATTGCAGTAACCACGGTTGTGGCCTGTATGTGCGGCTTGCCCCTGGTTTTCTATGGCGGTTGGGAAATGATACTCGTGGGGATATTGTGCGTGGCGTTCTGTTTCCTATATACAAGCCACCTTGCCGGACTCGGATTGGGCGACGTTTTGGTGCTTGTGTTCTTCGGTCTCGTTCCTGTCTGCCTGACCTATTACTTGCAGACGCGCACTTTCACGCCCGAAGTCATCGTGGCATCGGTGGCGTGCGGCCTTGTCATTGACGCATTGCTTATAGTCAACAACTTCCGCGACCGTGATACAGACCGCAATGTGGGCAAATGCACACTCGTGGTGCGCCTCGGAGCCGAACAGAGCTTGCGGTTATATCTCGCACTTGGCGTTCTGGCCTGTCTGTGCGGGCTTGTTTTCATCAAGACCCATCCCTTTGCGTTTGTCCTGCCTTTAGTTTATCTTTTCCTGCACGCCGCTACCTACCGCAAAATGAGGCGGATTGGCAGCGGCAAGGCTCTCAACGAATGTCTTGCAGACACTGCCCGCAACATCTTTATATATGGTTTGGCGGTGGCAATGGGGCTGTTGCTGTGACGTAATAGGGCAGCCCGTCAGACCAAAGGTGGCACTTACGTATGCTAAGTGCGGCATTTACGTATGCTAAGTGCGGCATTTACGTGTGCTAAGTGCGGCATTTACGTGTGCTAAGTGCGGCACTTAGCCTGTCTAAAGTGTCCGTTTAGGAGTGGCAAACGGCCTATTTGTGAAAGAAAAAGTAGTAGAGTGCGGTGAGGGTTGCCACGAGTATGAGTGTGACAACCGACTTGACGAAGCATCCGGCTATCTTCTTGCATACGACAACGGCCAGGATTATCATCAGCAGGGCTATGGCATAATAGGCAAAACTTTCCATCTGTTTCTCGGTTCTTTGTCGTTTTTGTGCCGCCGCTTGTCAGGACGGCGGTGAAATGTCACTTGAAAAGGTGTCTGAAAGCGGCAGGTATGGGTGTTTCAAACTCCATGCGCTTGCGTGTAACAGGGTGCCAGAAGCACAGCATATAGGCGTGTAGGCAGAGGCGGTGTAGCGGATCGTCGCCGTTACCGTACTTGACATCGCCGCAAACAGGATGGCCTATGTCGGCGGTGTGCACGCGTATCTGGTTCTTTCTGCCCGTTTCGAGCTTAAATTCCACAAGAGAGTGTTCCGTTGTCCGGTCGATTACGTGGTAATGGGTTATGGCATATTTGCCGCCATTATCTACAGGCGAGGAATAAGTGATGTATGCTTTGTTGTCCTTAAGCCAGTTTTCAACCGTGCCACCCTCTTCTTCCACCTCGCCACTCACCACGGCTATGTAGCGGCGGTCGTACACTATGTCGTGCCAGTTGTGCTCCAGGGTCTGCTCAGTGTCCATGTCCTTGGCGTAAACCATCAGTCCGCTGGTGTCACGGTCAAGCCTGTGCACCACATGGGCACGACACTTCTGTCGCGACTTGGCAAAGTAGTCGTCCAAAACGGCCTTGACATTCAGCGAAGAGTGCCCGGCAGCCATCGAAAGGATGCCGGTGTTCTTCTCGATAACCACTATCCACTGGTCTTCATACACAATCTTCACATACCGGCTCTTGAGGGTATATTGGTTGCGTTTGCTCTTGCTTACGGCCACATCCATGCCCGGTTGCAGCTGTAAGTCGAACTGTGTTGTGGTCTTTCCGTTCACTTTGATGCCCCGCCCTTGTAGGGTTG
This sequence comes from bacterium, assembly GCA_963636905.1. Classification (GTDB taxonomy): domain Bacteria; phylum Bacteroidota; class Bacteroidia; order Bacteroidales; family Bacteroidaceae; genus Prevotella. The sequence goes on from CAVHML010000038.1 coordinate 12,045, forward strand.
CCTTCACCTTGGAGCGGCTTTCGTTCAAATTCTCCAACAGAAAATCGAGCAGTCGGGCAGGTTTCTTTACGGAGAGGCGCTTGTAGTTTTCAGGGGAGTTGGACTTGTTGTACATAAGTCAAAGGATTTAGTCGAAGAGTGTGGGGAGATGGTCTGAAAGAGTGGGGATTTTGGCGGAGAGTGTGGGGAGATGGTCTGAAAGAGTGGGGATTTTGGCGGAGAGAGTAGGGAATTTGGTCGAAAACGGTGGGACGGTTTGTCTATGAGAACTGTTGGGTTAATCCAAGAAGCCTGTTTGTTTAATCGAAGTGAGCAGTGGGTTAGTCGAAGAGATTGAGCGACATGTCTTGCTGTTCCCGTGCTTTCGGCTCCTCTTCCTCCTCGTTTACGGTGAAGTCAAGCATGAGTTGCCTTGCCGTTTCCGACCGGGTTGTGTTCAGCCGGTAGTGCCCCCACTGTCCTGTATGCTCTATCAACGGGTCGTGACCCTTGGTGTTGCGTGCCAGAAACAGCCTTACTTGGCGGCGCACTTCGTCCATATCCGGCTTCTCAAACAGCGTGCTGCTCATGTTGAACACGTGCGTTGACAGGTTTTTCACGCTGATTCCGTGGTCGCCGGCTTCCGCCAGGACTTTCAGAATGTTGCGGTTGTTGATCCTATCCATTGCCCACGTGTCTTTGAAACATAAAAAAGCCGGTAATACCATTCCTGTTTACCGGCTCTCTTATTATGGTTTGACTTTGATTTAAGCCAATGCTACTTTGTCTTCTACAGCGTTTATCTTCCCTTCCTTGAAGAGCCAGCCCATGCCAAGCAGCACTTCGCTCTCGCAGATGTTAGCTGCTTTGGCAATTTCCTTTACTGTCAGAGGAGAGTTTGCCGCTGCCAGAGCCTGGTAAACGTCGCCTGCCTTGAAGCCAGCATTCTCTGCGTTGAGTGCAACTGCCTCTTTCTTGGGCGCTGCCGCCTTCTTTGCCACAGGTTTCTTGGCCTCTGTTGCCTTCGCTGTAGCCGCTGTCTTTGTAGTTTTCTTTTCAGCCATCATTCTAAAATGTTTGTTTTCCTTGTTTGTTGCTGCCGTTTGCTGTATGCAAACTGACCGATGCTGCAAATTTAAGGAGTTTTTTTCTGACGGCAAAGGGTAGCATCGGTTAAAACAATGATTTTCAATACAATCAGTAACTTTTGCCTTTATTCTTGATTTATATCAACTTTCAGGTGCAATTCCTCCAATTGTTTGGGTGCCAATGTGCTTGGTGCGTCGAGCATCACGTCGCGTCCGCTGTTGTTTTTGGGGAATGCAATGCAGTCACGTATCGAGTCCAGACCAGCCATGATGCTGACGAAGCGGTCGAGACCGAACGCCAAGCCTGCGTGAGGCGGCGCTCCGTACTTGAAAGCGTTGATGAGGAAGCCGAATTGTGCCATTGCGCTTTCTTCAGAGAAGCCGAGTATTTCAAACATCTTTTCCTGTAGCTTGCCGTCATGTATGCGGAGGCTGCCGCCACCCACCTCTATACCGTTGCAAACAAAGTCGTATGCCTTGGCTCTCACGCGCTCCGGGTGTTCGTCAAGCAGGGGTATGTCGTCGGGATTGGGCATGGTAAAGGGGTGGTGAGTGGCCATCAGGCGCTGCTCTTCGTCGCTCCATTCAAACAGGGGGAAGTCGATTATCCACAGGCACTCGAACTTGTTTTTGTCGCGAAGGCCGAGTCTTTCGCCCATTTCAAGCCGCAGTGAGCACAGCTGTATGCGGGTTTTGTTGGCGTTGTCGCCACTCAGTATGAGCACGAGGTCGCCGTCTTTGGCGCCTGTGGCCTCTTTCAGTTTGGCAAATGTTTCGGGTGTGTAGAACTTGTCTATGCTTGACTTCACCGTACCGTCGGCGTTGTACTTCACATACACCAGTCCCTTTGCTCCTATCTGCGGCCTTTTCACGAACTCAGTGAGCTGGTCGAGCTGCTTGCGGGTATAGTCGGCGCAGCCGGGAACGCAGATGCCGCCTATATATCCGGCACTGTCGAACACGGGGAACGAACCTGTGCCTTTCAGCACGTCCATCAGTTCCACGAACTCCATGCCGAAGCGCAGGTCGGGCTTGTCGCTTCCGTACAGCCGCATGGCCTCGTGCCACGTCATCTGCCGCAGTTTTGCGGGCAAATCGACGCCTCTCACCTCCTTGAACAGGTGGCGTGCCATGTCCTCGAACAGGGTTATAACGTCTTCCTGGTCAACAAAGCTCATCTCACAGTCTATCTGGGTGAACTCAGGCTGGCGGTCGGCACGCAAATCCTCGTCACGGAAGCACTTTGCAATCTGGAAATAGCGGTCGAATCCGCTCACCATGAGCAGCTGTTTCAGCGTTTGGGGACTTTGGGGCAGGGCATAGAACTGTCCCGGATTCATGCGTGACGGCACTACGAAGTCGCGTGCGCCCTCGGGAGTGGAGCCTATAAGTATGGGAGTCTCCACCTCTATGAAGTCTTTGGAGTCGAGAAAGTTCCTGATAAGTATGGTCATGCGGTGGCGCAGTTCCATGTTCTTGCGCACAGCCGGGCGGCGCAGGTCGAGATAGCGGTACTTCATGCGTATGTCATCGCCGCCGTCGGTGTTGTCTTCGATGGTGAACGGGGGCGTAAGGCTTTCGCTCAGCACGTTCAGCCCGGTCACTATTATCTCTATGTCGCCGGTGTCCATGTGGCTGTTCTTGCTTTGCCTTTCGCTCACCGTGCCTTCTGCCTGTATGCAAAACTCGCGTCCGAGTTTGTTGGCGCGCTCACACAGTTCCTTGTCGGTGCTTTCGTCGAACACCAACTGCGTGATTCCGTAGCGGTCGCGCAAGTCTATGAACGTCATACCGCCCATTTTGCGGCTCCGTTGAACCCATCCGGCCAGCGTGACGCTGCTGCCGGCATCGGAGAGACGCAACTCTCCGCACGTTTTAGTCCTATACATATTTATATATATAAATTGTTTTCCTCAATGAAAAGAGCCTCTGCAAAGACCGTTGCAAAAGTAAATAAAATTAGGGAAACATACAAATTAGGGTGGTTAAGAAATAAGTTTCGCTGTCCTAGGGCCAAAGGGACAGGTACCCGACCCGCTTCGTGGAAGACAGCCTGAGTCAGCCCATTTCTGCCAAATACTTCACGATCCAAGGTTTCAGTTCTGGAATATCGACCTCTACAGTATCCCAAAGACTTTCCGGATCAATGGTATAATAGCCGTGCACCAAGACATGGCGCATCTTTTCTATCTGTCGCCAGTTGACATCCTGATGCGCTTCTCTAAATTGGGCTGACAACATATAGACTGCCTCGCCTATCACCTCAACAAACTTTGTAAAGCCATAGAAAATGAGTTTGCTCTTCTGGATATCTTCCAAAGTATATTGAGCGTGAAACTCTTCGATGCCCTCAATGGCTTCAAGGATATGTTGCAGGCGTCCTTTGTCCTTAACCTTTTCTCTCATAAATCAGTAATTTATCCTTATTGGCTGAATCCTGGGCAAATGGCAGGAGACGATTCGCTTCAACCATATCAACCTTGCGATGGAGCAAATCTTCTAGCCCCAGCATAATGCCA
>CAVHML010000039.1:0-14686 GCA_963636905.1 bacterium
TGAAATCGCACGATGCGGGGAAGATACCCTTGCCGTCCTTGCCCTCGCTCTCGCCATAGAGCTGTTTCCACCACTCGCTGAAGAAGTGCAGTTTGGGCTGGTAGTTCACCATAATCTCTATCTTCTTGCCGGCTTCGTCGTACAGTGCGTTGCGCACAGCGGCGTATTGGGCGGCGATATTGTCGCTGAAAGGCACGTCCAGCCCGGTGGCTTTCTCCATGTCGGCCGCACCTTTCACGAGTTGAACTATGTCAAATCCAGCGCAAGCTATTGGCAACAGTCCCACTGGAGTGAGCACCGAGAAGCGTCCTCCCACGTTGTCGGGTATGACAAACGTGGTGTATCCCTCCTTGTCGGCGGCTGCCCGTGCTGCTCCCTTGGTGGCGTCGGTCACTGCCACGATTACCTTCTTTGCCTCTTCCTTGCCGCGTTGTGCCTCGCACTGCTTCTTGAGCAGACGGAAAGTGAGGGCGGTTTCGGTTGTCGTTCCCGACTTCGATATGTTGATAACGCCGAACTTCTTGTCCTTGAGATATGCCGTAAGCTCGGCCAGATAGTCCTCCCCGATGTTGTTGCCGGCAAACATGATGGTCGGATTCTTCTTGTCTCCCACCAACCAGGCAAACGAATTGCCGAGCGACTCGATGACTGCGCGTGCGCCAAGGTAGCTTCCGCCGATGCCGGCCACCACGATTACCTCGCAGTTGTCGCGCAGTACTTTGGCGCAATCCTGTATCTTCTTGATAAAGTCTCCGTCGATTGATGACGGCAGGTGCAGCCATCCGAGGAAGTCGTTGCCCGGGCAGGTGCCCTTTTCCAGTGCTTCCTGCGCCGCTTTTGCTTTCGGTTCGTAACTCTCCACCGCACCTTTTTTCAGGAACTGTGCGGCCTTCGTAATGTCTAAGCTGATGTTCTTCATTGTCAATATATGCTTTTTTGTGTCTCTTGTCCAGTGCCGTTTCCGTGCCATGCCGCCCCGCCGTCACTCGTGAAGTGTCCGTTTGCGGTGGCTCGCACTGACGGCAAAGGTAGGAAAAAAAGAGGAAAAGGGGCAATGCTTTGCATGAAAAAAGACGGGAAGCGGTGCGGTTGATTCGCTAAACGCTCCGTTTACGATGGCTAAATGCCATGTTTACGGGTCGTAAATGCCGTGTTTACGATGCGTAAATGGTGCGTTTACTGGTCGTAAGCATTAGTGGGAATGAAAAAGAAGACGGCAGTGAGGTGTCGTTCTACTGGCATATACTATGTCTGGGGCGACGCCACGGAGGGATGCTACCTCCGCTTCGATAGTAGTAACGGGAGTATGTGCTTGTCCTACAACCGTTGCTGTGGCTGCCCTGTCCGCGCCGTTGCAAAGAAACAGACGGGCGGACTGAGGCGTAAAAGCTGCGGCTTTATACATACAAGCGGTGTCCGGCGAGACAGTAAACGAGCTGTCTGCCGGACACCGCTTGCCGCTTCTATGCGGGAAACCGCCGGATAAAAAATGTCCCCCAAGCGGATAGTTTCGCTTGGGGGACAAGTTTTATGCAATAAGTGATGCGCTTTATTAATAGCTGCGGGCTATTATCACGCGGCATTTGGCCGGTTTGCCGCTCACCATGTCAACGCCGGGGGTCTGTTCATAGGCAAACGGCACGCAGCGGATGGTGGCTTGCGTCTCCTCCTTTATCTTGGCTTCGGTCTCAGCCGTGCCGTCCCAGTGGCAAAGGAAGAAGCCTCCGTCCTTGATGCGTTCCTTAAACTCCTCGTAGTTGTCACATTCGTAAACGCGCTCGTCACGGTATTTGCGGGCTTTCTCAAAGATGTTCTGCTGTATGTCGTCGAGCAGCTTCTCTATGTGCTCCACTATTCCCTCCAAAGGCAAGGTTTCCTTTTCAAGAGTGTCGCGTCGCATTATTTCTATCGTACCGTTTTCGAGGTCGCGGCCGCCCATTGCCAAACGCACAGGCACACCTTTCAGTTCGTAGTCGGCAAACTTGAAGCCCGGACGCTTGTTGTCCGCATCGTCATACTTGACGCTTATGCCGGCCTTGCGCAGCTTCTCCACCACGGGCATGAGTTTTTCGCTGATTGCCGCAAGCTGTTCCGGACCTTTGCTGATAGGAATTATCACCACCTGTATAGGAGCGATGCGAGGAGGAAGCACCAGACCGTTGTCGTCAGAGTGGGTCATTATGAGTGCTCCGATGAGGCGTGTTGACACTCCCCATGACGTTGCCCAAACATATTCCGGCTTGTTTTCCTTGTTAAGATAGGTCACGTCGAACGCCTTGGCGAAGTTCTGACCGAGGAAGTGACTCGTTCCGCTCTGCAAAGCCTTGCCGTCCTGCATCATAGCCTCAATGGTGTATGTGTCGAGTGCTCCTGCGAAACGCTCTGTCTCGCTCTTTACGCCCTGCAACACAGGCACAGCCATCCACTTTTCGGCAAACTCAGCATACACGTGCAGCATCTTCTGTGCCTCAGCTTCTGCCTCCTCACGTGTGGCATGGGCGGTATGGCCTTCCTGCCAGAGGAACTCGCTGGTGCGGAGGAACGGACGCGTGCGCATCTCCCATCGCATCACATTGCACCACTGATTGCACATCAATGGCAGGTCGCGGTATGAGTGAATCCAGTTGCGGTAAGTGTTCCAGATAATGGTTTCGGATGTAGGTCTGATGATTAGTTCTTCGTCAAGCTTTGCAGCCGGGTCAACCTCAACGCCGCTCTTGTCGTCCTTGGCACGCAGGCGGTAGTGGGTCACAACGGCGCACTCCTTGGCAAATCCCTCCACGTGTTCGGCTTCCTTAGATAGGAACGATTTGGGTATGAGCAGGGGGAAATAGGCATTCTGCACGCCCGTTTCCTTGAACATACTGTCCAGCTGGTGCTGCATTTTCTCCCATATTGCATACCCGTAGGGCTTGATTACCATGCAGCCTCTCACAGCCGACTGCTCCGCAAGGTCGGCCTTTACAACGAGGTCATTGTACCATTGGCTGTAATTGTCGGCTCTTTTTGTTAACTCTTTTAATTCTTTAGCCATATTATATCGCTTGTTTCCTGTTTTTGAGTGCAAAATTAATAAAAAAACTTTGAACGGTATGGCAAGAACAAATAAAAGGGCTATCTTTGCAAGCATAAGATTTTAGGTTTAACAGTTAATAAGAAGAGATGAAAAGTTTAAAAGTATTAGCAGTAATCCTCAGCTTTGGCATAGTCATGGCTGCTTGTAACAACACTCAAAAGGGTGCCGTGATAGGCACAGGCGGTGGAGCTTTGGTTGGCGCATTGGTAGGCAAGTTGGCTGGAAACGCAGCTGTGGGTGCCGCATTGGGCGCAGCAGTAGGCGCAGGTACTGGCGCTATCATCGGAAAGCACATGGACAAGGTGAAGGCACAGGCCGCTGCCGTTGACAATGCGCAGGTTCAGGAAGTGACAGACTCCAACGGACTGCAGGCAGTCAAGGTTACATTCGACTCCGGCATACTGTTTGCCACTGGCGGCTCTACGCTTAACTCTTCGGCAAAGAACTCTCTGAGCAAATTTGCTTCCGTGTTGAAGAACAATACCGACTGCGATGTAGCCATATATGGCCATACTGACAATCAGGGCTGGAAGAACTCTACCGCCGAGCAGAGCATCCAGAAGAACCAGACGCTCTCCGAGCAGCGCGCAAATGCCGTTTCGAGCTATCTTACAAGCCTTGGTGTGAGCACAACCCAGATTAAAACCGTTGAAGGACAAGGCCAGACAAATCCTGTGGCCGACAACTCTACAGCCGCAGGTCAGCAGCAGAACCGCCGTGTGGAGGTCTATATGTATGCAAGCCAGGCCATGGTACAGAAAGCCGAGAGCGGCAATCTCCAATAAGACTGGTGTCTCTGGGACGCTACAACGTATATAGAACCGCCCTTAAGTGAATTTTCTTAAGAAGATACGGACAATAATCAAATGGATGGTGGCAGCTTTTCTTGGCTCCACCATCCTTTCTGTTGTGGCTTTACGCTTCATTCCCGTTTACTTTACCCCTCTTATGTTCATCCGTTTGGCCGAGCAAAAGGCCGAGGGAAAGGAACTGAAGCTGCACCACAAGTGGATACCCCTAAAGGAAATGTCGCCCAATCTGCCCGTGGCCGTGATGGCAAGCGAGGACCAGCGTTTCCTGACCCACCACGGTTTTGACTACAATGCCATAGAAAAGGCTGCGCTACGCAACATGAAGCATGACGGAAGGCGCAAGCATGGCGCAAGCACCATATCGCAGCAGACGGCTAAGAACGTCTTTCTTTGGCCGGGACGCACATGGCTTCGCAAGGGGCTTGAAGCCTATTTCACCGTGTTGATAGAACTGACGTGGAGCAAACAGCGCATCATGGAGGTATATCTCAACTCAATAGAGATGGGCGATGGCATATACGGGGCTGACGCAGTGGCCAAATGGCACTTCAAGTGTGGTGCCGACAAGCTGACAAAGGTGCAGTGTGCCCTGATAGCCGCCACGCTCCCCAATCCGCGCAAGTTCAATTCGGCCAAGCCAAGCAGCTACATACTGACCCGGCGCGACAAGATTTTGCATGAAATGAAATTCTTTGCCGAGTTTCCGGCAGAGGGCGAGGACGTGAAAGAGTAGCCTTCACTTCGTGTAAAAGTCTATCAAGCGTATGAGAGCTTGACGGCATACAGCACAAAACTCCGGCACTTCATTGGTCTTCATGCGGCAGTTTTCAGCTCCGCGAAACACTCCTTTGCTCTGGTAGCCGCCGCCTTCATACAGTCCTGCCTTGCCTTCCTTTATCAAATTCTCCCATTTACCTCTGAAATCATGCTTGGTGGTGAGGTTTGGCTCCCACGGTTCGGTGTCTGGATAGTACATCGGGTCGGACTCGCCATATTCATACTCGTCGCCAAGTCCGCCGAAACTGTGGCCGAACTCGTGCACTACTACCGGGCGGAAGTATTTTCCCTTGGTGTAGGAGAGGTTGTAGGAGTTGTATATGCCGCCACCGCCATACTTTTCCGTGTTTACTAATATAATAATGTGTTCGTAAGGCGTACCGGCAAGCACGTCGTGGAGCTTCTTGAGGTGCAGCGTGGTCAGATAGCGGTCACTGTAGAACGTGTCGAAATGCGAACCTAAGGCCGTTGATTTCCACACTCCGTTCTTCGGTTCGCTCGTTCCGCTGTCCACAGACGCACTTTTCACGGCCACTATGTTAAACCTGTCCCTCATGCTCTTGAACGGTTCGTGGGCAAAGAGGGCATCGGTAGCTATCCGTGCGTGGTTGAGGAAGCTGTCCATTTCCTCCGCCTTGTATCCCTCGGCCACATAGGCCACGTGTATGCAACGACTGGTGTCGGCCGCCTTGTTGAGCGTTTCGTAGGGCATGACGTGGCTGTCTCCGAGCCGTCGTATCAGTATATCCCTTGGGTCAACGCTATGCTTGAACGAAGCGATTGTACGTCGGTGGTAGTCAATCAGTTCCACCTTTATGTCTACAGCGCGTTTTGGAAACGGCACGAGGAATATGTTTTCAAACGATTTGCTTGTGGTTTTCGCCTCGTTGGTGGTGAGCCACTCTTGGAAAAGGGTGGAGAAAGAGTTGCGGTATATCACGTTTCCGCTTGCCGCATCGCTCACAGTTATCTGTCCGTTGCCCTCCAGGGGCAGCTCGGCAAGCCTTTGGCGCTTGCCATACCAGCGCGGCATCTTGCACAACTCGTCCACATGTATGCTCGTAGCGGCCTTGTTGCCGGCAAAAACATAGTCTATGCGGAGCGTGCTGTCGGTGAAAAACTCGTTGAAAGTCTGCGCCTTGCCGTTCGTGCAGAGGGCTGCGGCCACTATTATAAAGGTGAAAAACTTGTTCATACTTCCTTGATTAATGTTCTTATATAGTCTCGTTGCCAGTCTGAAGAGTGGAGCTTCTGACCGTCATAGTCCATTATGTCAATGTCCATACTGACCATTCCGCCATCGCCGTTGCCGTGTATGCGTCCGCACAGGCGTTCCGTTTCCTTGGTCTTTGCTGTGAGTTCTTCGAGCGAGAGGGCGGTATGGCCCGACAGCATCAGGTTGCTGAACGTTCCCTTTGCCCCGTCCAAAGCCTCCGTCCGTAGCGTCCGACTCTGGCGGATGTCCGTGATATACTCCGCCAACAGTCCCAATGCCCGGCTTATGTTGGCTTCCGCATCCTTGTTGGAGCCTATGGCCAGTATCGTCCTGTGCAGGTTTCCCCCTGCCGTCTGCCCGCTTTTCATCATTGCAAAAGTAACCATTCTGTCCCTAAAACGCAATATTGCCCCAGATAAATTTTAGGGGAAAGAGGAATAAAGGAGACTCCGCCCGGCTTAAGGGTGGTTCTATAAATTACCACCGTAATTTTGTTTAATGTTGGGTGATTTACGTTTTGTCATCTTGTGGTCTCTTTTCGGTCCAATCTGTCTGTTCGTTCAGTCGTATAGCTCGCTATACTCCTTCACTCACAGACACATTGTCCACGAAAATAGACTCGCAATCTGCCAAAGCTAATTTATAGAACCACCCTTAAGCTCTGCGCTTAAAGTCGGGCGGTGTTCGTGATTTTCCGTTGTTCTATGCTTCATACATTAGCCGTTGTCGCATTGAGACTTGCTGATTTGATAATTTGGCAAGGGCAAAACGATGGCGTTTCGCCTACTAACATGTGCATTGTAGCAGGGGCATTTGCACATCGTAGTAGGCGAAGCCCCTCGCTTTGCCTCTAAATAGGGCAACATTCGCCTTAACACAGGGCAATCTTTGACCCAACACCCCAGATGGGTTGTCGTAAACCGCCCGTTTACGACCCGTAAACGGCACAGTTACGCACCGTAAACACGGCATTTAGCATTCGTAAACAGCCTGTTTAGCCCAGTACTTTGGCACAAAGTACTGGGCTGAATGTATGACTTTACCTGATTTCCTGTATGGATTTCACCATAATAGCCGTGCAGATTTGTGCGCCATGTCAATATGTGGAGCTGTTGGCGGCAGGGTTGTAGTCGAAGTCCATCACCTCCTGCATGAATATGGCATCGAGGGTGAATGTGGCGGCCTCGTTGGTTGCCGTCACCCGGTTGCCGATGCGCAGTTGCTCCACGGCCTGGTCGAAATACTCCTGTTTGCCTGTAAGCCAATAGGCGTAGGCTTGCAGACGCGGTATGCGGAAGTGGTTGTGCGACAGTTCGGTGGCTTTCTTGCGGTATTCCTTGGCATGTTGCAGCCACGCCTTGCTCCATTCTGGAGTGGTGAGCGAGAGCATCATCTCGTTCATCATCTCAAATCCGCCCATGATGCAGAGCAGATGGTTGGTGTTTTGCACTGCGCTGTCGCCCTCCCACGACACAATGCCCGTGGCAGGGTCGTAGCCAAGAGCCTTGGGGCCGCTGAAAAGTCCGTGCGGAAGAGCCGCAATGCTCCTCATTCCGGCAAGCACCTTGTCGCGATATGCTGTGTTGCCGGTGCGTTCCCATCGGGTAAACCAGTTGCCGGCATAGGCCATCCAGTCTGGTCCCACACGCAGTCGTGCCGGTGCGGTACATGGAAACTCCGGCGAACGGGGCTGTGCCAGACGCATCGGGTCGAGGTGATACAGCAGTTGGTCGGCATCGGCCACCTCGTCGAGCAGGTCGCCTGTGCGCTCGTCAGCAGTGAGATAATAGAGAAACCTGTTCCAGAAGGCTTCGGATATGCGTGCCTCCTTAGCCCCGCATCCCCAGTGAACCACATTGTGGCGCGAGCCAAGTCCGGCATGAACGCCGCTGTGGTAGCAGTCCACCTCGCCGTTGTGGCGGCACATGGCCACCGCCATGCGCCATGCCACGGGGTCGCCGGTGCGCAGAAACTCATACCAGAACATGGCAGGGGAGGCCAGTTCGGTGTTGTCCCACGCAAAGCCCCCCACATCGTAGCGCCATTCGCCGCGCGATGTGTCGTAGGCATGCATCACGTCGCCATAGTTGAAGAAACCATACCAGCCGTTGCGCTCCTGCTCAGCGGCATAGAACTCAGTTATGCTTTTGATAATGGAGTCGAGCTTTGTTCCACGGTCAAGACTCCAAATGCCAAACGCCCTTTTGGTGTGCAGATATTCGGGCAGAGCCACATACTGGCTGTGGTGAGCCAGCGAGGGAAGCCTGTCTGCCAGCGAGTCGATGGGCTGCGCCGACAGCGTGATGTAGATGGTTGATGTGCGGGCTATGCCGTTGGCGGTGCTCATGCCCGGCTGTACGTCTTCGTAGCTTGCCTCCAGCCCATGCGGAATGGTGTCGTAGTGGGCAAACGACATGGCTTCAGCCTCTGCGCTCCACAGGTGCAGACTCACCTCTGCGACATTCTCGCGTGCACCGTCAACCTGAAGCGTTGACGGATACGACTGCCAGAAGTCGGTCAGGTGGAACGCCACGCCCTTTGTCCTGTCACCCACGGCCACAAGTCCCGGCGACCTGTGTCCCTCAATGGTGCCTATCCACGGCGACACCGGCGTGGTGCGCTTCCTTATGGAGAAGCCGTTTGGCGACAGTTGCGACAGTCTGAAGCCGTCCCACGACGCTATCTGCTCCAATATGCTGCGGCTCGTGGCATCCGTAGGCACACCGTCACCGTCAACGTGTATGGGTCTTCGGGCAATCAGAGGCTTCACGTCCATCGTCCTAACCTTGGCGGAGTCACCCATGAAGAGCACCCTGCGCAAGTGGTCGGCACCACTCATTGGAACCTCGAAACGCAGCGACAACGACTTCAGTCCGTCTTGGTTCATGGTCGAATCGACTAACAGTGTGTGCACGATTTTCAGCTCGTCGCTACCTTTATATTTATATATGCGCACGATGAAGTTGTCGCCCTCCATGCGCCAGCAGGTGCGCACGCTACCCTCGCGCTCCTTTGTGGTGCTCTTGACGGGCAGTGTCTTGCCGTTGCACTCCACCCATCCGCATCCGACAACTGCCCTGCTGCCTATGGTTATGCTGTCGAACAGCATGCCGCCGGGCGATGTGTGCAACACCATTTCGCCCGTGTCGCTGCCACTGGAAACCTCATTCCCATGCACGGCGGCAATGGCTTTCCACTTCACACTGCCGTCCGGCCATGATGCAAGCGTCCACTGGTCGGTAGCCAGAGTGCGGTTGCCGCTCTTCAGGGTCAGCGGTTCGTCGGTCCCAAGCTCGCCCATTGCAAACGGCACGCCAAAGGTTATGCCCTCGCCACGTGTGCGGCTGAGACCGCCAACGGGGTCGCACGCTCCGGCCACGTCATTGAACGGTATGGTCTCGACAGAGCGTTTCCGCCCGCGCTCAAGCCTTAGTCCACAGTTCGTATCCACTTGCACCACAGGTTTGCAGGAGTATCTGAAGTTTCTCAACTGTGCGTGCGCCAATGTGGTACGGAAGCCGAAATAGCCCTTGCTCAGCGGTATAGGGTCGGCAAAGTCAACTATGCACTCGCCGTCGATGGTAAATCGGGCGTGGCCGTTGATGGCTTCAAGCCTGATTTTGTACCAGTGGTCGCCACGCAATAGGTGGCTGCTGTCGGTGTATTCACGCAGAATGGCCGGGCGGAAGGCCGCATCTTCTACTCCACGCTCGTCACCGTCGTAGCGGCGGAAGCGCGTAGTGCTGTTGTAGTTGCCGCCGAAGCCCATATAGTAGAGGCGCATCGTGTAGGAGTTGACAAACTTTCCGCCACGCCGTTTTGCGTTTGTGAACACGTCCTTTGCCTTTGGGTCGCCCGCCATCCAGAAGCAGTTGAGGTCGGAAATGCGCCCATCGCCCACAATGCGTGCCTCATATTCGATGGTAACATTGCCCTCCATCAACGCCTTGTTCCACAGTGTCAGTCCCTTGGGGGCGTATATGTCGGCCAGAGAGTCGCCCTTCCAGACCACGCGTCCGCCCTCTTCGGCCTCGACAAACCACTTGCTTTCGGCTCTTGCGCCGACGGTACAGAGCAGCGCAACGAGGCACTGCAATAGTCTGAAATACATTCTTGTCATCGTAATTCCGTTTTTGTTTTGTGTGTTATTAGTTCGTTAGTAGAATGTGAAGTTTGTTTCTGTTGTTTGCAAAGGCAGTGCAAACGAGAGGAAAGAAAACTTGTTTTCAATTTCCAGAGTGCAGCCTGCCTTCTGCAAAGGCAGTGCAAACGAGAGGAAAAAGAGCTTGCTCTTGTTTTCCAGAGTGCAGCCTGCCTTATGCAAATATACTCCGCTTTTTCGAGAAATGCTATACTTGCGACAAAGAAAACACGCAAAGAAGTCTGTAACCGGAGATTATAATGGAAAAAATCGTAACTTTGCGGCAAATGTCCGTATTTGCGGACGACAAAGGGAGCACTATTAATCTACACGATAAAGGAATGAAGACGAAAGTATTATTGACTGCACTCACGATGGCATTGTCAAGCCACGTGATATCCTACGCCCAGTTGGCGGCAACGTCAGGTTTTGAAAAGCTCGACAAGTGGGCGGCTGACTGTATCGTCAGAAACAAGATGTCGCTCGGCTATCCAGGCAACAACGACATCAGGCTGCAAGGGTTCTACAAGTGGTACACTGACAACCGTCTTGGGGAGATGATTATCAACAATGCCGGTGACCCGTTCGCCACAGGCGACCATACACTCTCGTCGCTTGACTTTGAGCGTGAGGTAATCGAATACTTCGGCCCGAAATACGGCTTCGACAAAGACAATCTGTGGGGACTGGTCACTATGAGCGGCACGGACGGCAATAACCACGGAATATATTTCGGCGTGAACTATCTGAAGAAACTGACCGGCAAGATGCCCATAGTGTATGTGTCTGACGAAGCCCACTACAGCAACTACCGCCTCTGCGACCTGCAGCACCTGGACGTAAGGCTCGTGAAGAGCGACGAAATGGGACGCATGATACCCGACTCGCTGGAGAAAGTGCTCGACCCGACTCGCCCCTGTCTGGTCATCTACGCAATGGGCTCGACCCTCAAGGGCGCAATAGACAACCAACCGGAACTGAACAAGGTGCTTGCAAGGCACAGCGGCATGGCCATATACCGTCATGTAGATGCCGCCCTCTTCGGTGGCTATCTCCCTTTCACGGCCGACAAGAACCTGGTAAGCCGCAAGTCATCGGCCTACGAGTCCATCAGCATCAGCGGCCACAAGTTTTTCGGCATCGACAGTCCCTGCGGTCTGTTCATCACTTCGCGCGATATATATGACAACCAGGCAACGTTCGACGTGCCCTATCTCAACGCCAATATGCGCATGATAAACTGCTCGCGTTCGGGTGTGGAGCCGATAAAATTCTGGTGGCTCATACAGACAACGGGCGATGAGGGCTGGGCACGGCAGGCTGCACAGATCAGGGAGAACACCCGCTACCTGAAGTCGCAGTTGGAAAGCATCCACTGGCCTTGCTGGCAAAACCGATACAGCAACACCGTGCTCTTCAAGCGTCCTTCCGACGAGATAGTGGCCAAATACAACCTTGCGTGCGGCGAGGCTTTCGGTCAGAAAGTGTCGCACATAGTGGTCATGCAGCACGTCACGCGTGAGGCCATCGACATGTTCATTGCCGACTTGAAGTAATTGCACGTGCCTTCCCCTGCACGTGCTTTTCACTTTTGGCGTCTATCTTTTGCAGGAAGTCAATCTCAACGATGCGCAGTTCGCTGTTCACCTTGTCGCTGCCTGGGGTCTTGTAGAGGTCAAGTTCGCCGGCGGTTGGTGCGGCCACCTCGACTATTCCGCTGTAGCCGTCCTTGCTTGTGGTTGCGCCGGTCTGTTTGATGGTTATTGTCTTGGCTTCGCAGGGGTTCTTTATGTCAAGATGCACGTAGCCGAGCGACTTGTTGGTGTAGCCCTTCCATATAAGAGTCTTGTCGGCATAGATTTCCAAAGGGTAGCTGCGGCGGCGCCAGCCCGTGAGCTTGATGTCTATCTGGTCAACGCGCGCCTTCTCCTTCAGCGTGTATGTAATCCACGCAGTGCTGGCCTTGCCGTCGTTCTTCCACTCCGACAGTTCGTTGTCGTCGAAGCTCAGCTTGGCGTTCTCTGCGTCATATCCGGCAGTGGCGCTCTCTATGCCGATGGTGTGCAGGTGGTCGGAGTAGGATGGGGTGGAGGGGGTCTCGCCACATGCAAGATAAGAGGGCTGAGTCTTGCCGCCGAAGTAGGTTGACAGACCGCCGTTGTCGTCGATGGCTTCGGTGTCGAAGGCTATTTCAACGGGGTCGAGTCCCTTGGCTGTGGCCTTGACGGTGATGTGCCCTGCGGTTCTTGTTGAGCGCACCATCACACGGTTAACGCCACACTCCACTGGCAGAGCCTTGTCGAGAATGAAGTTGTCGAGGTTTTGGCTCTTGCCAATGCCGCCGAGCCACTCGCCAGGACCGGTCATCTCGAAGTTGACGAAGCGGTTGTCGAGCGGACAGCGGCGCCCCTTTTTGTCCACCACTTCCACCTGCACCATGGCTATGTCGTTGCCGTCGGCCTTGGTTCCTGCGGGGTTCTTTATGAGCGTCAGTTGCAGATGGTCGGCCTTTTCGGCGGTCTCTATCACGTCCTCAGACTCGGTATTGCCGTTGCGGTCAAGTCCCACGGCACGGATGCTGCCCCGTTCCCATTCCACGTTCTTTATGGTGTGTACGAAGTCGTACTCCGCCTCGGCCTTGCCCACCGACTTGCCGTTGACGAAAAGTTCCACCACGGGCGAGTTGCTTATCACGTAGATGTCCTTCTTTATGCCTGGCTGATAGTTCCAGTGGCCTATAATGGCGGTCTGCTTCTTGTCGTTTTCAACCCATCCGCTCCACATCACCTGGTGAGCCTTGTAGCCCGGTTTGGCTATGCGCATGGCATCCATCACGCCGCTGACTCGGTATTTGAACTCCGAGCGGCCGTAGGTGTTAGACTCGGTGAAGCATATCTTTACGCCGCCCGACGACACGCGCTCGCCCATGCCGGGTCTGACGCGCCAGAAGTCGTACCACGCTTTTACTTGGTTCAGGGTCAGCCGGTCTTGGTTTTGGTTGTAGTCGGGCACTGGAGCCTTGCGCAGATAAGGGCCGTTGCCGCTGTGGTGCCACGGGTAGCTGTATTCGTCCCAATAGAGGCGGTAGCCCTCGTCGCGGCAATACTCCATGGCCCAGACGGGATGCTGGCGGCTCTTGTTGATGTAGAGCATCTCGCCGCCATATTCGGCCTCCTGTATGTCGAGCATCTCGCGGCTGCCCATGGCGCGGCCTCCGTTGGGGTCGTATTTCTTCTTGATGGCCACAAGTTCAATCATGTGCTCGCGAGAGATGCTCTCGTTGCCGCCCTCGTAGAAGAGTATCGAGGGGTTGTTGCGGTTGTAGATGACGGCGTCGCGCATCACCTCGGCGCGCTGTTCCCACTGGCGTCCCTCGCAGTCGCTCTCGTGGTCGCCGGCTGGCATGGCCTGTATAAGTCCCATGCGGTCGCAGCTCTCCACCTCTTGCTTCGAAGGCGTTATGTGCATCCAGCGCACGGTGTTGGCGTTGCACTCCACCATGAGCCTGTTGCTGTAGTCGCTCATCCACGCCGGCTGGTCCATACCCACTGCCGGCCACTCGTTGGTGCTGCGCTGGGCGAAGCCCTTGACCATCAGCACCCGGTCGTTGAGCCATATCTTGCCGTCGGCGAAGCGCGTCTTGCGGAAGCCGGTGCGCGTCACCACGTTGTCCGTTGCCTTGCCGTCGATTATGAGCGATGTCTTCACGTCGTAGAGATAGCCGTAGCCCCAGCTCCAGAAGTGTAGCCCCGACAGTTTCTTGGCGGTTTTCAGCACGGCGGTCTCGCCGGCCTTGACTGTCTGCCTGCCGCCGGTGAACGAGGCTATCTGCTTGCCGTCCATGTCGGTTACGGCCACTTGCAGGGCCACCGTCTGCGGCTGTCCGCTCTCGTTTCTCACCTGCGACTCCACATTAACCGTGGCCTTGCGCCCCATCACGTCTATGTCGCTTGCATAGATATATGTGCCTGTCGTGCCGAGGTTGCTGTATAGGGGTAGCGTCTGATAGACTTTGTCGGTTATGTACAGGTTGACGTTTTTGTTTATTCCGCCGTAGTTGGCGTTGAAGCTCATGTCGTTCCACTGGTGCTTCACGCCCGAAGAGCGCTCTACGTAGGTGGAGCGGTTGTCCACCCTTACGGCAATCCTGTTCTCCCCGTCCTTTACAAACGGCGTTATATCGAAGCCGAAGGCCATCACCCCGTTGTCGTGGTAGCCCACGTATTTGCCGTTGACATAAACGTCGGCGCACTGACGCACACCTTCAAACTCGATGAACACCTTCTTCTGTCCAATGCCGTCGGGCAGGGTGAAGGTCTTGTCGTACCACGCCACGGTGTCGGTCAGCTCGTTCTGCCTCACCCTGAACGCCTCGTCTTCGTTGAGTGCGTGGGGCAGTGTGACGGCTTTGCCCTGTCCTGATGGTGCGGCAAGGTGCTTCTCGGCAGGCGTGTCGCCGACGGTTAGATGCCAGTCCAGGTTGAAATTGTATTTTGCGCGCTGCGCCGTTGCTGTCAGGCATCCTCCGGCAATAGTCAGGAGGAGCAAGAGTCTCTTCAGGTTTCCTGTTTTCATTGTTCGCTGTCGTTTTAAGTTTCGTTTGTGAGGCGAAATTACACGAAGCGACGCTCCCTCCCGCTTGAAAATAGTCCGAAAAGATATAT
>CAVHML010000040.1:0-14633 GCA_963636905.1 bacterium
GCGGCTCAAGCGGAAACAGCCTGTGCTTCCACACGTAGTGCAGTAGTTGTTCCATACGCCATCCTCGTTTTGTTAAAAGCCTTTTACCATTGTGTGGGAGAGTGTTGACTACACCATTCCGAATGTTCTATTTGTTTTTCAGCGACACACGTTCTGCGACCGACGAAGCCAGCAATCGGTATATGTCGTCTTGCAAATTGGTGTCAATATCAAACGCCTTTAGAACCACACGGTCGAAGTTTATTCTGTCGGTATTGGCCAGTTCTTCGGCTATGTTCATTATTTCACGTTGCTTTAATGGCTCAAAGGCTTGGAGTATCTCTCTCTTACGCCGCTCGTCAAGCAAATTTGGGTTTGGCAACCGCAATTGTTTCAAGTAGTTAGCATTCAAGTCTAATGCCCCTTGGTTGCGCGACGACCCACGCATCTCGATTAGCAGATATGTCAAGGCCGAGTTGAGCAGTGCAGCCACAAGCTCCACGTCATATTCCTCGCGCACTTGCATGCCGATAAGCCGTTGGTCTATGGCAAACGGCTCGCTGGAGAAAGCGAAGAAAAATCGGTTGTAGGGATTTACCGCCGTCACGACATTGGCCTTTTTCGGGCGCAACGAATACCAGAAAGGGCGATGGCCGCCACACGCCTCCTCTATTGTCTTGCTCCCGTTTTTGTTCTTTGCGCTTTGAAACTTGCGTATCCACGCCTTCGTTCCATCGTCAAGACTGTCGAAAGCGTCGCAGCACACAAATGCACGGTAGCGGTAATCGCCATTGAACTCCAAGCGCGTCAGCTCCTGCGGCCTCTTCACGTATGGGAGCAGATATTTTTGGGCTATCCGTGACACCGTCACGTCTGCGTCTTTTACGACAAACATCTTGTCCCAACTGGTTCTCTCGCCCCTGAAGACATTCGCTATTTCGGGATAGTATGGCGTCAGAATTCCATCAAAAGCCCCAAACAAATCGGCAGAGACGAAGAACTGCGCCCAGTTGCCGTTGGCTTCCAAACTGTCAAGCAAGCGCTTCCTGCTGACCACGCACACGGTTGCCGAAGCATCCTTGCGCCTGAACAAGCCAAGGTAGGTTTTGTCTTGCCGCCAATTGGCGTTGCGTGGGTCGTCGCAAGTGTCAATGTCGCCATAGAAATCTTCTATTTGCCTCATGCGCAGCGAGGCGTCGTCGCTGGAGAAGCGGTCTTCGAGTTTGAAATTGACGGTGACGAACCTTGTAGCCTCTTCGCTCTTGCCTTTCTCCAACACGAAATAGACAGTGGACACCTGCGAGTCTTTGAACCAATGTTCGGCGGTGCTTCTGACGACATACCTGACATGGAAGTTGTCGAGCAAAAACCGCTTGAACTGCACACCATACTCTTTGCCCAACCAAGCGTTGGATGTGATGCAAGACAGACGTCCTCCGGGCTTCAGGAAGCCCAAGGCATTGTAGACACAATAGACGAAATAGTCGGAACGCTCGTTTATCTTGAAACTGCCGTTCACCATGAACGCCATCTGCCCTTGCCCGAATTTTCGCTCAAACAAAGCCGAAAGTTCACCATGTGGTATGTCTTCCTGCTGTATGAAAGGGAAGTTGCCGGCAATTCCGTCGAACAAGGGCATTGGAACATTTATACGCTGCCTGTGGTCGCATGGACTGGGGAACTCCACTGGTTTGCCCACTTCGAGGTTGAAGAAGTCGTCTCTGACGACGCGAGGAAAGTTGTCGGTCGCCGTAACGTCCTGTTTGTAAAGGTTTATCACCGACAGCATGGCCGGGAAATGGGATATGTCATTGCCCCAAATCTGGCTTAGCAATTCTTTGTGTACACGCTTGCCAAAGTGGGTCTTTATCTCATAGAAAGCGTTTAGGAATGTCCCTGCCCCCGATGTGGGGTCAAACAGGATGTCGTCTCTTGTCTGCACAACAGGATAAGCGACCATGCAAGCCAGCAAGTAAGGCGTGAAATACTGCCCAAACTTCTGCCGCTCGTCTTCCGGGACAAGGTTCTCCAATATGTTGCCCACCACTGTGGAGGGAAGAAGTCTGAAATCAAAAGACGACAACACTCCCACAAGATGCGCCAACGCCATGTTCACCGTGTCGGAAAAGTTTATCCCATCGGTGAAATACTGCTTGAATATAGCCTGATAGTCTATCGCTTTGGCAGCGTTGAAATACGTTTCCAAGACGGTTTTCACGTCTTTGTCACCGCCAACATGCATCTGCTCCAACTCACCACTAAGGTTGCCGCTCAACACTTGGTAAAGCAGGAGCTTGCCCATAAGGTTGTAGAACATGAATTTGGCCAAGACGGCCTCTGGCTCGACGGTCTCTTGCTTTCGCGACGATGTGGCCAAGGCATTCAGAGTGTAGCTCTCGTAAATCTTCCACTTGGCGAGATTTTGCCGAAAAGCCGGATTTACGCCTTTTTCATCGACGATGGCCGCATGAAACTGCGGAATTATCATTCCGGCCGCATCGCTTATCGCTTGTATGATGTCGGCCGACACATTTATGGCAGGCTTCAGATGCCCGTTCCGGTACAGGCAGTCCAAGTCGTGCAGTATTTCGCAAGCACGACTTTTCAACAAGCCTTCACGCTGAGCGTATTTTATGGGGTTGGCCAAGTCGTCACGCTTTGTTATGGATGGCTCTTGTGGATATGTCTTCAAGCGAGTTAGGGTCTCGATTGAATACTTTTCGGTGTCAATCTTCCATATTACGGCTTCGGAACCATTCCATGTCACAAACGAATCAGACTTTATCCGCTTTGCCTTCTCAAGGGCGTTGGCCAGCATCGCCGCGTCGTCAACGGCTGTGTCGGGGAACTTCAGCTCCCACCCGTTGAATATGACACCTGAAACCTTGTCGATGAAAAGAAGTATGTCTGGAAATTTCGTTCGTCCGACATCCAGTTTTATTCCTGTGTCGTTGGTTGCGTCTTGGAACACTGTGGCCTTACTGTCAATGGCAGACTTTATCCAACTGATGAGTTGCCCTGCCCAGTCGCGCTCATTCCGCTTTATGCTTAGTCCGTCCATGGTCATTTGGAAACAGCACTATAAGAAACATTGTCGAAAAGTCCGCCTATAACCGGCTCGCGCTCCACTTTCCGACGCTCTTGCTCGGCCACGGAAAGCCTCTCGGCGCACACCTTGATATAGTCTGTCTTTTCCTGCTTGTGCAACAACACGTTCTGGTTCTTCTCTATCCCTATGTACTTGCGGTTTTCCAATGCCGCCGCCACCAAAAAGCTGCCGCTGCCGCAAGCGTTGTCAAGCACAATGTCGCCGGGATTGGTAAAAGTCCTTATCAGATAGCGGCCAAGCGCAACGGGCTTTTGCGTTGGATGATACACGCGACCCTCCGACTCGGCGGTCTTGAAATACAGAAAATCGTCCGCAGGAGGCGTTTGCTCCTCCATGCATATCACGTCGTTAGGATAGCGCAACCCAGAACTTTTCACATGGTGGGGCTTGAAGTCGCCATAGCTTCCAGTGAACTGGTTCTTCCTTATGCCCTTGTCATAGCTCTCGCCCTGTGTCATTTGTGGATTGTATGTGGGCTGATTCTTATAAAAGACGCAGATGTCCTCGTGCTTGCGCAACGGTTGTTTCTTTGCATTCAGGAAGTTGGTTGACTTGGACTTTATCCATACGATTTTATACCTGAACCATTCCTCGTTGCTAAGAATAAGTTTGGCCGTGAAAATGCCTTGTGCGGTCAACACGATGGCCCCATCGTCCTTTATTATACGCCTGTATTCTCGCCACAGGCTGTCCAAGTCTATCACAGAATCCCACTTGTTTTGGGTAGTGCCATAAGGCAAATCACACAAAATCATGTCAACCGACTTGTCTGGCAAGTCTGGCAGCACATTAAGGCAGTCGCCTTCAATCACTTGGTTTATGTATCTTTGGATGCTATTCTTCATCGTCTGACATCGTTTTTCGCACGTTTGGAAATATGCAATATACCGCAAAAAAGGCAAGGCATTGCCCCCACTGTGTCTCAAAAGACATTTGCGCGCACCTTAATGTGCCTGTCTTTCCGTTGTTTATCAAGGTACAAAAATACTCGTTTTTCGCCAATGGCGAGAACGATTGCCGCGATAAATTCTCGCGAGACGGACGTTTCAGCATTGCATAGCGGCGACTTGCGCTTCGCAAACATACCGTTTAACCATCGCAAATAGGCCTTTTAGCGATCGTAAACATATCGGTTTCATTCCGTAAGCAACAGCCTTGATTTTCATTACAGACAAGTTTGACACGCAGCAAACCGGAAATTGAGTATAAGTAAAAACATAGGTTTTGCTTACGATTTTACCGACACCCTCAAAAAGACGACACACAGACGCTTAAAGAACAGGCGAAAAGGCCAAGGCCGGGGCGATTATTGAGGGGAGACATTGGCCAACACGCTAACATCGACATCAGGAATGACAACGTCAGCAAGCCTGTCTTCCTTTTAAGGGTGGTTCTATAAATTAGCTTTGCCGGATTGCGAGGCTATTTTCGCGGACAATGTGTTTGTGAGTGAAAGAGTATAGCGGGCTATACGACTGAACGAACAGACACATTGTACCGAAAAGAGACCGCAAGATGGCAAAAAGTAACTCTTAAAATATTAATGTCAGTACGGCGGTAATTTATAGAACCACCCTTAAGCATGGCGCAATCTTGTTACTCTGATAGCAAATTACACTTTTTCAAGCGAATAATCCACAAACGCCACACTTTTTCAAGCGAATGATATGGATTTCGCACAATTGCGAGGAGACATTGCCCATACTCGTTTTTTTCAACTAACTTTGCATAAGCCAAGCTGCGCTCGGGAAATTGAAAACAAGTTTTCTTTCCGCTCGCTTGCATTGGCTTTGCATAAGCCAATGAAGCGGCTTTGGCGACAAACAGAAGACAAACAAAAAAACAAGAATAAATGGAAAGAGTGATACTCACGGGCGACAGGCCCACCGGCAAGCTCCACTTGGGGCATTACATAGGCTCGCTCCGCAGAAGGGTGCAGCTGCAAAACGAGGGTGACTACAAGAAGATGTTCGTGTTCATGGCCGACGTGCAGGCACTGACCGACAACGCCGACAACCCGGAGAAGATAAGGCAGAACCTGATAGAGGTGGCGCTGGACTATCTCGCAGCCGGACTCGACCCGGAGAAATGCACCATTTTCGTGCAGAGCCAGATACCGGAGCTGGCCGAGCTGACCACTTATCTGATGAACCTCATCACAGTGAGCCGCGTGCAGCGCAACCCCACGGTGAAGACGGAGATAAAGATGCGCAACTTCGAGGCCAACATCCCACTGGGCTTCTTCTGCTACCCGGTGAGCCAGGCGGCCGACATCACGCTGTTCAAGGCCACCACGGTGCCTGCCGGCGAAGACCAGGAGCCTATGCTTGAGGTTACGCGCGAGCTGGTGCGCCGCTTCAACTCGACATACAGCGAGGTGCTCGTGGAGCCCGACATCATGCTGCCCGAAAACGCCACGGCGCGCCGTCTGCCCGGCACCGACGGCAAGGAGAAGATGAGCAAGAGCCTGGGCAACTGCATATATCTGAGCGACACGGCTGAGGACGTGTGGCAGAAGGTGCGCTCGATGTATACCGACCCCGACCACCTGAGGGTGGACGACCCGGGCAAGGTGGAGGGCAACGCGGTGTTCACCTACCTCGACGCGTTCTGCACCGACGACGACTTCGTCAACTACTGGCCCGACTACGCCAACCTCGACGAGCTGAAAGACCACTACCGTCGGGGCGGACTGGGCGACATGAAGTGCAAGAAGTTCCTCAACACGGTGATAAACAACATGCTTGAGCCGATGCGAGTGCGCCGCCATGAGCTGGAGCAGGACATCCCCGAGATATTCAACATACTGAAGCGCGGCACGGAGAAGGCGCGCGAGACGGCCGCCGTGACGATGGACGAGGTGCGCCACGCCATGCGCATAGACTACTTCAACGACGTGGAGCTCATCAAGTCGCAGGCCGAGAAGTACAAGAAGTAAAGACAAAGAGAGAGAGAAAAATCCACTTGGTATGGTTGGGAGGCTTTCATACAGCCCCAACCATACCAAGTTTTTATATGCAGCCCCACAAATAAGGGCTGAAGCCAGCAAGCCACACAGGCGCAAAGGCAGGAAGGAAAGGAGACATTCGGGATGAAATCGCTAAGAGAACTGTTCAGAATAGGCAAAGGGCCGTCGAGCAGCCACACCATGGGGCCGCAGCGTGCGGCAAGGATATTCCTTGAGCGCAACAAGCAGGCAAGGGCGTTCGAGGTGACGCTCTACGGCAGCTTGGCCGCAACGGGACGCGGCCACATGACCGACGTGGCCATAACCGACGTGCTGAAGGACACGGCGCCGGTGGAGATTGTGTGGATGCCGGGCACCACACTGCCCTTCCACCCCAACGCGATGAAGTTTAAGGCTCTCGACGAGGAGCGGCGCACGGTGGACACGTGGACGGTGTACAGCATCGGGGGCGGCGCGCTGTCGGAGGGCAAGGGCGACGACGACATGTTCAACACGCCCGAAGTCTACCAGATGAACACCATGACCGAGATAATGGAATGGTGCTACAACAACGGCCGCAGCTACTGGGAGTATGTGGAACTGAGCGAGGGGCGCGCCCTGTGGGACTATCTCGCCGAGGTGTGGGCGGCCATGAGGCAGTCGGTGGAGCGCGGCATCGACCACGAGGGACGGCTTCCGGGGCCGCTCAACCTGATGCGCAAGGCTCCCACATACTATGTGAAGGCCACCGGCTACAAGCAGTCATTGCAGTCGCGCGGACTCGTCTACGCCTATGCGCTGGCCGTGAGCGAGGAGAACGCGTCGGGCGGAACCATCGTCACCGCGCCCACCTGCGGGGCGTGCGGAGTGCTCCCGTCGGTGCTCTACCACATGCACAAGAACCACGGATTCAACGACGTGCGCATACTCAACGCCATAGCCACGGCCGGACTCGTGGGCAACATCGTGAAGCACAACGCCTCGATATCGGGCGCCGACGTGGGGTGCCAAGGCGAGGTGGGCGTGGCCTGCGCCATGGCCTCGGCCGCCGTGTGCCAACTGTTTGGCGGCAGCCCGTCGCAGATAGAGTATGCGGCGGAGATGGGACTGGAGCACCACCTCGGCATGACGTGCGACCCCGTGTGCGGACTGGTGCAGATACCGTGCATAGAGCGCAACGCCTTCGCCGCCACGCGCGCCCTCGACGCCAACCTCTATGCGTCGTTCTCCGACGGAAGCCACCGCGTGTCGTTCGACAAGGTGGTCAACGTGATGAAGCAGACCGGCCACGACCTGCCGTCGCTCTACAAGGAGACGAGCCAGGGAGGCCTCGCCAAGGGCTTCGACACCACGCCATCAACCAGCCACATCATAGGCCGCCTGGCGAAATAGACGCAAGGGAAAGGCGGCAGCGACGACAATAAAGGGCAAGCCCCCGAACGGAAACCGTTTCCATTCGGGGACTTGCCCTTTATTATTGCTATGTTCAGAGTGGCAAACAGTAAAGTTCAAGAGTTATGGCTGCACCAACAAAGGCCGAAACCACGGCGTTGGCCGCACATCAATTCGTCACTCTTCGTTCTTCACTCTTCACTCAATCCTACAGTTTCTGCTGTACCTCAATCTCGGTGAAGGTCTCGATGATGTCGCCCTGCTGAATGTCGTTGAAGTTGACAAGGCTGATACCGCACTCAAGACCCGTGGCAACCTCTTTGACATCGTCCTTGTAACGCTTCAGGGCGTTGATGTCGCCAGTGTGTACCACGATGCCGTCGCGCACAAGGCGAGCCTTGTCGGAGCGGTGAACCTTGCCCTCGGTGACCAAAGCACCGGCAACGGTGCCGACCTTCGATATCTTGTAAACCTCGCGCACCTCGACTTGGCCTGTGACAACCTCCTTCTTGATTTTGTCGAGCATGCCCTCCATGGCCGAACGTATGTCGTCGATGGCATCGTAGATGATGGAGTAGGTGTTGATTTCAACGCCCTCCTGCTCGGCCAGCTTGCGTGCGGCCGACGAGGGACGCACCTGGAAGCCCACGATGATGGCATCGGAAGCGTCGGCAAGCGTAACGTCGCCTTCCGAAATCTGGCCGACGGCCTTGTGTATCACGTTCACCTTTATCTTCTCTGTTGACAGTTTGATGAACGAGTCGCTCAAAGCCTCGATACTTCCGTCGGTGTCGCCCTTGACGATGAGGTTCAGTTCCTTGA
This sequence comes from bacterium, assembly GCA_963636905.1. Taxonomy (GTDB): domain Bacteria; phylum Bacteroidota; class Bacteroidia; order Bacteroidales; family Bacteroidaceae; genus Prevotella. The sequence continues at coordinate 8,250 of CAVHML010000040.1, forward strand.
ACGAACCGAGGGCTATGCGGTGGCTGATGTCGGCCAGTGTGAGTCGGGTCTGCGTGCGCAAGCCCTGCTCACGCTGCAACTGCTCGCGCTTGTTGGCTATCTCGCGTGCCTCCTGCTCGCTGTCCATCACATGGAAAGAGTCGCCAGCCGTAGGCGCACCGTTCAATCCGAGGATGATAGCCGGCTCTGCCGGGCCTGCTTTCTCCATGCGTTGGTTGCGCTCATTGAACATTGCTTTGATGCGTCCGTGGTTGGTTCCGGCTATCACAACGTCGCCTACCTTGAGCGTACCGTTCGACACGAGCACCGTAGATACGTATCCGCGACCCTTGTCGAGCGACGATTCTATGATGGAACCCGTGGCCTTGCGGTTGGGATTGGCCTTCAGTTCGAGCATCTCAGCCTCAAGAAGCACTTTCTCAAGCAGTGCGTCAACGCCCAAACCCTTCTTTGCCGATATCTCCTGGCACTGGTATTTGCCTCCCCAATCCTCGACAAGCAGGTTCATATTGGCCAAGTCCTCGCGTATCTTGTCCGGGTTTGCGCCCGGTTTGTCTATCTTGTTTATGGCAAAAACCATCGGCACGTTGGCCGCCTGTGCGTGGGCTATAGCCTCGCGTGTGGTGGGCATCACACTGTCATCGGCCGCTATGATGATGATGGCAATATCCGTTACCTGCGCTCCACGGGCACGCATGGCGGTGAATGCCTCGTGTCCGGGGGTGTCGAGGAACGTTATGCGGCGGCCGTCTCCCAAGGTTACGTTGTATGCACCGATGTGCTGCGTGATACCTCCGGCCTCTCCGGCAATCACGTTCGACTTGCGTATGTAGTCGAGCAGCGATGTCTTACCGTGGTCAACATGGCCCATGACGGTGACAATCGGGGCGCGCGGCACGAGGTCGTTCTCGTCATCCTCCTCCTCACTCACCGCCTCGCTAACCTCGGCACTGACGTATTCGGTCTTGAAACCGAACTCTTCAGCCACGAGATTGATGGTCTCCGCATCGAGACGCTGGTTGATGGATACCATAATGCCAACACTCATGCACGTACCTATAACCTTGTTGACAGGCACATTCATCATTGTCGCAAGCTCACTCACGGTAACGAACTCCGTAAGTTTGAGAGTCTTGCTCTCGGCAAGCTCTTCGAGGCGTTCCTCGTTGAGGCGTTCCTGCACGGCGTCGCGCTTCTCGCGGCGGTACTTCGCACCCTTCTTGTTCTGTCCCTTGCTTGTCAGGCGTGCCAAAGTCTCCTTTACCTGGCGTGCAACGTCCTCGTCGCTCACCTCAACAGGCTTGGGCTGGTTGCGGTTCTTGCGGCTTCGCTTGCCTCCACCCTGCTGCTGGCGGTTGTCGCCAAAGCGGTTTGCGCCGCCCAGATATGCGCCATTGCCACTGGCAGAAGACTGTCCTCCGGTCTTGCCCTTGCTCTTCTTGACATTTGAACCGGTCACCTGCTTGGCTGCGGCCTCGATATCCACGCGCTCGTTGCCTATGCGGGCACGCTTCTTGCGCTCGCCGCCGTTCTGCGTACCGTTCTTTTCCTCGCGCTCCTTGCGCCTTTCCTCTTTCGATTTCTTCTTCGGACGGGTGCTTTGGTTAAGGGCATCGAGGTCTATCTTGCCGAGTACGTTGACCTTGGGGGCGAGTTTTGTCTCGCTTGTCAGCGTGAACAGCTTAGGCTCTTCCTGCTTTTCAGCCTGTTGTGACTGCTGCGGTTCGGCAGCAACGTCCGCCTTGGCTTCCGGCTTGGCTGCGGAAACGGGTGCTTCTGCGGGCTTTGGCGTCTCTGCAACGGACGGTTTTTCCGGGGCAACTGCCACCGGCTCAGGCTTCGGAGCCGGCTTTTCTTCCGGTTTTGGCTGCGGTGCTGCCACAGGTTCCGGCTTCGGCGCAGGTTCAGGCCCGGCAGTTTTCGCCGCCGGCTTTGCCCCTATGTTGTCCAAGTCTATCTTTCCCATGGGCTTGAACTGCTGCCTTTTCTCCAGAAGTTCTTCGCCTTTGGTCACTTTCTTTTCTTCTTTCTTCTCCTTGGCTTTCTTGGCAAAGATCTTTTCCGCCTCGTTTTTCACGTCCTTGTCGCCCTTGAACTCGTTGACAAGAGCCTGATACTGCTCGTCGGAAATCTTGGTTGTCAGGTTGGCGTTGTCCTTTATCTCTCCCAAGCCTTTCTTGTTCTTTAGGAAATCAACCGCAGTCTGAAGTCCTATGTTCAGTTCTGTTAATGCTTTATTTAATCTTATGCCCATAAATCTTTATCCGTTCATAATGCACAATGCCCGAGCATCGTTTGCCTTGTCTTGTTCTTTTGTTCTCAAATTCGCCAACTCATAATTATGCATTATGAATTACGCTTTACAGACTTACCCTTCAAATTCGGCCTTGAGCACCCTTAGCAGGTTGTCAACGGTCTCTTCCTCCAGGTCGGCCTTTTCGATAAGCATCTCACGCGGTGCGTTGAGCACAGCCTTTGCCGTGTCGAGGCCGATTGCCTTGATGGCATCGATCACCCAAGTGTCTATTTCGTCGGCAAATTCGTCGAGGTAGATGTCCTCGTCTGCCTCGCTTTCGCTCACCACGCGGAACACATCGATGGTGTATTCGGTAAGCATTGACGCCAGTTTGATGTTCATTCCGCCTCGTCCGATGGCCAGTGACACCTCTTCGGGCTGCAGATACACCTCGGCCTTGCGGCTTTCGTTGTCGATGTTTATGCTTGTCACCTTGGCAGGGCTAAGCGCGCGCTGGATGAACAGCTGTATATTGCTGGTGTAGTTGATGACATCGATGTTCTCGTTGCCCAGTTCGCGCACGATACCGTGCACTCGGCTTCCCTTCACTCCCACACATGCTCCTACGGGGTCTATGCGGTCGTCGTAGCTCTCCACGGCTATCTTGGCGCGTTCGCCCGGCATACGTGCCACGCGGCGTATGGTTATCAGTCCGTCGTTTATCTCCGGCACCTCGGCTTCGAGCAGTCTTTCGAGGAACAGCGGGCTGGTTCGGCTCAGTATGATGCGCGGATTGTTGTTCTCGTTGTCCACGCGGGCCACCACAGCCCTTACGGTTTCGCCCTTGTGATACACGTCCGACGGTATCTGCTCGGCCTTCGGCAGGTGCAGCTCGTTGCCCTCGTCGTCGATAAGCAGCACTTCGCGCTTCCACATCTGATATACTTCGGCGCTGATAATCTGCCCTACCTTGTCCTTATACTTATTATATAATGAGTCGTGCTCCAGTTCCAGTATCTTCGATGCAAGGGTCTGGCGCAGGTTCAGTATGGCTCTGCGTCCGAACTTGCTGAAGTTCACCTCTTCGCTCACCTCTTCGCCTATCTCATAGTCAGGCTCTATCTTCTGTGCGTCGGCCAGTGAGATCTGCTTGTTCTCGTCTTCCACTGCGCCATTGTCCACAACTACGCGGTTGCGGTGTATTTCGAAGTCTCCCTTGTCGGGGTTCACGATGACGTCAAAGTTCTCGTCGCTGCCGAAAAGTTTGGCTATCACGTTGCGGAAACTTTCCTCCAGCACGCTCACGAGCGTGGTGCGGTCGATGTTTTTGGTCTCTTTGAACTCCTGGAAGGTCTCTATCATGCTGGGACCCTTCTCTTCTTTCTTTGCCATAGTTCCTTACTTAAAACTTAAAAGGTATTTGGTATATTTTACTTTGTCCATGCTATAGGTGTAGTCAACGTCGGCCATCACGGGGCGTTTCTTGCCTTCCACCTTCTGTTTCTCCTTGATCGTTACCACGAAGTCGTCGCCTTCCACGGCTTTCAGCACGCCATGCACCTTCTTGCCGTCGGCGTTGAGCACTTCAACCTCCTTGCCCACGTGGTTGACGTATTGCTGTCTGACCTTGAAGGGCTGGCCTATGCCGGCTGAACCCACCTCCAGCTCGTAGTCGCCCAGCTCGTCGCCGAGACGTTCCTGCAACATACGGCTCAGTTCGGCGCAGTCTTCTATCCATACGCCGTCGGCATGGTCTATCTCAATCACGATGCGGCTGTCGGGAGTGAACGTGATGTCCACCAGAAAATACTCGTTGCCTTGCAGCCATTCGTCAACAATCGTCTTGACAACGTTCTTGTCTATCATACGTCCTTATGGTTTATAAAAAGAAAATGAGGGGCTTTCGGGAAGCCCCCCATTCCACTGAACGCTGCAAAATTACGAATAAATAACATAATCCGCAAGTTTTCAGCCTCCAAAATGCTTGTCCTGTGGTTTTTAGCGGTCTTTTTGCGCTGCGGGAAACCCCTTTTTGCGCTATGGAGGAGACGGTAGCCTCTGCCAAGGTGCGCCGCCGGTCACTTCTTCGCCACGGGTTTCAGCAGCCGGGTGTAGGCTTCCTTGTCGCTGAGCAGCCTGACGGCCTCGTTCAACTGCTTGTCCTTTGCCAGTCCGGCCTCAATCGAACCTGCCTGATAGTAGTATGCAGCCACGATGTCCTGCTCTATCAAGGTGCGTATGGTTTCCTTTTCGCGCTCTATGTCGCGCGCCACGTTGTGCTTCAGTTTCGCTTTGAGGTTGTCAAATTCCGCTTTAGCATCGTCGTAGTAGCCCTCAAACTTGGCAGTCTTCACCAATTCGTCAAGCATTTTGCCGCTCACGGGATCATACGAAAAACCGCTTTTCACCGCTCTCTGCTTGAAATCCTCGAAGTCAGCGTCCGACAGGCGGAAGCTGCGCGGGCTGTCTATCGAAGGATGTGCCGCGATATAGTCCACCACATAGTCGAACATCACCTCCGTAGAGTCCATCCTGTCCAGATAGACCGCTATGTTGGGCAGCGTGTCGGGCTTCACTTCCACGTCGGGCTTTATGCCTCCGCCGTCCCTGACTTCGCGTCCGTTTCTCGTCAGGAACGCCTTTGTCAGGCTGTCGGGTATGTGTTCGGTGTATCCGCCGCCGCTGTGCTTGTAGTTGATGGCCTGTATGCAGCGGCCGCTCGGTATGTAGTACTTGCTCGTGGTCAGCTTCATGTTGCAGTTGTAGGGCAGATCCATCGGTACCTGCACCAGTCCCTTGCCGTAAGTGCGCGTGCCGAGCACCACGCCCCGGTCCAAGTCTTGCAGCGAACCGCTGGTTATCTCGCTCGCACTGGCCGTCTCGCCGTTCACCAGCACCACTATCGGCATCACCGTGTCTATCGGCTCCAACCGTGTCTTGTAGGTTCTATTGGCCTGTTTCAGCTTTCCGCGTGTCTCAACGAGCGTCGTGCCCTTCGGCACCCACATATTTATAATATCTATGGCCTCCGACAGCGAACCGCCACCGTTGCTCCGCAGGTCGAGAACGAGGCTCTCCGCACCCTGTTTGCGCAGGTCAACGTAGGCGCGGCGCATATCTTTGGCACAGCCTTCGGTAAAGCTGTTGAAGTTGATGTAGCCCGTTTTGCCCCCGTCGAGCATGCCGTAGTAGGGCAGTTCGGGCAGTTTGATGTTGCGGCGCGTTATCTTCAGCGACATCACCTTGCCCGTTGACGGGCGTTTCACCTTGAGTACGAAGCTCGAACCGGCGTCTCCTCTCAAGTGGCTGCTCACGTAGCTCACGTTCTTGTCGGTCATCAGCGAGTCGTCTATGCTTATTATTATGTCTCCCTTGCGCAGTCCTGCCTCTGCGGCGGGCATTCCTGCATACGGTTCGTCTATTACCACGCGCTTGAGCCGCTGGTGGTAGCGTATGAGTGCCCCTATTCCGGCATATTTGCCCGTGAGCATCATTTTCAAGTCGCGCGTCTTGTTCTCCGGATAGTACTCGGTGTAGGGATCCAGACTGCGCAGCATCGAGTTGATACCGTTGCCTATCACCTCGCCGGGGTTAAGGGTATCGACATACATCAGGTCGAGATTCTTGTATATGTTGTTGAACAGGTCGAGGTTTTTGGCCACCTCGAAGTTGTGGTTTCTCGACTTTTGCGCCAGCACAGCCGTAGTGGCCGTGCAGAACAGCAGCAGTAGTAACAGCGTTCTTTTCATCTATACATTATTAATATAAGGGCTGTGCGCCATTGATATAAGGGTTGTGCGTCGCCGGCACACGGTTATACGCACAAGGCACACGGGCGGTATGTCGCGCCGCACCTGCAGGCACCGCCATTCGGTCTCTCGGTACAGGCTCCGGCGGCAGGTTGCGGCATCGTACCATGCGCCTTGTTTCACTGCAAAATTACACTATTGCGGCCAAAAAAGTCAAGTTATGTGCGCTAATTTGCGGTTTTTGGCTGTTCCGGGCGTTTTTTTAGTCCAAAAACTTGGAGGTTTGCTAAAAACGAGTTACCTTTGCAACGCAAAATCCGAATGAGTTGCACATACTGCTTCAATAGCTCAGTTGGTTAGAGCACCTGACTGTTAATCAGGGGGTCGTTGGTTCAAGCC
>CAVHML010000041.1:0-4314 GCA_963636905.1 bacterium
CGTGCATGCCCTGACCTATCATACGCAGACCTTTCTGTATCGCTTCCTCGAAGTTTCGGCCTATTGCCATGACCTCTCCCACCGACTTCATGGACGATCCGAGTTCCTTATCGACGCCACGGAACTTGCTCAAGTCCCAGCGCGGTATCTTGCAAACCACGTAGTCAAGAGCCGGTTCAAAGAATGCGCTGGTGGTTTTCGTTACCGAATTGTTCAGCTCAAACAGGCCGTAGCCCATGCCAAGTTTGGCAGCCACGAAAGCAAGGGGATAGCCTGTGGCCTTTGAAGCCAAGGCCGACGAACGGCTGAGGCGGGCATTGACCTCAATAACGCGGTAGTCTTCGCTCTTGGGGTCGAAGGCGTACTGCACGTTGCACTCGCCCACGATGCCTATGTGGCGGATTATCTTTATAGAAAGGGCGCGCAGCTTGTGGTATTCGCTGTTGGTAAGGGTCTGCGACGGTGCGATGACGATGCTCTCGCCGGTGTGTATGCCCAGCGGATCGAAGTTTTCCATGTTGCAGACCGTTATACAGTTGTCGTAACGGTCGCGCACAACCTCGTATTCTATCTCTTTCCAACCCTTGAGACTCTTCTCCACGAGCACCTGGGGCGAGAACGAGAATGCTTTCTCTGCCAGTTTGTTGAGTTCTTCCTCGTTGTCGCAGAAGCCAGAGCCAAGTCCGCCGAGCGCATATGCGGCACGGAGTATCACGGGATAGCCCAGTTCCTTCGCTGCGGCGCGCGCCTGTTCGATTGTCTCGCAGGCTTCGCTCTTGATAGTCTTCACGTCAATCTCGTTAAGCCGCTCCACGAACAGCTCGCGGTCCTCGGTGTCCATGATAGCTTGCACCTGTGTACCGAGTACACGCACGCCATACTTCTCAAGAACGCCCGACTTGTAAAGTTCAACGCCGCAGTTCAGTGCTGTCTGTCCGCCGAATGCGAGCAGAATACCGTCGGGACGCTCTTTCTCGATGACCCTCTCGACGAAATAAGGCTGCACGGGAAGGAAGTAAATCTGGTCGGCCACGCCCTCGGAAGTCTGCACCGTGGCGATGTTAGGGTTGATGAGAACAGTGTAAACTCCCTCTTCCCGAAGTGCTTTGAGGGCTTGCGAGCCTGAATAGTCGAACTCTCCGGCCTCGCCAATCTTCAATGCGCCTGAGCCAAGCAGCAGGACTTTCTTTATATTGTCGTCTTTCATCTTTATCAGTTACTTGAGTTTTTCCACAAAACGGTCGAACATAAATTCCGTATCAACAGGCCCGGAGCAAGCCTCCGGGTGGAACTGGCTGGTGAACCAGGGGTTCTCCTTGTGGCAAACACCCTCGTTGGAGCCGTCGTTCATGTTTACGAACAGTTCACGCCAGTCTTTTCCCAACGTACTTGCGTCAACTGCGTAGCCGTGGTTCTGGCTTGTTATGTAGCAGTTGTTTGTTCCCACTTCGCGCACCGGCTGGTTGTGAGAGCGGTGACCGTACTTCAACTTATATATAGTGGCACCTCCGGCCTTGGCCAGCAACTGGTTGCCCATGCAGATGCCGCATATCGGTTTGCGCGACAGCCCCATCTGCTTGCGTATCACGGCCACAGCCTCCTCGCACATGTCGGGGTCGCCGGGACCATTGCCGAGGAAAAGTCCGTCAAAGTCCATATCGGTGTAGTCGTAGTTCCACGGTACGCGTATCACCTCAACGCCCCGGTTGACCAGACAGCGTATGATGTTGTTCTTCACTCCGCAGTCCACGAGCACAACCTTTTTGCCTGCGCCCTCATTGTAGCGGATTACCTCCTTGCAACTGACCATATCCACGAAGTTAACGCCCTCGTAGTTGGCCTCAGGGATGTTGTCAGGCTCGTCGTCAAACAGGATTTTGCCCATCATCACGCCGTGTTCGCGCAGCACCTTGGTGAGCTGGCGGGTGTCGATACCCGTTATGCCCGGCACATGTTCGCGCTTGAGCCAATCGGCAAGGCTCTCCACGGCATTCCAGTGGCTGTACTGCTCACTGTAGTCAGCCACAATGATTGCCGAAGCATATATTTTGTCACTCTCCATGAACGTGGCGATGCCGTCGGGTTCCACTGTGAAAGGAGGAACTCCATAGTTGCCGACAAGCGGATAGGTCAGTGTCATGAGCTGTCCTGCGTATGACGGGTCGGTAAGGCTCTCGGGATAGCCCATCATGGCCGTGTTGAAAACCACCTCCCCGGCTACCGGCCGGTCGTATCCGAAAGACTTTCCGTGGAATTTCGTACCGTCTTCAAGTACTAATGTTACGTTCTTCATTAATAATATGTGGTATCTTGTTGTGCTTAAAACTTCTGTTCGTACTGATAAACCTTCTCGTAATAATTGATGAAGGCCTGGTTCACGAGCTTCATTCCGCCCGGTGTGGGGAAATCGCCGGTGAAGTACCAGTCGCCCTTGTGCTCCGGAATGGCCTCGTGCAGCCCCTCTATGCTCTGATAGACAAGCTCTATCGGGGTCGTAACGCCCTGCGGGCGCAGCATATCCACCATTTTGTGGTTCAGTTCGTCAACGGTAAAGGGTTTGTAGAGGTCCTTTACGCAGCAGCGCATCTGCTCCTTGGGCTTGTCAAGCTCCTCCTTGCAGTTCTTGTAGGTGTTGTCTATCAATGCGTGCATGCCCCTTTCCTTGAGCAATTCGATGCAGGCGCGGAAGGCTATGAACTCCTCCAGACGCGCCATGTCTATGCCGTAGTAGTCGGGATAGCGTATTTGCGGCGAGGAACTGACTATGACAATCTTCTTGGGGTGCAACCTGTCGAGTATCTTTATGATGCTTTCGCGCAGGGTAGTGCCACGGACGATGCTGTCGTCTATCACCACGAGGTTGTCAACTCCCGGCTCCAGCACCTCGTAGGTTATGTCATAGACATGTGAAGCGAGGTCGTTGCGCGAGTTGCCTTCAGTGATGAAGGTGCGCAACTTGATGTCTTTCCATGCCACTTTCTCCGACCTGACATACCAATCCATAATCCTTGCAAGCTCCTCATGGGTCGGTGTGTGGTCCATCTCCTCGATTGCCTTTATCTTCTGGTCGTTGATATAGCGCTTAAATCCGCCGAGCATGCCGTAATAGGCCACCTCTGCCGTGTTGGGAATGAACGAGAAAACGGTGTGGGCAACGTCATATTCCACCGCTTTCAGTATGGGTTCGGTGAGCAGCTCGCCCAGTTTCTTGCGCTCGGCGTAGATGTCACGGTCAGAACCACGGCTGAAATAGATTCTCTCAAAGGAACATGCGGCATCTCCGCGGCGTTCCAGGATGCGCTCAATACGGCAGTCACCATGCCGACTGACAATAATAGCCTCGCCGGGCTGCAACTCCTGCACGTCGTCGCACTCTATGTCGAACGTTGTCTGGAGCACCGGGCGCTCGCTGGCCACGGCTACCACCTCGTCGTTGCGGTAGTAAAAGGCCGGGCGTATGCCCCACGGGTCGCGCATGGAGAACATTTCGCCGCTGCCGGTGAGGCCGCAGACCACGTAACCGCCGTCGAAATCGGGCATGGTGGTCTTGAGTACGTTGCTCATCTCCACGTGGTCGTCGATGTATCCCGTTATGTCAATGCCCTCAAGCCCCTGTTCCTTGGCGTCGGCGAAGTTGCGTTCCACCTCCCGGTCGAGCCTGTGTCCCATCCACTCCAGCATTATGTAGCTGTCTGAGTATATGCGGGGGCACTGACCCTGTGCGGTTATCTTGCGGAACACCTCGTCTATGTTGGTCATGTTGAAGTTTCCGCAGAGGCAAAGGTTCTTGGCTTTCCAGTTGTTCCGCCTCAAGAAGGGGTGCACATACTGCAGTCCGCTCTTGCCGGTGGTCGAGTAGCGCAGGTGACCCATGTAGAGTTCTCCGGCAAAGGGCAGCCTGTCCTTGGCGAAATGCACGTCTGACAGCTGTTCGGGCGTGAGTCCGGCGAAACTTTTCTGCACTGTGCCGAATATTTCCGTTATGGCGTTGGCTCCCAAAGCCTTCTCTCGAAACATATACTCGTGGCCCGGCTCCGTGTCAAGCTTGACACAGGCCATGCCAGCGCCCTCCTGACCCCGGTTGTGTTGCTTCTCCATCATCAGATAGAGCTTGTTCAGCCCATACATCCACGTGCCATACTTGCGCTGGTAGTACTCGAGCGGTTTCAGAAGGCGTATCATCGCCACCCCGCACTCATGTTTCAATTGCTCCATTCAGTTTGCCTGTATAATGATTTCCTTTGGTCTCTTGTCTCTCTTCCGTCCGTCTCCGGCTCGCAAACCGGCGGTTTGCGGTGCAGAACCCGGCGGTTT
>CAVHML010000041.1:4332-14537 GCA_963636905.1 bacterium
GTTTGCTGTTCCCGAACGGGCGGTTTACGGGTCGTAACCCGGCGGTTTGCCAACCGCAACCGTCCGCCCCGTGCCCTACTCCACCGTCACTGACTTCGCCAGGTTGCGCGGTTGGTCAACGTCCTTGCCCTTGCAGACGGCGATATGGTAGGCCAACAACTGCAGGGGTATGATGGTCAGCAGTGGTTCGAGGCACTCTATCGTGTCGGGAACCTCCAGCACTTCGTCGGCAATGCGGCTGATTGTCTCGTCGCCCTCGGTCACTATCGCTATGAGTTTGCCCTTGCGCGCCTTCACCTCCTGTATGTTGCTCAGCACTTTCTCGTACATTGCGTTGTGCGTAGCGATGACCACCACCGGCATATCCGAGTCTATCAGTGCAATGGGACCGTGCTTCATCTCTGCCGCAGGATAGCCTTCGGCGTGGATATAGCTTATCTCCTTCAGTTTCAACGCCCCCTCCAAAGCTATGGGATAGCTGTATCCGCGTCCGAGATAGAGGAAGTTGCGGGCGTAGGTGAACGTGCGGCTGAGGTCGGCAATGCGGTTGTTGAGCTTCAGCACCTCCTCCATCTTGCCTGGAATGGCGTGCAGCTCCTTCACCACGTGCAGATACGTTTCCTTGCTTATTGTTCCTTTTTCCTTAGCCAAGGCCAAGGCCAACATGGAGAGCACGGTCACCTGTCCTGTGAAGGCTTTTGTCGATGCCACACCTATCTCCGGGCCTACGTGGATGTACGACCCGGTGTCGGTAGCACGCGGTATGCTTGAGCCTATGGCGTTGCATATACCATATATAAATGCTCCGTTTTCCTTTGCGAGTTTTATCGCTGCAAGAGTATCTGCCGTCTCGCCGCTCTGCGAGAGGGCTATCACCACATCGTTTTCCGTTATCACAGGGTTGCGGTAGCGGAACTCCGAGGCGTATTCCACCTCCACCGGTATGCGGCAAAGGCTTTCTATGATTTGTTTCCCTATGAGTCCTGCGTGCCACGACGTGCCGCACGCCACGATAACGAACCGCTTGGCGTTGAGCAGCTGCTTCTTGTAGTCGATAACTGCACTGAGTACCACATTGTCTGTATCGACATTCACACGCCCGCGCATACAGTTGGTCAGACAGTCGGGCTGCTCAAAGATTTCCTTGAGCATGAAATGGGGATAGCCTCCGCGCTCTATCTGTCCGAGATTGATATCTACGGTCTGTATTTCGGGGTTCAGCTTGCGGTTAAGTATATTGACTACGTTGAGTTCCTCGCCCTTTCTTATCACGGCAATGTTGCCGTCTTCGAGATAAACCACCTTGTCGGTGTATTCTACTATGGGACTTGCGTCAGAAGCGAGGAAGAATTCGTTGTCGCCGATGCCCACCACAAGAGGGCTTTGTTTGCGTGCTGCGATTATCTGGTTGGGGTCGCGCTTGTCCAACAGGGCTATTGCATAGGCGCCAATCACCTCATGGAGAGCCAGCTGCACGGCAGTGAGCAGGTCGAGGTTCTTGCGTTCCTGGATATATTCAATCAGTTGCACGAGCACTTCCGTGTCGGTGTCGGAACGGAACTCGATGCCTTTCGACATCAACTTGTTCTTCAGATCGGCATAATTCTCTATTATTCCGTTGTGGATAATGGCGAGATTTTTCGACTGGGAGTAGTGTGGGTGGGCGTTTAAGGCCGACGGCTCGCCGTGGGTGGCCCATCTGGTATGGGCAATGCCTACGGTTCCCGACGTGTTCTTGTCCTGACAGTAGGCCACAAGGTCGTCCACCTTGCCCTTAGCCTTGCAGACGTTGAGCTCTCCGTTGGAGTTTATGAGCGCAACGCCGGCACTGTCATATCCCCGATACTCCAGTCGGCGCAGTCCTTTTATCAATATAGGATAGGCATCCTTGTCACCTATGTATCCAACTATTCCACACATGAGCTAAATCCGTTATGTATAAGAACATTTAATTAAACAGAAGGGGGAACGGACTGTGCTCCATTCTCCCTTTTTACGGTGCATTGTCAATGCAAAATATTGTAAAGCAGCGAGGTCAACGATATAAGTATCGATGTTGCGGAGAACCATAGCGTGGTCATACTTCCCACACTTGAGTTCTGCGCCTTTACCCTGTTTGGCTCTACATATATTATATCGTTTTGCTGCAAGTAGTAGTAAGGCGAGTTGATCAGGCCGGCGTCGTTCAGGTTGAGCACGTGTATCGACTTCTTTCCTGTGGCATCCTCGCGTATAAGTTTGACGTTGTTGCGCACACCGTATATGGTTAGGTCGCCCGCCTGTGCCAGTGCTTCGAGTATAGTTATCTTTTCGTTGCTCACATTGTACATTCCGGGACGGTTAACCTCGCCCATTACGGAGATTTTGTAGTTGCTCATGCGCACCGTAACGATGGGCTTTTCCGCCTCACTCATGTATGGCTTGATCTTGTCGTATATGATTTTCTCGGCCTCTGCCTTGGTTTTTCCGCCCAGATGCACTGTTCCCACCTTGGGAAACTCGATGTTGCCTTCGTTGTCCACCAAGTAGCTCTGCAACATCTGCTGACTATAAGTGCTCCGCGAGCCTTGATTTAGTGCTGTATTGACCGTCAGGTTGAACGGAATGGACGCTTCGCCGTCGGTAGTGTTTACTGTTATGGTGAGAATGTCCTTGGGCATTATGCGCGCATCGTAGAGTACTTGCGACGAATCGAGGTTTACCGAGGAACTGTTTTGGAAATAAGCTACGTCTTTGGTGCTTGAACAGCTGCCGAACAATGCCATCGCAACCACTAAAGCCAAAGGCAGGAACAAATGTCTTCCAAGTTTCATTGTTGTGAGAATCGGGTTTGTCGTCTGCAAAATTACACCTTATTTTCTGAATGAGCAAGAAAACGGTAAAGTAATAGGATTGAAACACGGCGTTACCCGAACGTTTTTGCGGAAGACTCTCCCGCCGCCCTGTAACAAACCGCCCGTTTACGCTCCGTAACCCGGCGGTTCAGGCATCGTAAACAGGCGGTTTACGACCCGCAAACCGGGCATTTACGGTTTACGTCCGCCGCCCTTTGGTGTCCTGCACTCCGCCTTTCGATGTTCTGGCCACCACCAATACGCTTGCCTCATACAGCATCCACATGGGCAAAGCCACCAGCAGCAGGGTAAAAACGTCGGACGTGGGGGTTATGACAGCGGCGACCACCAGTACAACCACCACTGCGTGCTTGCGGTAACGGCGCAGGATGCCGTCGGAAAGCAGCCCCATGCGGGCAAGAAGCCATGCCACCACGGGTATCTCGAACACCATTCCCATGGCCAGACTGAGCGTTATCAAGGTGGAAATGTACGAGTCGAGGGTTATCATGTTGCCCACTTCGGGGCTAACCTGATAGGTTCCGAGGAAGCGGAAGGTGAACGGGAAGATCAGGAAGTAGCTTAGCAGCACGCCAACAACCGACAGGGCGTAGCCGAAGCCCACGGCTCTCACCGCACAGCGCCGCTCTGCCGAATAGAGAGCCGGCGAAACGAAGCGAAAGAGTTCATATATAATGTAAGGAGAGGCGCACATGAGGGCGGCATAGGCCGCAGTCTTCATGTGCAGAACAAACTGTCCGGCAAGCCCGGTGTTGATCAATTGCACCGAAAAGTCACCTACAGGCTGGCCGAACAGTCCGCCCACGGCACTGAACAGCCTGTATGTGACAAAGCCGGAGTCCTTCGGGGCAAGCACAACGGCAAAGAGCGCGTCCTTAAAACAAAAGGCCGCGCAGCCAAACACAACGGTCACGACGGCCACCCGCACGAGTGCCGCCCGCAACACGTCAAGATGTTCCCAAAAGGACAGCTTGTCCGCATCCGTGTCCATGCGCCTATTCCTTGCCGTCCGTTTCCTTCTCCCGGTCTTTCCCGGCGGGTTCGTCTTCAACACCGTTCATCCCGTCCTTGAAAGAGCGCACACCTTTGCCCAATCCCTTCATCATTTCGGGGATCTTCTTGCCGCCGAAAAGCAGCAGAACGATAAGGACGATGAAAATAAGTTCCTGAGTTCCGATTCCAAACATATCACTTTCGTATTAAAATTTTGATGACTAAGTATCCGCCGAACACCTGCATGAACATTCCCGGCAGCCCAATTCTGAAGTCCTGCATGGCCATATGGAGGCTTCCGGCGCACGCCCATTCAGCCAAAGTGCCCGCCATTTGATAGAACAACACCACGGCTGCCAGCAGCAACACGCTGACCGAGTGAGAACGGGAGGCTGCATAGCCGGCCGCCAAGGCCAGGAAAACCGACTTTATCGTGACCGCCGGCAGGGCGGAAACGGGCGGCATGGCACACAGGAGGGAATTGACAGTGGGCGAAAGCAGGGCGGTAAGCAGTCCTACCTTCCACCCGTACTTGTATGACCCCACGAGTGTGAAGAAGTAAATGGGCAACCAAGTCACTCCGCCTTGCGGAACGAGGTGGCACAACTGGGGCAACAGGATGTTGCCAACGATGAACATGGCGGCAAAAACATAGGTCTTTGCCTCCGAATAAGCATAGGAATAGAGCTTTACAGTGGTTTGCATAATGGTTGTTTATCGGTGGGTTCTGAATGTTATACCGGCGAATACCGTGGCACGGGGCATCGGGTAGCCTTGGTTAATCTCGTACTTTTGAGCCAGAAGGTTCTCTCCCCGCACCCACAGACCGAACGCCGGCGACAGGCGGAACGAGGCTCTGACGTTCCAGAGCACGAAGTTTTCCTTTGTTTCCGGCGACACTGAGGTGTAAAGACCGGCCACATACTGTATGCCGGAGGCCACCGTCCAGCGGCCTTTGGCAAAGGTTGCACCTGCATACAGTTTGTTTTCGGGCGCGGCAACCACGGGGTTGGTCATGTGAAGCCAACTGTAGTTGGCCTCAACCGCCCATATTTCGTTTATCCGGAAGTCTGCTTGCGCCTCGACACCCGTGTTGTAGATTCTGCCTGTATTCATGTTGAGCGGCGTAGCCCCCGCTCTGGGCACCGTAACGATAAGATTCTTACCGTCTATGTAGAACACATTGAGTCCATAGCCAAGCCGATTGCCGAGCAAGCGTTGGGTGTATGCGAGTTCGTAGTTCCACATACTCTCCGGCTTAAGGTCGGGGTTCTTTGGATTGAACATATACATTTCGCGCAGCGTGGGATAGCGAAAGCCCTTGCCGACCGACAGTTTAAGCGTGGCATCGTGCGGTATTATGAACGAAAGTCCGGCCTGTGGTATCCACTCCGTACCCACTTGCGAGTGGCGGTCGGTGCGTATGGCGGCATCAAGGGTCATCCACGGGGTCAAGTCCTGCCTGATTGCGGCATAACAGGCAAGCTCCTGTTCGGTCTTGTCAACCAGTTTGTCGCTCTGGCCGCTGCGTTCGCCCTCCACAAAGCGGTTGTATGCCGTTCCTCCAAGCACAAACCAGTCGGCTCCAACGGTCAGTCTGTTGCCACGGAAGAGGCTCATTGTCTGGTACAGAGACACACCCGCCATGTCGTCATGCGAGTCATAGCGGTATGCCTTGCGGCTGTTGTTGTCGTCGGGATCTGGGGTATAGCCGTCGTTAATCCAGTGGTTGCCCCAGTTGTAGTACAGGTTGAGTCCGCCAGAAGTGCTCCTGTAGGTGTTTCTCACGGCCACTGACACCTTTCCGCGCGTCACTTCCTGGTCGGCATCGGCCAGCGGAACGGTCACACTGCCCGGTTGGGAGGCGTTGAAGTGGCTTATTTCAAAGTCTGCACTGACGCTCCACGACCGCGAAAGGCCGTACCCCACCTTTGCATAGCCATCAAACTTACTGAAACCCATGTCTTTGCGGTGGCCGTCGGTGCGGTTGTACGAGCCTGACAGCACTGACGAGAAGCGTCCCTTGCGCACATGGTTGGCAAATTCGGCCTCGACAGTGTTGTAAGAGCCGTAACCTGCGCGCAGCGACGTGCCCACTCCGTCCTGCCGGGCGTGGCGCGTGACGATGTTAACCACACCGCCCATGGCATTTGAACCGTAGAGTGCCGATGCCGGGCCGCGCAGTACTTCGACCCGTTCGGCCAGAAACGACTGGTAGCTGTCGGCTATCGGGTGACCCATAAGCCCCATGAACTGCGGCATACCGTCAATCAGCACCAGCAAACGCCCCGATCCGCCGCCAAGACCGCGCAGGGAAATGTTGCCGGCTGCACCACCCGAGACACCGTAACCCATCACTCCGCGCGACGTGGCGAACAGTCCCGGCACGTGGTCGGCCAACACAGGCAGCAAAGACGGCTGCATGGCCTGTCTGATGGTCTGGCTTTTCACCACCGACACGGTCTGCGACAAGTGGCGCACATCGGTTTCGTTGCGCACACCTGTCACCACAACCTCACCAATGGCATTGCCGCCGCTGGTATAGGCGGTGTCCTGCGCTGTCTGCGAGGCTGTTTCCGGGGCAAGAGAAGCCCTTTCGATTGCCGTTGAGCAAACCCCTGTCTCCGTAAACAGGGCATTTACGTGTGCCAACAGCGGCATTTGCGATGCAAAAAGCGGCAGGATAAGCACCATAAACGGCCGCTTTACGAAATTGAACCTATCGGTTTTTATTCTGTTCATTGATGAATTGTTCTATTGCAGCGACACATTCGTCCACAGAAACGCAGTCCTTGCAGCGCGTTTCCAGCGGACACCAGCCCGTGCGCCGACGGTTTTCGATGTACGGAACGAGCGTTTCGCAAACCAGTTCCACCCCGTTCTGCCGCAAAAGCCCTGCGGCAAGCTCCGAAACGACAACGCCGAATACCTTCCGCACGCCGCCTTTCACCATCAAAGCCGCTGCTGCCTTGCCCACAACCTTGTCAGCCACTTCGGCCATGTGCAGCATTTCAGGCTCTTCAACGAGCAGCCGGCGCAGGTCAGACACGCCGCATCCGTCGTATGCGTGCACCGTTCCGTTGTCAACAACGAGCGAGTGGCCGCCCGTCACCAGTATCTCCGCCAGACGGTTCGTCATGCTTTGTCCTGTTTAAGCTGTTCGACAAACCGGTCTATCCGCTGCATTTCCTGCGGTATAACAATCCTTTGCGGACAATGGCTCACGCACTTTCCGCAGCCTATACAGTGGCTTGCCTGCCGCAAACGCGGCACACTGCGGTCGTAGCCCACAAGGAAAGCGCGCCGCGCACGGCGGTAATCGGAATCCATAGTACCCTTGTTCGGGAGATTACCCTCCTTTATGCACTTGTTATAGTGGGAGAATACGGCCGGAATGTCTATGCCATACGGACAGGGCATGCAATAGTTGCACTCGTTGCACGGTATGGTTTTGAGGTTGTAGATGTCCCTTGCTATGTCCATGAGGAAGTCATTTTCCTCGTGTGTCAGCGGTTTCAGCGGCGAATACGTACACAAGTTCTCACGCAAGTTCTCCATATACGTCATGCCGCTAAGCACTGTAAGCACCCCGTCAGGCGTGCCTGCAAACCGGAAAGCCCAGCTTGCCACACTCTTTTCAGGCTCTCTCGCCTTCATTTTCGCCACGATATTGTCGGGCACATTGGCAAGACGGCCTCCGAGAAGCGGTTCCATGATGACCGCAGGGATGTGCCTTTTGTGCAGTTCGCCGTAGAGATACACAGCGTCGGTGTTGCGCTTGTTGATCTCATCGGCATAGTTCCAGTCGAGATAGTTAAGTTCTATCTGTGCGAAATCCCAGTGATAGCGGTTCTCGTCGTGCCACTTCAGGGCAAGGTCGAAGCACTTTATGTCACCGTGATACGAGAATCCGAGGTTGCGAATACGCCCCTTTCGTTTCTGTTCCACCAGCCAATCGAGTATTCCATTGTCGATATAGCGGCCGTAGAAGTCGGCCATACCGTCGCCACCCATGCCTATAGCGTGCAGCAAGAGGTAATCCACGTAGTCCACTTGCAACTCTTTCAGTGAGTTTTCAAACATTTCCTGCGACGCTTCCCGGCTCCATGTCTCCGGCGAAAAGTTGGATAACTTTGTGGCAATGTAGTATTCCGACCTCTTGTGTCGGTGGAGTGCGATGCCTGTGGCACGCTCTGACAGTCCCCGACAGTAGGCCGGCGACGTGTCAATGTAGTTCAGACCGTGCTCAAGTGCATAGTCTATCTGCCTGTTCACCATCTCCTGGTCAATGGGAGCGTCGGGGTTTTCGCGCGCAGCATCCCCAGCCACGGTAGGCAGACGCATCATTCCGTAGCCGAGAATGGACACCTTTTCGTTGGTGTTCGGATTGGTGCGGTATGTCATCTTGCCCTTCTCTGGCTCCAAACCAGCCGAATGGCCGGCCTGTCCCTTGCCCTTGCAAGCCGTAAGTAGTCCTGTTGCGGCCAGTGTACCGCCGCCCAAGACCTTGAGGAAGGTTCGTCTGTTCAAGTCTTTCGCCATTGTCTTGATTTTTATATGGTAGGTCTGAAACTTTATATGGTTGGTGTCTAAAACGACAGGCGTTGCCCTTATATCGCCAACGTCACACTATGCGGTGCCTCTCGTGCCCCTCTACGTACATTGCACTGAACGGCCGCACCGGACAAAGGTGCTCACAGGCTCCGCAACCGATGCACCGCGCGGTGTTGACCACAGGGATTTTGGGCGTCTGGGCATCCTTTGTGTCGGGAGTGACCATCGTTATCGCACCCACAGGGCAGTGTCTGGCACAGTTACCGCACTCCACTCCGTCGGCCACAGGCAGACAATTCTGCCTTATCCACACGGCATGGCCTGTCTGAATGGCCGCCTTGTCGGCCTTGGTTATGGGCTTTATGGCACCTGTGGGGCACACTTCGCCGCAACGGGTGCACTCCGGACGGCAGTAACCGCGCTCGTATGACATCACTGGCTGCATGAATTTCAGTATGGAAGTCTGCGGACGGAGCACGTCGTTGGGGCATACAGACACGCAAAGCTGGCATGCCGTGCAGTGGCGGGCCATGTTTTCGGCCGACAAAGAGCCGGGCGGCGTTATGGGAGTGGTGCGTTCGGGCTGCTTCTTGTCCTCGATTACGGCCAGTCCACCGTCCACTTTCTTCTTTCCCTGCGCCAATGCTGCAGCCGTAGTGGCCAAGGCAGTGCCCAAAAGAAACGAGCGGCGCGAAGCATCCACACCGTTCTGCGCCCCGATTTCATGCCCTGCATTGTCGGCAACAGTCCTTTTTGTGGAGTCAGCAGTCCCGTTTTTGTCGGCATCAGCAGCCTTTATCATGCCTGTCCTGCCGTATTTTATGGCGTTTTTGCGGCACTTGACTATGCAGTCGCCGCACACTACGCAGCGCGAATAGTCTATTTTGTGGTTCCTGAAGTCGATACACGATGCCTTGCAAGCCCTTGCGCACAAGCCGCAACGGCTGCATTTGTCTCCGTCGATGCCCACTTTCAGCCAAGAGAAGCGCGACAGGAAGCCCAGAACCGTACCTACGGGGCATACGGTGTTGCAGTATGTGCGTCCGTTACGCCACGCCAGCACCACAAGAACGGCAAGTGTAGCAACGGCAACCAGCAGGGTCGGCACACTGCGCAGCCACACTTCGCGCTCATAGAAGGCGTAGCTGTCCACACGGGCGGCCAACATGGCGAGAAGATTGTTGCCCCATATATATAAAGGTGAAAGGATATTCTGCACTATCCGCCCGTATGAGCTGTAGGGGGCGAGCAGTGCCACAAACGAACCGATACCCAGAACCATTGCCAAGACAAAGGCTGCAAGCACCGAATAGCGCAGTACTGACTTCGCAGGCGAATAGTTGAAGCTGCGCTTTCTGCCCTTGTAGCGTCCGCACACCCATGACACGAAGTCCTGAAGCACGCCCAACGGGCAGACAACCGAGCAGTAGATGCGCCCGAACACAAGTGTCAGCACCACCAGTGCGGCCACCACGCCGACGTTCAGAGCCAGTACGGCCGGAAGAAACTGCACTTTGGCCAGCCAACCGAACCACACATGGAGCGTACCTGTAAAGTCCAGGAACAGCGCTGTGATGAGAAAAGCCGTGAAAACGGCCAGTGTCAATCGGATTTTGCGTAACATAAAGTATTTCATTTAGGCGGATTCCGAAACCGATGTCTGCCACTGGCCACGCCAACCGTTCCCGTTGTCAGCCGCCAAGGGTGCGTCAGACCTGTTTCTCCGGGTGCAAAGATAAGCATAAAGGAAGCATTGGGGCGTTATCTATTTTACTTTTTATCGTACCACTATTACTTTTGCAC
>CAVHML010000042.1:0-14529 GCA_963636905.1 bacterium
ACCTGCTTGCCGCACCTACGTATGCTAAATGCCGCATCCACGGGTGCCAGATGCCACATCCACGAGTGCCAGATGCTACATCCACGATTGTCGGTTGCATCTTTATTCCTCATTCCCAATTCCTCATTTTAAGTTCTAAGCAAACCTTTGCAGGGCTTTACTTGGATGTTTGTGGTGGCTAATAGGGATTTTTGTGTATTTTTGCACACTGGATATTACAAACAAACGGGAAAACTACATCATGCAAACAGAAAACAAATCATTTCAGGCGGTAAATACCGGCTATACAACAAAGGAGGCTATAGACGAGGCCAAGCGGTGTCTGCATTGCAAAGTGCCACAGTGTCGCAAGGGATGCCCCATAGAAAACGATATTCCCGACTTCGTTAACGCCCTCTCGATGGGCAACATAGGTATGGCCATGAGCATCATAAACGAGAAGAGCAACCTGCCGGCCATCTGCGGAAGGGTGTGCCCGCACGAGAAACAGTGCCAGGGACACTGCGTGTTGGGCAAGAAGGGCGAGCCTATCCAGATAGGCAAGCTGGAGCAGTTCATAGCCGACTTTGATGCAGACATGGCTCTCATACGCGAAAAAATGCCGCAGAAGACCCGTGGAAAGGTGGCCGTCATTGGTTCAGGTCCTGCCGGACTGACCGTGGCTGGCGACTTGGCTCGCAAGGGCTTTGCCGTAACCATCTTTGAGGGGCAGGAAGAACCTGGCGGAGTGCTCATGTACGGCATACCGGAGTACCGTTTGCCCAAGAGCGTTGTGCGCAAGGAGACCCGAAAGATAGAAGCTCTTGGCGTGAACTTCGTGCTCAACTGTTTGGTAGGGCGCAACAACGTCACTGTGGACAGTCTGTTCAGCGACGGTTACGACGCTATTTTCATAGGCACGGGCACCGCCCTGCCGCAGAACATGGACGGAGTGCCGGGAGCCAACCTGCGCGGCGTGAGCCAGTCAACCCACCTCCTGCATTGCGTGAACAGCTACAATGAGGGCGCAATGAGCCGCAGTATGGTGCCTCTGCGCGAGGGTGAAAGGGTAGGAGTGATTGGCGGCGGAAACGTAGCCATGGATGCCGCACGCACCGCCATACGCCTTGGAGCCGATGTCACGGTGATTTACCGTAAGACACAGGCCGACATGCCGGCCAACGAGAGCGAGTATGAGGAGGCTGTAAAGGAGGGCGTGAAGTTCTTGTGGCAAACCAACCCCACGGAATTCATCGACAATGGTCATGGTATGCTCAAGGCTGTGCGCGTGACTACGCCCGAGGGCGAAAAGGAACTGCCCTTTGACAGGATATTTCTGGCCATTGGTTCGCGTCCGGCCAACCGCATTGTGTCAACCACAGAGGGCATTGAGGTGGACGAAAAAGGCTATGTGAAAGTCAGCGACCGACCTATGGGCATGACAACACGCCGGGGTGTGTTTGCAGGAGGCGATGTGGTACACCGTCCGCAGACCGTTGTGCTGGCCATGAAGGCCGCCAAAGATGTGGCATTGGGCATCGCACAGTATGTGGATGCCATCAAGTTGCTCGAAGACTGCGGCCTATCGGAGAGCCAGCTGCTCGAAGGTGCGAAGTAAGGCTACACATTATATATAATGTAGAGGGCATTATATATAAATATAGAGGGCATTGTCTATAATACAGGCGGTGCCCTTTTATCAAAAAAATGCCTGTAAAAGTTTTGTTTACGCCATTTTTATTACCTTTGCATAGGAGATGGGCAGTGGAAGTGTTGCGCAAAGCCGCCGCAGCCCTTGCTCCGGCTGTATCCGCACGGCACACCGGCGTGGCAAAACACATCAATTATTCATAAATAACAGTTCAGTTAAGCTATGAAAGATACTATATTAGTTACAGGAGGAACCGGCTTTATCGGCTCCCATACCACCGTTGAGCTTCAGAACGCAGGCTACAACGTGGTGATAGTGGACAACCTGTCGAACTCACGCGCCGAGGTGGTCGATGGAATCGAGAAGATAACGGGCGTGCGCCCGGCCTTTGAGAAGGTTGACTGCTGCGACAAGGCAGCTCTGGAGGCCGTTTTCGCCAAATATCCCGGCATTACGGGCATCATACACTTTGCCGCCAGCAAGGCAGTGGGGGAGAGTGTGGAGAAGCCGCTGCTGTATTACCGCAACAACATCCTCAGTCTGGTGAACCTGCTGGAGCTTATGCCGGTGCATAACGTAAAGGGCATAATCTTCTCTTCAAGCTGTACGGTCTATGGACAGCCCGACCCCGAACACCTGCCCGTCACCGAGGATGCGCCGATCAAGCCCGCAGAAAGCCCATACGGCAACACAAAACAGGTGAACGAGGAGATTATACGTGACGACATAAACAGCGGTGCGCCCATAAAGGCCATCCTGCTCCGCTACTTCAACCCTATAGGTTCGCATCCCACAGCCATAATAGGCGAAATGCCCAACGGCGTGCCTATGAACCTCATACCTTACGTCACCCAAACGGCCATGGGAATAAGGGAACAGCTAAAGATTTTCGGCAACGACTACGACACTCCCGATGGCACATGCATACGTGACTATATCTATGTGGTTGACTTGGCCAAGGCACACGTGAAGGCTATGGAGCGCGTGCTGCACTCTGACAGCGACAAGTTGGAGGTGTTTAATGTCGGTACGGGTCACGGTGTGAGCACAAAGGAAGTGGTTGACGCCTTTGAAAAGGCCACTGGTGTCAAGCTGAACTGGGCTTATGCGCCCCGTCGTGCCGGTGACATAGAGAAAGTGTGGGCCAATCCTGAAAAAGCCAACAAGGTGTTGGGCTGGAAAGCCGAGACAAGTCTCGAAGACACCCTGAAATCGGCCTGGAACTGGCAGAAGAAACTCCGCGAAGACGGCATACAATAAGCCGCAACGTGGTATAAAGAGATAGAAACCGGTCGTTCATTTCATTGCATGGCCGTGTTTTATTTTGTGTTTGTGTTGTTATTATCCTCCGATGCGAATCGGGGGATAATTCTTTTGCGCCTTTTGAAGGCAGAAGCAATGGCTTTTCATGACAAACCGAATGGAAACGGGCGGTGTCCGGCCTGATGGCAAATGCTGTCTTGGCCGGACACCGCCCGTTTGTGCCGCAGATGCCGGCGCACCCAGGCCGGTAGCGGGTCTTGTCACGCCGGGACTGCCTTATCCGAACAATGCTCTGAGAGCCTCCTCCACCTTCCTTACGGGAACGAGCCGTATGTTCAGCTTCGACTGGTTGAGGCTCTGCATATTGTGTTTGGGCAGTATTATGTGGCTGAAGCCCAGTTTTTCGGCCTCTGCCACTCGCTGTTCGATGCGGTTGACGGGGCGCACTTCGCCGCTAAGCCCCACTTCGCCAGCCATGCACCATCCGGTTTCGATGGGCGTGTCAACGTTGCTCGACAGCACGGCGGCTATTACGCTCAAGTCCATGGCCAAGTCGGTGACGCGAAGTCCGCCGGCTATGTTGACAAACACATCCTTCTGCATCAGCTTGAAGCCCACACGCTTTTCCAGAACGGCGAGCAGCATGTTCAAACGCCGCTGGTCGAAACCCGTGGCACTGCGCTGTGGTGTGCCGTAGGCCGCACTTGACACCAGGGCTTGGGTCTCCACGAGGAACGGGCGCACGCCTTCTATGGCCGAACTGATGGCTATGCCGCTAAGACCCTCGTGGTCTTGGGTGAGCAACAGCTCGGAGGGGTTGGCCACCTGTCGCAGTCCCGTCTGCTGCATCTCGTAGATGCCAAGTTCGGACGTGCTTCCGAAACGGTTTTTCATGCTCCTCAGTATGCGGTACATATAGTGTTGGTCGCCCTCAAACTGTATTACCGTGTCAACTATGTGCTCCAGTATCTTCGGCCCGGCGAGCGTTCCCTCCTTGTTGATGTGGCCTATGAGTATGACGGGTATGCCGCTCGTCTTGGCGAAACGCAGCAGTGCCGACGCACACTCGCGCACTTGGACTATGCTGCCTGGGCTGGAATCGACGTCTTCTGTGGAGATTGTCTGTATGGAGTCGATGACTACCAGTTCGGGAAGCGTCTCCTTGATGTGCGAAAAGATGTGTTCGAGCGACGTTTCGCACAGTATCAGGCATGCTTCGTTGTCGGGATGGCTTATGCGGTTGGCGCGCATTTTCAGCTGGTGTGCGCTCTCCTCGCCGCTGACATACAGTATTCTTCTTTCCGGCATGCGCAGTATCGTCTGGAGAGTGAGCGTGCTCTTGCCGATACCAGGCTCTCCGCCTATCAGAACGATGGAACCCGGCACAAGTCCGCCGCCGAGTACGCGGTTCAACTCGTCGTCGTGCATATCTATACGCGGCTCGTCTTCGGCACTTATTGCCCGCAGAGGCATGGGGTTGTTCTTGCCCTGCTGTCTCGAACGCACGCTCATTGCAGCCGATTTGGCCGCCATTGAACCCGTATCTGCGGCAATGCGTATCTCCTTAAACGTGTTCCACTGCCCGCAGTTGGGGCATTTGCCTATCCATTTGGACGATTCCTGCCCGCAGTTGTCGCAGACGTATGCCGTTTTGTCCTTTGCCATATATAGAAAGATGTCTTTTGAAAAAGCCCAGAGGCGGTCTGGGCGTGAAAGATGTGATGGTAAAAAGCCTGGAAGTTCAGTCTTCGCGGCTCATGAAAGCTACGACTGCGGCCAGTGACGGGTCGAGATAGTAGGTGTCGGCATACCGCTTGCCGCCGCTCTTGTATGTGGCTTTGATGAAAATTGTGCTGGGACTGGCCTTGCCTGTGGTGTAGTTGATGCCGGCCTTGTACTGCTTGGCGGAAGCCTGTGCAGCCTTTCGCAGGGCAGACACCGCCGAATCGGTAATGTGACGCGTGGAGTCCATACCCTCAAAGTGCAGTTGTTCCAGCGAAGAAGGCTCGTTCAGGTTGGCTTCCATGAAACCTTTCACCGTCTGTTCGGCATTGTGCTGCCGTCCACACGAGGCGAACGGCAGCGCAAAGGCCGCACATATAATAAAGGTATTGACCGTTTTCTTTGTCAGAGTCATTTCTTAGGCATGTTTTTCAGTACTTCGAGCAGATGGTTCCACACCATTTCCACGGTGGGAATGTGCAGTTTCTCGTCGGGAGTGTGCACGTTGCGCAGCGTGGGGCCGAAGGATACCATGTCCATGTTGGGGTATCGCTCCGAGAAAAGGCCGCACTCCAGTCCGGCGTGTATGCCTTTTACCACAGGTTCCTTGCCGAACAGCTTCCTGTAAGTATCCACTACAATCTTGGTCAACTGGCTGTTGGGGTTCATCTTCCATGCCGGATAGCCGTCGTTTTGGTGTACTTTGGCACCTGCAAGTTCAAAGGTTGCCTTCACGGTGTTGCACTCATTCTCCAGATTGCTCATCACGTTGCTTCGCTGCGAGGCCACTACGGTTATCGTATCCTCACTGGTTATGACGCTGGCGATGTTGCTTGAAGTCTCAACGAGCCAGGCTATGTCCTCGTCCTGGCACATTGCGTACACTCCGTTATCGACTGCCTGTATGGAACGGATGAAGTTTTGCGCAACGTCCTTTGCGATTACCTTTGCAGGGTCGGCACTCTCCATGGCGAAAACCATCTCTTTGTCCGAAACATGGAACTCGTCTGCCACCTCGCTGGCAAACACATTCCAGTCTGCCTTGACGTTTTCCTTTGCCTCTCCGGGTACTGCAATCACGAAAACTCCGTCGCGCGGAATGGCATTGTGCATCTTCCCGGAGTTGAACTCCACAAGACGCAGGTCGTACTTGCACATCTCTTTATAAAGGAAGCGGCCGAGTATCTTTATAGCATTGGCGCGTTTCTTTTCAATGTCGTCGCCCGAATGACCGCCCTTCAGTCCCTTTAGCGAGCCTTTCAGAAAGAAGTAGCCTTTGCCAGCGGGCAGGTCTTCCCTTTCAAACGTGAACGTGGCGGTCGTGGTGCGGCCTCCTGCACACGACACGAACACCTGTCCCTCGTCCTCACTGTCGAGGTTGATGAGCATGTCTCCGCTCATAAAGCCGGCTTTCATGCCGTTTGCTCCCGTGAGTTGCGTCTCTTCGTCAACCGTGAACACGCACTCTATCGGGCCGTGCTCAATATCGTCAGCTTCAAGGATGGCCAGTTCTATGGCCACACCTATGCCGTCGTCGGCACCAAGGGTCGTTCCCTCGGCCGTAAGCCATTCCCCTTCGATGTGTGTGCGTATGGGGTCGTTGTAAAAGTCGAACTCCACGTCCACAAGTTTGTCGCATACCATGTCCATATGGCTTTGCAATACCACCGTCTTGCGGTCTTCCATACCTGGTGTGGCAGCCTTCTTTATCAGCACGTTGCCCGTTTCGTCCACCTTAGTCTCCAGATTGTGTGCCTTGCCCCAGTTGGTAAGGTACTCTATCATCCGCTCTTCGTGTTTTGAAGGGCGCGGAATTTTGTTTATTTCCGCAAACTGCGCGAAAACGCCTGCCGGCTTTAAGTCTCTTTTATCCATAATTTACGCTTTTTTTATTGCCCGTTTATACCTAATCAATTAAATTCCATTACCTTTGCAACCGCAAAGTTACATTATTATGACCGAACTGTTTTTGCTCAGCACGTTAATAATTGCTATCTCCATGGCATTTCTTTGTGTCAAGGTCTTTGCCAGTAAGGACGGGAAATTCGCCTCCCAGCACATCCATGACAGTAAGGCTATGAAGGCCAAAGGCATCGGTTGCGTGCTGGAACAGGACCGCGAGGCGCGCCGAACCGCCGGCTTTGCCGTCAGCGAAAAAGGGGAAAAGAAACAGTAAAAACCAAGAATACAAGATGAAAAAGAACAACTTTATCGGAGCCGTAGGCATTGCGGCGTTGTCCGTTTGCACGCTTTTGTCGTGCAACAATTCGAGTCCCAAGATGGACGAGCAGCCTTCAGCAGAGAAAACCGGCCAGACTTCGGGCATGAAGATAGCCTATGTCGAGGTGGATTCGCTCATGTCGCAGTACAAATTCTGCAAGGAATACACACTTATATTGCAGAAAAAGAGCAACAATGCGCGCAACACACTGACCCAAAAGGGCAAACAGTTGCAGGCTGCAGCGGCCAATTTCCAGCAGAAAATGCAGAACAACGGCTTCGCAAGTCGCGAACAGGCGGCAAGCGTACAGGCCGCTATCCAGCGTCAGGAGCAGGACTTGCAGGAGCTGCAGAACCGTTTGGGGTCTGAACTCGATGCTGAAACGGCCAAATACAACACGGCTTTGCGCGACTCTCTGCGCAACTTCCTGAAGGATTACAACAAGTCCAAGAAGTATGACCTCATCATTTCCAAGGCTGGAGACAACATCCTTTATGCCGATACACGCCATGATATTACCCAAGATGTGGTGAACGGGCTGAACAAACGCTACAAGTCAACCGTCAAGAAAGACAAGTAACGGGACGAAACCCCACGCCTTTGCGCCGCAGCTACGGCATCAAGACTTGAAAAGTGGGGCGTTTAGCCACCCAAATCAGGGTATTTATACAATGCAAAGCGGTCGTTTACATTGCGTAAACGGCCGCTTTAGTGTTTGAAAGAATGGCTTTTCTTGCGAAAAGGCACTTGTTTTTACCGCTCGTAATCCACGAATGAATAGCGGTAGGCGTGCTTCTCGTCGGTGGAATGGGTCTCTCTCGCCACTTCTTTCCAGCCGCCATAGTCCGGGAAGAAGGCGTCTGCCTGTTGCGGAGTGTCGTCTATTTCCGTGAGACAGAGCCTGTCGGCAAGTCCGATGGCCTGTCTATATACCTTTTCCCCACCTATTATATATACCTCATCATCACCTTTGCAGGCTGAAAGAGCCTCTTCGAGCGACGCGAAGCACTCGCATCCGGGAAGCGACTGCACGGTTCGGCTCAACACTATGTTGCGCCGGTTTGGCAGAGCGCCCTTTGGCAGCGAGCGAAAGGTGTTGTGACCCATGACAATCGTGTGGCCTGTGGTCAGCGACTTGAACCTTTTCAGGTCGTTTGGCAGCCAGTAGAGCAGTTTGTTGCCTAGCCCTATCGCCCTGTTCCGGGCTACTGCCGCTATTATGTTTATGCTCATCGTTGTATATCCTATCCTTTGTCGTTGTATATCCTGTTCTTTGTCGTTATATATCCTGTTCCTTGTCGTTATATATTCCGTTTTTTTGACTATACGGCCACGGTTGCCTTGATGTGGGGCCACGGGTCGTAGCCCTCAAGTTCAAAGTCTTCGTAGCGGAAGTCGAATATGTCCTTCACGTCGGGGTTGATTTTCATCGTTGGAAGTGGGCGCGGAGTGCGCGTGAGTTGCAGCTTGGCCTGTTCCAAGTGGTTGAGATACAGGTGTGTGTCGCCCGTTGTGTGGATGAAATCCCCCGCTTCAAGCCCCGTCACTTGTGCCACCATTTGCAGGAGCAGGGCGTATGAGGCGATATTGAACGGCACTCCGAGGAACGTGTCGGCCGACCGCTGGTACAACTGCAGGCTCAGGCGGCCGTCAGCCACGTAGAACTGGAACATAGTGTGGCAGGGTGGCAATGCCATCTTATCAACTTCAGCCACGTTCCATGCGCTTACAATCATGCGACGCGAGTCAGGAGTGTGCCTGATTTGCTCTATTACGTTCCTTATCTGGTCTATTGTGCCTCCGTGATAGTCCGGCCACGACCTCCACTGGTGGCCATATACGGGACCGAGGTCGCCGTTTTCGTCGGCCCATTCGTCCCAGATGCTCACGCCATGCTCCTTGAGAAAGCCTATATTCGTATCACCTTTGAGAAACCAGAGCAACTCATAGATTATTGACTTGAGGTGTAGCTTCTTTGTAGTGAGCAGTGGAAAACCGTCAGTCAGGTCGAAGCGCATCTGATTGCCGAACACGCTGAGCGTGCCCGTACCGGTTCTGTCGGTTTTCTCCGCTCCTTCTGCGAGTATGCGGCCGAGAAGGTCGAGGTATTGTTTCATATTGTTGCTGTGAATGGTTCGTCTTTGAATATTGACTGCGGCGTTGGCGTGTGCCCGCTCCTTATCCGCCATTCCTGCGGATACAGGTTGTTGGCTCTGTTGCCCAGGTTTTTCATGAAGCCGAGCGGTGTTCCGCAGTATGTGGCGAGCACATATCCGCGCGGAGTGCCCTCCGGCAGTGCGGCAACGGCCTCGTGGCGCAGATAGCTTATGGCTGTGGCGTAGTCGAGTTCGGCCTTCGGAAACGCATCCTGCCGCATTGCCACCGACAAAGCCAGCGACTGCGACGGCACAAGGTCGCGTCCCTTGGTCGTGGCGAGGCCGGTTCCGGCGTGTATGACGCGCAGTGACTGGCGCGCAGTCAGGTACATATCAGTCATATCCTTGGGTATGGCCACCACATTGTCGCCGTCTGTGAACGTGAAGAAGCTGTCGGCATCTGCCAGCCAGTCGGTTTTCGTCTCCTTTATGCCGCCTTTGTCGCGCCGGGCGGCCTTGCGCTTGGTCTGTTGCGGCGGGTTCTGTCCGTCATCAGGCTTCCTCACGACCGCCATGAACAGTCCTTCGCCGCGCGATGTGCCGGGTATGAACCTATATACGGGCTTGTCAAAGCCGGAAAGGAGCGACCCAGTGATGCTCCATGCCCCGTCCACGCTGACAGGCAGCACCTCTGCGCCAAGCTCGGAGCACATCCACTGCACGTTTTCCTCGTTTTCGTGGGCGTTGAAGGTACAGGTTGAATACACGAGCAGCCCTCCCGGCACGAGACAACGCCACGCTTCGGCCACGATACTGCGCTGCAAATGGCGGCATTTCTCCACGTTCTGCACACTCCACTCGGCCACTGCGCCACCGTCTTTGCGGAACATACCCTCGCCGGAGCACGGTACGTCGCACAGAACCACGTCGAACAGCAGTCCCGAACGGGCGTAATCCGCTGGGTAACTGTTGGTGACAACCACATTGGGGCAGCCCCATTTCTGTATGTTCTCGGCCAGTATCTGCGCCCTAAGCCCCACCGGTTCGTTGCTGAACAGCACACTGCCGCCCGGCAATGCCGCCAACGCAGCCGTTGACTTGCCTCCCGGCGCGGCGCAAAGGTCGAGCATACGCACGGGAGCGGGCGCGTGTTCCTTTATAACATGGTGGATGAACATGGACGAAGCCTCCTGGACATAGTAGCAACCGGCGTGGAGCAGAGGGTCAAAGGTAAACGCCGGCCGCCCCGGAAGGTAATATCCGTACCGGCACCAGCCCACCTGCTCGCCGCCAACGGGGTGTCTGTCACCCTTGAATGGGTTGACGCGCACGCTGACCGGGGCTTCCTCGTCGAGTGCGGAGACCATACGGCGGTACAACTCCTCGCCCATGAGGTCGCAGGTGTAGCGTTTGAAACTTTCAGGGAGGTTCATTCTCGGTGCTTTGTGTGGCTGCAAAATTAGCAAAAATATGCTTATTCGAGTAAAAGGCGGAGCATTAAGTTCCGCAAGTCCGCCCTCTGCGCTCCGCCATTGCCGCACTTTCGGACGCAATCCGGGCTTTTGCAGATGCCAAGTGCCGCGCTTGCTGTCCCCAAAGATACGTTTGTGGTCTCCAAGTGTTCGTTTGCACCCCGGAACCATGGCTTATGGAAAGCAAAACCGGCAAAGTTCTGTTACGAAACTTTGCCGGTGCCTTGCAACAATGACATAATTACTCTCACGAGCTATTCCGTTTCTTCTTCAGGAGCTGCCTGTTCGCCAATCGGAATGTCCATTATTGGGAGCTGCCGATCGATGGCTGAGTTGAACGAAATGATGGTTTCGCTCCTTGAAAGCCCCAATGGCTGCAGCTTATCATGTATGATATTGAGCAGATGGTGGTTGTTTATGGCGTAAATCTTGATGAACAAGTCGAAGTCACCCGTCGTGTAATGGCACTCAACCACCTCTGGTATCTTCTTCAACTCGGTGACAACCTTGTCGAAATTGCCCGGGTTGCGCAGGTTAAGTCCGATGTATGCGCAGGTTTCATAGCCTATTTTTTCGGGGTCAATGATGAATTGTGAACCTTTGAGTACACCGATTTTGGTCAGTTTCTGTATTCTCTGGTGGATTGCGGCGCCGCTTACGTTGCAGGCACGCGCCACTTCAAGAAACGGAATACGTGCGTCTTCTGCTATCAGACGCAGTATCCACTTGTCGAGTTTGTCTAATTTTTGGGTTGCCATTTGCTATTTCTTTTGATGCAAAGATAAGGAAAAATTCCGATTTGGCAATGATTTGTTATAAAATAACGCTGTTATATTGGTATTTAATAGTTGCCCTTTTGTCTGCAAAGTGCTTCTGTTATAACAAAAAGGAGGCGGGGTTATAATCTGAAAGCGGTTCGGATGTGTCAAGGAAACGGCATGGATTGTATCAGAAAACGGTTCGGCCATGTCAAGGAAACGGCATCACTGTCCGCTCTGTTCGGCCGAGTAGTTGATTTTCAACGCCCCGGCTTTGCGCAGTGACTGCTTCACTTCCGTCACCACACCCATGCGTGTGTGCCTGTCAGCCCTTATGCTTACGGTCATTTTCTTGAGGTCTTCGGGTGACATTCGGGCGCGTTCGGCTGCGATATAGGCCGCTATTTCGTCGGTGTCGGCCAGCTTGTCGTTCAGCTGTACGGCGGTTTCCGCACCGGGAGCGCCCTTGCCGCCGTCGGGAAGCAGGGGCTTACCTATATATATATAGGACACTGCCGACTTCTTGGTGAGCCTTTCCAGCTCCGTACCCTGCGGTACCTGGTACTTAACCTTTACCTGTACCTCTCGCATGTGGGTCACTATCATGAAGAAAAAAAGCACGGTGAATATCAAGTCTGGCAGGGATGCGGTGTTCAGTCCCGGCACTTCGTGGTCGCGTCTCCTGAACATACGGTTACTCATAGGCCGCCTCCCCTCCGTTGTCAGGCTCGGTTTCCGATATTCTCTGCGGGTAATAGGTGCATACAGCCTCCCGTTCTTCGGGCGTACATTGGGCTAACGGGTGGCCGAAACGTGCCTGTGCCAACCTGTTGCGGAGCCGGTTGTAGGCCGCCACTATGGCGTTCTGCATCCTGAAATAGGCGTCATAGCTGGCGTTGTCGGCTGCCTTTACCGATATGAGGTGCCTGTCCGTGACGGCGCAACGCCCCAGCAGCGGTATGTCGCGCACGCGTTTCTCCGGCTTGTCTGCCGTGTTTCCCTTGTTTTCCACAAAGGCTTCCACCCGTGAAGCAAGCTCCTTGAAGCCCACAACCTTGCCGTCGCAGCGCAGGACGTCGCCGCTTTCGAGGCTTATGTCCAGCACATTGCGCTGCCTGACGCTCACTTCGCGCACCTCTTCCTGCGGGGTTGCGGGCGGCAAACGGCGCATCAGTCCCTTGTCGGTGTCCATTGACGTGGTGACAAGGAAGAATGTAAGCAGCATAAACGATATGTCTGCCGTCGATGTGGTGTTGAGTTGCGGGAAGTCACGCCGCCGGAGTCTGTTGAACATCGTTAGCCTTTCCCTTTCTTTCCGGCCCTTCTGTTGCGGCCAGACAGGCCGTAGGCCACCGCCAGGACGGCCACTAAGAGCAGCACGCCCGACGTGTTGATGAACATATCCGTGGCTTTCAGCCAGAAAACGTCGGTGTATCGGCCTCCGTTGACGCCCATCGGCTCGGCGGAACCCAGCACGAAAGTCACCGCAAGTGTCGCCCCCAGCAGTATTGCGGAGCCGCGTGCTATCCTTGAAGCCGGCACTCCGTTGACCACACCCTCCGCCTTGTCCCTGATGCGCAGCCCCCTTGCCACCGCCACTACGGCCACTGCTATGGCCATGGCGAGGAGAAGGTATATGAAAACCAGCAGGATGTCGGTCAGAACCGGGGCGTTGAAGTTTGCGTCATCGGCAAACGGGGTGTCGAAACCCACGAGGTAGAAGGCGGCAAACAGCACTGCCGTGACCGCTATCATGGCCATCAGTACCATGCCGGAGAGCCTGTCTGTTGGCTTATTGCGTAGGCTTTTGCCCGATAACTTAACCATTGTGAGTCAGTTTGTACCTCATTATCGTGTCGAGAAGCGTTATGGCCGACTCCTCCATCTGGGAGGTTATGTGGTCTATCTTGGACACTATGTAGTTGTAGAACACCTGAAGGACCAGCGCAACTATGATGCCGAAGATGGTTGTAATGAGCGCTACCTTCATGCCGGCGGCCACTATAGTGGGGCTAATGTCCCCGGCTGTGCGTATTTGTTCAAAGGCCATTACCATGCCAATGACCGTTCCGAGGAAGCCAAGTGACGGTGCCATGGTTATGAAAAGGGTGATCCACGAGCAGCCGCGCTCCAGATTGGCCGACTGAACCGACCCGTAGGCCACTATGGAGCGTTCGATATTGTCCATACTCTCGCTTATTCTCGTCAGTCCCTGGTAGCAGATGGATGCCACAGGGCCGCGCGTTTCGCGGCACAAGTCCTTGGCTCCCTCTATGTCACCGGACTCCACACGCGCCGAAATGTCGCCCATGAACTTCTTGGCATTAATCTCTGACAGCGTGAGGTATATGATTCGCTCTATGCAGAAGGCCAGTCCGATGACGAGAGCCAGTGCCACGAGCGACATGAAGCCGGCGTTGCCCTCTATGAACTTGGTCTTCAGCTCCTTGTGGAAGCCGCCGTTGTCTTCGTCAGCGGGCGCGATGTCGGCGTCAGCCGCCGCCTCGCTGTCGGAAAGCACGGTGTCGTCAATGCTGTCCTTGGCCTCCTGTGCGGCTGCGGAGCTGTCTTTCAGGGTGACACCGGCCGAGTCATTGCCCACAGGGGGCTGTGCGCCTGTTGCCATGGGGGCGGCGAGCAGTGCCGAAAGAGCCAGTGTTGCAATCAGTCTGTTCATATTTTGCGTTTAATCTGTTCGTGTTTTATGTTTAATCCGTTCACGTTTTGCATTTAATTCGCTCGTGTTGAGTCTGTTATAAGATGTGTATGCCGTATCAGTCGTGGCAGTTTGCATGGCGCAAGCGGCTGTTTGGGCGGCACGACTGCAAAGGTATCTATATTTGACAAGACGGCTTGTTTGTCAAAACAACATTTATGAAACATTAACCCCGCACGGGTTTCTTGTCCGCTCCCGTCCGCTTTCATGTGCCAAACGGGCGGTTGGAAAGGTGCGGAGATGGTGTTTCCGAAGACCAACCGCACCGAATTTTACGGTCAAAAGCCCGGTTTCGCAAGTCCCTGACGGCCAGTTGTTTGCACAAACCGCCCGTTTACGGGTCGTAAATGCCGTGTTTACGGGTGCTAAATGCCGTGTTTACGAGTCGTAAATGGCACGTTTACGGAGCGAAAGTGGCCGGGTTACA
The DNA here is from genome assembly GCA_963636905.1 of bacterium. GTDB lineage: Bacteria > Bacteroidota > Bacteroidia > Bacteroidales > Bacteroidaceae > Prevotella. The sequence goes on from CAVHML010000042.1 coordinate 14,306, forward strand.
AATCGAAAGGGTGGGGGACTGTGCCGGAACCTGCCGTTTTCGGGAAAGTAAAGGCATGGATTTGGAGTGCGGAAAGGCTGCACTTTCGGGCGAAATCAGGTTCTTACGTTAAATGCACAGATGCCGTACTTTGCCGCAGAAGGAGGCACTTGGCGGGTACGGCAGCGGACATAGCCTCGAAGAGGCTGCATCTCAGTAACCCCATGTGCAGCGTCAGCGGAACA
>CAVHML010000043.1:0-14439 GCA_963636905.1 bacterium
GTTCCGCAAATGTGCCGTTTACGATGCGTAAACGCACCGTTTATGACCCGTAAACCGCCCGTTTACGAGGACTAAACCGCCGGCTTTTGAAACGCATTGAGACTCAATAGGATACGGAGACCGCCCCGATGCACGCCCTTTTGCGCCTTTCCGTATGCGCAAAGCCAAGGACGGCGGTCGGGCAACGGTTGCAATCCGTAGGCAAAAGAGTGAAAAAATGTTCATAGTCGGTATTTCCGCAACGGTTTTCTTCTTGTTTTCAATGCAAAACGTTTACCTTTGCATGAAGTCAGGCTGCATCCGGCTTTTGAAACCTGCCGCAAGAGAATTGGGAACCGACCTAAAAGAGAAAAGTAATGACCGTGACAGAGCAACAGTACCGCATCGTTGAGTGCTACTACAGGCAGCACCGCGAGGAGCTGCTGGCCTTTGCAGCCGGCCAGTACGGCCTTGCTGCGGAGAGCGAAGACATGGTTCAGGACGTGTTTCTGCGGTTGTGCGACAGCGAAAGGCCGCTGTCGGAGGTCACACTGCCAAGCCTTGTATATACCATGCTGCGCAATATGGCCATTGACCGATGGCGCCGGCGGTCGGTGGAGCGGCAGTATGAGCGGCGGATAAGGGCAGTGGGGCAGGACGGAGCACTGGATGACAGTCTCACGGTGTATTCCCCTTGGGAAATAACCGAACTGTTCGAGCGCGGAATGGCCCGGTTGACCGACAAGCAGCGCACCGCCTACATGATGAATGTGGTGGACGGACTGCGCGTATCCGAGATTTCCGAACGGCTCGGAGAGCGGTACAAAAGCGTGGAAAACCGCCTTGGAGTGGCGCGGAAGGTCGTCCGAAGCTACTTCAGGAGCATGCTGGCTTAGCTCGGGAGTGCGGTTTTCACCTCTGGCTTGATGTTATTTTCCCCCGAAGGGTGCGTCTTTTCTGTTGAAAAGGTTAACTTTGCACCTGCTTTATGAGTCTTTTCGATATATTTCTGCTCGCTGTGGCCTTGGCGATGGACTGTTTTGCAGTCTCAATCGTCAGCGGCATCATCATGGGGCGTTGGCGTGCGGGCGTGTTCCTGCGCCTTGGCGTGCTGTTCGGCGCGTTTCAGGCACTCATGCCCCTCATCGGGTGGTTCTGCATAAGCCGTTTCAGCGACAGCCTGCAAGGGTTTGACCACTGGATAGCCTTCGGTTTGCTGCTCTTTCTGGGCGGACGGATGGTGAAAGAGTCGCTTGGGCCGGAAGAAAACCGCTGTTTCGACCCGGCCAGACTGTCCACACAGCTCGTCATGTCGGTGGCTACGAGCATCGATGCGCTCGCCGTGGGCATCTCGTTTGCCTGTCTGGACTACAAGAATGCGGCAGACCTGACCGTTCCGCTGACGGTTATCGGCATCGTGTCGCTGGCTTTGAGCCTCGCCGGCAGTCTCCTGGGGGTGCGTTTCGGCAGCGTTGTGGCACGGCGGATGAAGCCCGAACTGTTCGGAGGCATAATCCTTATATTAATAGGTATAAAGGTATTGATGTCCCACCTGCTGGGTCTTTAGCCAAATTCAGCCCACTTTTCTCCCCGACAGTTCCCACTTTCTTACACAATATTTCCCACTTTCATGCCCGATATTGCCCCCTTTTGCATTGAAAAAAGGCGGGAAAGCATACTTTTTTGTACTTTTTACAGTATTTATTTTCCATATTTGGAAATAATACATTATCTTTGCAGCATACAAAGTGACAGACTGATGACAGCAGAAGAAAAGGTAGCGACAGCGCGGCTTATGGCTTGCGGCCTGAGACCGTCGGTGCAAAGGGTGGCAATACTCGGACAACTGATAGCCAGACACGACCATCCCACGGTGGAAGAGGTATATAAATCGCTCTGCGACGACATCCCCACGCTGAGCAAGACCACGGTTTACAACACACTGCGGATGTTTTCCGAGCACAACGTGGCGCAAATGATAACGGTAGATGACCACCGGGTGTGCTATGACGGCGACACACGGCCGCATGTGCACTTCATGTGCCGCAAATGCGGGCGCATCATCGACCTGATGGGCGAGACCGCACCCGTGATAGCCGGCGGCAGCATGGTGGTAGGCGGCAACATAGTAGATGAAGCCCAGCTGTACTACAAGGGCGTGTGCAGCGACTGCGCCACCGAAGAGAACTGATTTCAACGGAAATTCACTCATTATAACTAAACAAATACTATTATGGCAAAGTTCGTATGCACAGTTTGTGGCTATGTCCACGAGGGTAGCGAGGCACCGGAGAAGTGCCCGAAGTGTAAAGTGCCGGCAAGCAAGTTCAAGAAGGTAGAGCAGAAGGAGCTGAAAGGCTCGAAGACGGAGAAAAACCTGCTTGAGGCTTTTGCCGGAGAGTCAATGGCGCGCAACAAGTACACCTATTTCGCGTCGAAAGCCAAGAAGGACGGCTTCATGCAGATAGCTGCCATCTTCGAGGAAACGGCTTTGAACGAGAGGGAGCACGCCAAGATGTGGTTCAAATGTCTGCATGACGGAGCCGTTCCAGGCACCGAAGAGAACCTTGAAGCTGCCGCCGAAGGTGAGAACTTCGAGTGGACCGACATGTACAAGCGCATGGCTCAAGAGGCTCGCGAAGAGGGCTTCTTCGACATAGCCGCCAAGTTTGAGGGCGTGGCAGCCATAGAGAAGGAGCACGAGGAGCGCTACCGCAAACTCCTGAAGAACGTGCGCGACAAGAAAGTGTTCTCCAAGGATGGTGATGCCGTATGGCAGTGCGCCAACTGTGGCCACATTGTCATCGGAAAGTCGGCTCCCGAGGTGTGCCCGGTGTGCGACCATCCGCAGAGCTACTTCCAGGTTAGGGCTGAAAACTATTGATTTCCGTCCCGGCGCATGGCCGTTTGTCATGCGCCGGACGGCAGTCGGTGAAACAAAAAAGTGTCGGGAAAGAGAGACAACTAAAGGTCTTTCTTTCCCGACACTTCGCTTTTTCGCCCCAAAACTTTGCTTTCCATTTCCCCGAAGCTTCGCCTTTTCTTCCTCGAAACTTCGTTTTTCGGCTAACCTGTGATGCGCTTTGCTTCGCTCAACGCAACGCTATTTCGTATGTATCGTAGCAAACTCCGCGCGCTCCGAAGCCTTCTTTTTGGTATATAAGCGACTCGTTGAGCACGTGGCCGTGGTCTTCGGTTGACTTCCCGAAGTCGAATATGGGGCACATGGCGAAGTCTTCGTTGAGTATTCTGTCGTAGATGGCGTCGATAACCCTAAGGTGTTTGCCCTCCTGGCTGGCCGAAATGTATTGCGCATGCACCACTTGGGGCGTAAGGTAGAGCACGGTTCCGCCCAGTGTCTGGCCGTCTTTGGTGGCGGTGTAGAGCACGATGTTGCGCGGGAAGCGGCTCTTCAGCAGCAGCATCTCGTCGAGCGAGTGCACCGGATGCACGCCGTAGGTAGCCATAAGGTTGCCGTCGAGCACCTGCCAAAAGGCGGCGTAGTCGTCGCTTTGGTTCACTTCCACCCCGTTGTTGCGGCATCGGTTTATGCCATAGCGGCGGTCGCGGTGCCATTTCAGCGGGCGCGACGGTATGATTGTGGATGAGATGTCGCATGCCAACAGCCTTGCGCGGCCTGTGCGAAACAGAGCGTAGAGGTCTTCTTCGGCCGGATGGCGGTGGTATATCCACGGTATGGCCTTGTAAATAAAGGTGTTGAAACCCTGCGCCGCAAGGTATTTGACCAATGAGTCAAACAGTTGCACCACTCCGGCGGCCGTTGCCGAGGTGTCAGTGACGAGTCCGCCGTAGGTAAGTCCGCCGTGGCTCACCAGCGTCTGGCCGTCTTTGTTGGCCGGGAGCAGGGCGTAGAGCCGGCCTTTCAGGTAGAACATGAGCGAAAAGTCGCTGAAACGGTCGGCGTGGTAGTCCATGTAGTTGCGGTCGAAGAGGAACGTTCCGTTCTTCGATGCGCCCGCAAAGGCGTTCCATTCTGTCTTGTTTTCAGGCGCATATCGCCTTATCTCAAACTCTTCTGTAGTCATTTTCGTTTGCTTTTCCGCCCGTTCGCGTCACTTGGCCGAGCCGTTTCCGTCCGTTTTCGTCTTGATATACGCAAGGTAATCGTTGAAGTCGCGGATGTAATCTTCCTCGCAGAAGGGTTCGGAAGCAAGCACAAGGCACACAGCTCCCGCCGAGAAATCGTCGAGAGTGCGCCATGTGTCGGTGTCTACAAGTAAGCCTTGGTAGGGATGGTTCAGGTGGTAAGAAGTCTTTTCCGTACCGTTGTTCAGTGTCACCTCGAAGCTTCCGCTGAGGGCAATAATCACTTCTTTGCACTGTTTGTGGGCATGACCGCCACGGCACTCGCCTGCCGGCACGTCATAAACCCAATAGGTGCGCGCCACATTGAATGGGATGTTGGTCTGATTCTCGACCACTGTGAGGTTGCCGCGAGGGTCTGCAATCTTTGGAAAGTCTATTATTTTTCCGGGCATAAGCGTGGTTTGGAGTCCGCCAGTTAGAGTATTGTTGCCGCCAAACGCTTGGCCTTGTCTCTCAAAGCGGTTGTGTCGGCATCGGCATCTCCGTAGCACAACACTACTCCCATGCGCCTTCCGGGGTGCTGTTCGGGCTTGCCGAATATGCGGATGCGTGTATAATCTTCCTTCAAGGCGTCCACAAGGTTGTACTCGGGCTGCTTGTCTGCGTCGTCCTTTGCCAGCACCACGGCACTCGCCCCGGCGTGTTCCAGGTGGATAGCGGCGATGGGAAGTCCCATAACGGCACGGAAATGCAGTTCAAACTCGCTGAGATTGGTGGTGTGACCGAGCGTGACCATACCCGTATCGTGCGGCCTTGGCGACAGTTCGGAGAATATTACTTCGCCCTCTTTGGTCAGGAAAAACTCCACGCCCCACAGTCCTGCGCCCGTAAGTGCGGCAGTCACCTTGCTCGCCATGTCCTGCGCCTTCTTCAACTCGTCGGCCGGGATGGCAAAAGGCTGCCAGCTCTCGCGGTAGTCGCCGCCCTTTTGCACGTGTCCGATGGGCGGACAGAATAGGGTAGGGCCGTTCTTTTGTGTAACGGTGAGCAGAGTAAACTCGCTGTCGAAGTGGATAAACTCCTCTACAATGATTTCTTTCACATCGCCCCGGCTGCCTTCCATGGCTTCAACGAAAGCCTTTTCAAGTTCGCTCTCGCCCTTTACCACGCTCTGTCCGTGGCCTGACGACGACATGAGCGGCTTGACAACACACGGGAAACCTATGTCTGAGGCTGCTGCGCGCATCTCTTCCAGAGTCTTGGCGTAGTGGTATTTGGCCGTGCGCAAGCCCAGTTCCTTGGCTGCAAGGTCGCGTATGGCCTTGCGGTTCATGGTGTAGTTCACCGCTTTCGCACTCGGCACCACCTGTATGCCGGCCTTTTCGTAGTCGAAAAGTCTCTCGGTGCGTATGGCTTCTATTTCGGGTACGATGATGTCGGGACGATGTTTGCGCACTATTTCGTCCAGTTTGTCGCCGTCAAGCATGCTGAACACCTCATATTCGTCGGCCACTTGCATGGCTGGAGCACCTGCATAGCGGTCGCATGCCACTACATATTGGCCGGCTCTCTTGGCTGCTATTACAAACTCTTTGCCCAGTTCGCCGGAGCCTAACAATAGTATTTTCTTCATTATTCAGGTTTGTTTTTCTCGTTTTGTGTATTGATGTTCTCTGCCAAACGCACTGTTTGCGTGTGCTAAACCGCATATCTACGCTTGCTAAATGCCGCATTTAATGATGCCAAACGAACTCTTTTTTCATCATTTGCCATTCGGGCGACACCGCTATGCGGCGCACACACGTGTCGATGGCGGCCATCATGTCCTCGTCAGACAGCCCGTATGCCGTGGCCAACTCGTGCAGCGAGAGGCGCGGAGTGGCGAAAAGGCCGTAGTATTGCGCCACTGCCTTGGCATCGTCCGGGCTTAGGAGGTCGAGCAGATGCTCCATACGGTGCGCCTTTTCGTGCTCTATGGCGTGTGGGTTCAGCCCCATTTCCACAAGCGCGGTGTTGAGTTCCTTGGTCAGAGAGTCCATTCGGGAGGGCGTTGTGCTGTAAGTTTTGTATGGGAATTAACGGTTGCCGTACATCATTTCGTAGTATTTCTGGTAGTCACCGCTTGTCACGTCCTTTATCCAAGCCTGGTTTTCAAGGTTCCAGCGGATGGTTTTCACGATGCCGTCGGCAAACTTTGTCTCAGGATACCAGCCAAGTTCAGCCTTTATCTTCGACGGATCGATAGCGTAACGCTGGTCATGGCCGAGGCGGTCTGCCACGAATGTGATGAGGCTGTCGTTGATCCAGTCGATTGAAATGTCGCCGTTGGCATCCTTTTCCTGCTTGCGGAGCACGCTGCGCAGCTCTTTGTTTTCGGCCATCATGTCGTGTATGGTCTTGATGGTGAGCTTCACAATGTCTATGTTCTTCATTTCGTTGTGTCCGCCAACGTTGTAAACCTCGCCTTCACGCCCTTCACGCACCACGAGGTCGATGGCTTTGCAGTGGTCTTCCACATACAGCCAGTCGCGGATGTTGTCTCCCTTGCCGTAAACGGGCAACTGCTTGCCGTCAAGGATGTTGTTGATAATCAGAGGAATTAACTTCTCGGGGAAATGATAAGGACCGTAGTTGTTGGAGCAGCGGGTTATGCTCACGGGAGCGTGATATGTGTCGCGGTAAGCCATCACTATCATGTCGGCACTGGTCTTCGATGCACTGTAAGGGCTGTGGGGGCACAACGGAGTCTGCTCGGTGAAGTAGCCTTCGCTGCCGAGCGAGCCATACACCTCGTCGGTTGACACCTGGTGGAAACGCTTTCCGGCTTTCCAAACGGGATAGCCTGTAGCGTCTTTGCCTGTCACCCATGCGCGGCGAGCGGCATCGAGCAGGTTCTGAGTGCCGAGGATATTGGTTTCAAGAAACAGTTGTGGGGTCTCAATAGAGCGGTCAACGTGGCTCTCAGCGGCAAAGTTCACCACATAATCGATGTCGTTTTCGGCGAAAAGCTTGTCTGCCAGTTCGCGGTCGCGTATGTCTCCGCGCACGAAGATGCACCTTTCGCCGTCGATATCGTCCTTTATTGTTCCGAGATTGCCTGCGTATGTGAGCAGGTCGAGTACGATTACGCGGATGTTCTCGTTCTTGTATTTCCTGTGGAGCAGGTACTTTATGTAGTTAGCTCCGATGAATCCGGCAGCCCCGGTCACTAAATAAGTCTTCATAGAAATATGTATTTTATTGTTTTTCCGTATTGTTTCTCTTCCTTTTCGTGAGCAATATCACCACTATAGATGTCACTGCGGTGTAGGCAATCCAGTTCATTGCCGCTTCGGACAGGGTCTTTGTCCAGCCCAAGATGTAGGCTGCGGCCTCTATGGCGAGGCATCCTGCAGCGCAGACTATTGCTATCGCCGCCTTCTCTGTTGTCTTTGCGTTGCTGCTCATGCCCGTTCTTCTATTGTCCGTTGTGTCCTAATGTGATAACTTCGCAGTCGGAGAACTTGCTTCCGTCGATAGTCAACCTCACGAGCGTCCTGTCCTTGTGCCACCCTTGCAGTCCTGCTGCGCCAGGATTGATGTGTAACAGGTTGAGAGTGCGGTCGTATTTCACCTTTAATATGTGAGAATGGCCGCTAATGAACAGCTGTGGCGGTGAAGCGTATATCTGTCCGCGTATGGAACTGTCGTAGTTGCCGGGATAACCGCCGATGTGTTTCATCAAAACATCAACATCCTCGCACTTGAAACGTAGCGTTTCCTGAAACATGAGACGCAAGTCGCCACCGTCGCAGTTGCCGTAAACAGCCTTAAGTGGCTTGATTTCGGCCAGTCGCTCGGCCACTTCCGTCGAGCCGAAGTCGCCGGCGTGCCATATCTCGTCGCATGGCTCGAAGTATTTCAGGTACTTGTCGTCCCAATATCCGTGCGTGTCGCTGATGATGCCTATCCTTTTCATCCTTGTTCCGAACGTTTCTGCGGCAAAAGGCTAAATGTTTTCTCTCTTTCTAACGTACTCGGCTATGAAGTCTGCCGTACCTTCTATTCCGAGCAGCGAGGAATTGACGCACAAGTCGTAGGATGAGCTGTGCCCCCACTTCTTTCCCGTGTAGTAGTTGTAGTATTTAGCCCTCTCGTTTTCGTGATTTGTTATATGCTTTTGCGCCGTTTCCGCATCGCACTCCATGCGTTTCATCACTTCAGCGGTGCGTTGCTCCATGTCTGCCGTTATGAATACGTTGGTAACGTGGCGGAAGTCGCGCAGCACATAGTCTGCGCAGCGGCCTACAAACACGCACGAACCTTCCTCGGCAGCCTTTCTGATGGCGTCGCTTTGCATCTTGAACAGTTCTTCCTGCGACATTCCCGTACCGTAGAAGCTGCTGTCGCTCATGTGAGGGGCGTGCATGTGGAACAGAGAGTGGAAGAATCCCTTCTGTTCATCGTTCTGTTCAAAGAACTTTTCGCATATTCCGCTCTCCTTGGCTGCCATACACAGGATCTCCCTGTCGTAGTATTGGCACCCGAAAGTCTCGGCGAGCAGCTTGGCAATCACCCTTCCGCCGCTGCCTATCTGCCGTCCTACATTTATTATAAGGTTGTCTTCCATGTTTTCTGTCTTTGGATTATTGTTCGGCTTCGGCCTGTACGGTCTCACTTCTCTTAAGTTTCTTCAAGTAGGCGGTCATGATTACAGCCGTCACTGCCGCAGCCACTGCGTCGGAGGCGGGCATTGCCCACCACACGCCGTCCACTCCGAACTCCGGCGGAAGCACTAACAGCAGAGGAAGCAGGAAGATGAGCTGGCGTGACAGTGACAGGAAGATGCTTACCCCGGCCTTTCCGATGCTCTGGAAGAAGCTCGCCACAACCATCTGGTAGCCTACGACGGGGAAAGCGGCCATCATTATGCGCAAACCCTTGGCTGACATATCCAGCAGAGTGGCATCGGTGGTGAACAACCGCGAGCATTCTCCTGGCAGAAGCATGGCTACCATGAAGCCGGAGAGCGTGATGGCTGTTGCGGCAAGCATGGCTATCTTCACCACGCACCTCAGTCTGTCGTTTTTCTGTGCCCCGTAGTTAAATCCGGCGATGGGTTGCAGTCCCTGGTTTAGTCCCATGGCCACCATAACGAACACGAACGCTATCTTGTTGGCTATCCCGTAGGCTCCCACTGCAAGGTCTCCGCCATACTGTTGCAGTTCCCTGTTGATGAAGATGACCACTATACAGGCGCAAACGTTCATGGCGAACGGTGACATGCCTATGGCTATGATGTTGTTGACAGTCTGGCTGCTGAGCCGGTAGATGCCTTTGCGCAGGTGCAGCAGCTCGTTTTTGTTGCTGAACAGGCGTATCTGCCACGCCAGAGCTACCGTCTGCGATATTATCGTAGCGTATGCCGCTCCCTGTATGCCCATTTTCATTGGATAGATGAATATCGGGTCGAGCACGGCGTTGAGTATTACGGTGAAAATAGTGGCGTACATGGCCTGCCTGGGCTTTCCTGCCGCGCGCAAAACGGCGTTCATGCCGAAGTACATGTGCGAGAATACGTTGCCCAACAGTATGATTATCATGTAGTCGCGGGCGTATGGCAGTGTTTGTTCGCTCGCTCCGAAGAAATAGAGGATGGGGTCGAGCAGCAGAAGCGACACGATGCTGAACGCTATACCTATTATTATATTAAGCGTAATGGTGTTGCCAAGTATGCGCTGCGCCGTCCCGTAGTCCTTTTGTCCCAGCTTTACGGAGATGCACGTCGATGCTCCCACGCCTACGGCGGCTCCGAAGGCGGCGGAAAGGTTCATGAACGGAAAGGTCAAGGCCAGCCCCGAGATGGCTATCGGCCCCACTCCCTGCCCGATAAAGATGCTGTCAACCATGTTGTACAGCGAAGATGCCGTCATGGCCACTATGGCTGGCAGCGAATACTGCAGCAACAGCCGCCCTACGGGCTTTGTTCCAAGTTCAAGAGTAGCTTGCCGGTTCTCCTTTTCCATATTGTTGCGTGTGCAAAGGCTGTGCGTCGTGCTGCGGCTATCAGTTTCCCTGTGCCGCCCAATTGCCGTCAGCTATCGTGCAAAGGTACTAAAAAGAATGGATATATGCCTCCTTGCCGGTGCATTTTAGACCGTTTGTCCCTTTGCGGTGCGGCTTTTGCCCATGCTGTATTGTTCGGTCGGCTGTGGTGAAGCCTGTGTCTGCGGATAGGGACAGCCCTGTTGCGGCAATAAAAAAACGGCCGGCAGGAGGCAAATCCTGTCGGCCGCATGATGTTTCTATTCTACTTGCTTGTAGCCAGTGTTATTTGATGGCAACAGTAGCGCGACGGTTGTAGGAAACAGGAGAGAGTGTGTTCACACCACCTGCGGCTACAGTCTCGATGTTGTCGCGGCTTACGCCCATCTTAACCAGCTCGTTGGCAACAGCGTCAGCACGCTTCTGGCTGAGGTTCTTGTTGAACGCAGCACTACCAGTCTTGCTGTCAGCATAGCCGGTAACCACAATCTTCGAGTTGTTGTCCTTAGCTACGCTTACGAGATCCTTAACATTCTGGAGGTCTTTGCGCGATGCAATCTTTGCCTTGCCGATGTTGAAGAATACAGATGCAGGAGCTGCAACCACTTCCTTCACGGTCTTTGTTACAGGAGCTACTTCCTTCTTCTCGGCGAGCATCTTCTTCAGCTTGGCGTTCTCAGCCTGTGCGTCGGCAATCTGTGCGTTGAGAGCGTCGATCTGACCCTGTGACAGAGCCTTGATAGCCTCTACGTCAGGAGTCTTACTCCAAGTTGCCTTGCCCAAGTTGTAGGTCAAGCCGACCTCAACGTTGACCATGTGGTCGTAGTTTCCGAAACCGCGAGTTACACTTTTTGCCTTTTCAAGACCGTCCATATCATTAACGGCACTGAGCAAGTTGACATCGAGGTTAACGGCAACCCTTTTGCTCAAGCGGAATGTGTTGAGGACACCTACGGTCAGGTCCATAGCGTACTTGTTGTAGCTCATGTTGCGGCCGATACCAGCACCTGCATAGGGAATAAAGTTCCACACACGGTTGGGGTTGTAACCACAAAGCATGTTGCTAAGGTTGAAGAGTACTTCCTCGTTCAGAGTCCAGTACTTGCTGGCGTTGTCCTTCTTGTTCTTGTAATCGTCGCTACCGGGTACCGAACGACCCCAAACTCCGTTGAACTTGGTGCGGAGACCGAGACCCGGAGTGAACCACTTACCAACGGCTACAGAGAAGCCGAGGTTGTTGCGGTAGCTCTCGAACGGACTCTTGTCGTGTTCCCAGCCTTGCTCTTGGTTGCCATAAAAGGCTGTTCCAACAACGTTTGCCTGAACAAACCAATTGCTCCAGAAAGAGTTAGTGGCCACACTGTACTTCAAGGTGGGGTCAACTGTTTCATTTGTCTGTGCCATTCCGGCTACAGACACACCGGCAAAAGCCAGTGCCATAAATAGCTTTTTCATACCTATACTAATTAAATAAATACTATTATCACATACGTATTTGCTGGCAAAAGTAAGTATTTCTTTTAACACAACCTAATTAATTCTCCACAAAAATACGTTTTTAACAAAATAAAATGCAAAAATCGCACTGTTTGTGTACTTTTCTTTGACATTCAACCGCCATTCCCCTTGTTTTTAATGGACGAATGGCGTTTGTAACCCGCCCGGTTAGTCTTGCCAGACCGCCGGTTTTTGCATCGTAACCGGGCTGTTCTTCCACCAAAAACGCCCTGTTTTTCCGCAGAAACCGGCAGGAGCGTGGGTTGGGGTGGGGCAGTTGCATCTGCAAAAGCCGGCCTTGTGAGCGAAGTCCCCAGACCTTGTTGTGAGAAGAACCGTCCGTCTGCGCCCTATATATTATAAGGTACATTATTATATATAGGGTGGTTGTCCACGAAAATAGCCTCGCAATCCGGCAAAGCTAATTTATAGAACCCACCATATAGGCTTTCGAGGTGTTGAATATGCCCTATCGGCGGAATCTTTTCACGGGGAGAGACGTTGCGGACGAAAGGTTAAATACACTTAACCACAGGGTGTTTTGTGCGCAAAAGGGTGGGGCTTTCGGTTTTTATGCCTATTTTTGTAGCCGTTAAGGTTCGCGTAACGGCGATTAAAAGGGAATGGGGTGAAAATCTCCGACTGTCCCGCAGCTGTGAGTTCCTTTGGATGCGTCCGACAAAGAGTCCACTGCTTCCGCAAAAGAGGCGGAAGTGGGAAGGGGTTGGGACGCAGGAACGAAGTCAGAAGACCTGCCTCGACCTGGCGTAAGAGCCATGCAAGCTGAAATTCCTCGGAGTAAGGAAGCCTGAAGCATCCATATTCTTTCGGTTAACGATGTGCCACAACCATGCGCGTGCTGCACTGGCGGTTGTGGGGTGTGCTTTGGGCTGTGCGGGGGAGACTGGCTGTCTTGCACATACCGTAGGTGTATTATTATATAAGTTTATTTTGTGGAAAAGGCTCGTCCGTGAGGACGGGCCTTTTTGTGCTTGTTGTTGTCGGGAAGCGGCGGCTCGTGGGTGTGGGACGCACTCTCCTCGGTGTCGTCTGCTTCCCTTTGTCGGCAATAGTGACGCTAAAAAATATTTGGAACATTGCCTGACCGCCCGGATGTGGTCGGGTTGAGAGGGCAGGAGGTTACTGTTCCATGAGGTAAGCCTTGAAGTCGGCGAAGGTTTTGGTCATGGGTACGCTTTGCTTCTTGCCCTGCATGAAGGCTGCGAGGCGTTCCGGCAGTTCCACGGGTGCGCCTGTTGCCTGTTCTACGGTATCCTTGAACTTTGCGGGGTGGGCTGTTTCGAGGAACACTCCCGTCTCGCCGTCTCGCAGACCGCCGCCCAGTTCGGGGCAGAGGGCGCGGTAGCCGCACGCACCGTGGGGGTCGAGCGTGTAGCCCGTCGTGTCCCGACACTGCTTCATGGCCTCTCGTATCTGCTCATCGGTGAATGTAGCACCGCTAATGAGCGAGGTTATCCTTGCGTAGTCGCCGCCATAGAGGTCGATAATACGCGCAAAATTGCTCGGATCGCCCACGTCCATGGCGTTGGCTATGGTCTGCTTGCTCGGTTTCGGCTCGTATTTTCCTGTTTGGAGGTACTTGTAGAAAATGTCGTTGGCGTTGTTGGCAGCGATAAACCGCTTTATGGGCAGCCCCATACGGTGGGCAAACAGTCCGGCAGTGATGTTCCCGAAGTTGCCGCTTGGCACACATATCACCAGATTGTCGCTCTTCAGCCGTGCGTAGGCGTTGAAATAGTAGAACGCCTGCGGCAGAAAGCGCGCCACGTTTATCGAGTTGGCTGACGTAAGTTTCATGTGTGCGTTCAGATCTGCATCCATGAATGCGCTTTTCACCAACGCCTGGCAGTCGTCAAACACGCCGTCAACCTCGATAGCCGTTATGTTATGGCCAAGAGTGGTGAACTGGCATTCCTGTATTTTGCTCACTTTACCCTTCGGATAGAGCACATACACGTGTATGCCCTCCACTCCGAGGAAGCCGTTGGCCACTGCCGAGCCAGTGTCTCCGCTCGTTGCAACGAGCACATTGACCTCTTCGCCGCGCCCTTCCTGACGTATGAAGTATTGCAGGAGGCGTGCCATGAAGCGCGCCCCTACATCCTTGAAGGCGAGGGTGGGGCCGTGGAACAGCTCAAGCGAATAGATATTGTCTGTCACCCTGACCACCGGGCAGTCGAAACTAAGCGTGTCATCAACGATACGTGCCAGTTCACCGTGCTCAACGTCATCGCCGAAGAATGCTGCGGCCACAGTTTTTGCTATCTCGTTGAACGGTTTTTTGTCGATGTCGGCAAAGAATTCTGCCGGCAACTTGGCTATATGCTCCGGCATATACAGGCCTCTGTCGGTGGCCAATCCCCTCACCACTGCCTCGTGAAGCGTGGCTAAGGGGGCTTTATGGTTGGTACTGTAGTACTTCATTGTTGGTTTTGTATGTGTGTTATATATAATGAGGTGTAACGCTATGCCCGCATAAATTCCTTTATAAACTCATTGAGCACGAGCAGACCGTAGCTTCCGCCCACGCAACTCACCTCGTCATACGCCGTTACACTGTCGGGTTCTATGCCTTTGTGGTATATTAGGAAGGGCACAGGCTCGTTGACGTGGGTCCTTACCTCCACAGGTGTGGGATGGTCTGGCAGCACTGCTATGCATACAGGCTCGCTCCACGACTTCGTTTCGTTGTAGATAGGCTCCACAATGCGGCGGTCGAGGTTCTCGATGGTGCGCAGTTTCAGTTGCAGGTCGCCGTCGTGACCGGCTTCATCGCTCGCCTCGATGTGCAGAAACACGAAGTCGTCGGTCTTCAGAGCCTCTATTGCCGCCTGTGCCTTGCCCTCATAGTTGGTGTCGGCCAGCCCTGTG